>UQNV01000031.1 GCA_900542505.1 uncultured Alistipes sp.
CTGAGATGTCTCGTGGGCTCGGAGATGTGTATAAGAGACAGGGTCCGGGCACCCGCACCGGCCGAAAAACGGCTCCGGATTTTCCCGGCAAAGAATATTTTCGTACCTTTACCCGGAATCCGGAGAACGGCCGCCGCCACAGGACCCACGGCCCGGAGCGGCATGCGCGGAACGACTGCGGCCGCACCGCCGGGCATCCGGACCGAGAACGCCCAAAAACCGAAACAGATACCCGATGAAAAAACTGCTGCTCTTTGCCGTCCTGATGCTGACGGCCGTCTCGTGCGGAGAGCGGAAACCCCGCCCCGCCGACTATGTCAACCCCAACCTGGGGTCGGTCCACAGCCGCTGGTTCTTCTACACGCCGGCGGCCGAGCCCTTCGGCATGGCCAAACTCAGCGCCACGACCAACGGCTCCTACACCAGCCCCAGCGGCTGGGAGGCCAACGGCTACGAGGACATCCACACCTCGATTGAGGGCTTCCCCTGCCTGCACGAGTTCCAGGTCGGCGGCGTGCTGCTGATGCCGACCGTGGGAGAAATCCAAACGGTGCCGGGAACGCTCGACGACCCCGACAGCGGCTACCGCTCGCGCTTCGACAAGGCCGACGAGCTGGCCCGCCCGGGATACTACCGCGTACGGCTGAAGGATTACGGCGTCGAGGCCGAGCTGACGGCCACCACGCGTGTCGGCTTCCAGCGCTATACCTTCCCCGAGTCGGAGGCGTCGAACATCCTCTTCGACATTGGCAGCTGGCTGGGCGAAAGCGGCCCGGTGCGCGACGCCTGGCTGCACGTCATCGACCCGCAGACGGTCGAGGGCTACACCGTTGCCGAACCCACCTATGCCCAGAAGTACCAGCCCGGCGCCACGGTCGGCATGTATTTCCACGCCCGGCTGAGCAAACCGGCCGCTTCGTGGAAAACCTTCCTGCGCGGCGGCGAGCCCGTCGAGGGCGACGAGGTGCGCGGCCCCGGTGCGGGCGGCGCACTGACCTTCCGGACCACCGAAGGCGAGCGCATCGAGGTGAAGGTCGGACTGTCGTACACCTCCATCGAAAATGCCCGCTACAACCTCGAGCATGAGGCTTCGGAGCTCGACTTCGACGGTGCACGCAGCTCGGCCGAGGCCAAGTGGGACGACTACCTGGGCCGCATCGAGGTCGAGGGCGGCAGCGAGGAGGACCGCGTGAAATTCTACACGGGACTCTACCACGCGCTGCTCGGCCGCGGCATCGCCAGCGACGCCAACGGCGCCTATCCGCGCAACGACGGCACCGTCGGCCAGATTCCGCTGGGCGAGGACGGACGTCCGCTCCACAACCTCTACAACACCGACGCCGTATGGGGCGCCTACTGGAACCTCACGCAGCTCTGGGCACTCGCCTACCCCGAATACTACAGCGACTTCATCCGCGGCCACCTGCTCGTCTACGGCGACGCCGGCTGGCTGGGCGACGGCCTGGCCTGCAGCAAGTACGTCTCGGGCGTGGGCACCAACATGGTGAGCATCCTCATGGCGGGAGCCTACCAGTGCGGCATCCGCGACTTCGACGTCGAAAAGGCCTACCAGGCGGCGCTGAAGAACGAGCTGGAGTGGGAAGGACGCGTCGAAGGTGCCGGCAAGATGGACGTGGGTGAGTTCGTCCGCCGCGGCTATTCGCCCTATGTTCCCAGCAACAACGGCATCAACGACGAACTGCAGCTCAACGGCTCGCCCTTCGGCGCCTCGCACACGCTTGAGTACAGCTTCAGCTCCTACGCCGTGGCACAGTGGGCCAAGGCGCTCGGCCGCGAGGAGGACTACCGCAAGCTGATGTGGCTCTCGAAGGGCTGGGAGCGTCTCTTCGACCCCTCGACGGGTCTGATTCGCCCCCGCACGACCGACGGCGAGTTCATCGGCGACTTCAACCCGCTCGAATCGTGGCGCGGCTTCCAGGAGGGCAATGCCGTGCAGTACACCTTCTTCGTGCCGCACGACCCCGAGGGGCTCATCGCCAAGATGGGCCGCGAGCCCTTCAGCAACCGGCTCGACTCCATCTTCACCGAAGCCCGCAAGAGCATCTTCGGCGGCGGCAAGGTGGTCAACGCCTTCTCGGGACTCGAAAGCCCCTACAACCACGGCAACCAGCCGAGCCTCCACATCTCGTGGCTCTTCAACTTCGCCGGCAAACCCTACCTCACGCAGAAGTGGACGCGCCTCATCTGCGACGAGTTCTACGGCACGACGGGCGAACACGGCTACGGCTACGGACAGGACGAGGACCAGGGACAGCTCGGTGCCTGGTACGTGATGGCGGCCATGGGTCTCTTTGACGTGCAGGGAGGCACCTGCATGCGTCCCACCTTCCAGCTGGGCAGCCCGCAGTTCGACCGCATCGTCATCCGCAGCGGTTCGGGCCGGAGCTTCACCATCGAAACGGAAGGCAACACGCCCGAAGCCTACTACATCCAGTCGGCCGAGCTCAACGGCCAGCCGCTCGACAACTGCTGGTTCTACCGCGACCAGATGAGCGACGGCGGCACGCTGCGCCTGCGGATGGGCACGGAGCCCAATCCGGCATGGGGCGCCGAGACGGCTCCCGCCTGCACGGAATAACGGAATAAAGGTTCGCGCGGCAACGCCCGCCCACGGCGCAAGCGCAGCGCACGGACCGCTTGAGAAGCCGACGCCCCGGGAAGACTCCCGGGGCGTCGTCGTTTTTTCCGCGGCAGCGGCAGCGTCGGGAATACAGGGACCCGGACGGCCGGATGGCGCCGGTCAGCAGCCTTCCCGCGACAGCGGCTGCGGGAGGTCGGCCCCGGCTCGGAGGTCGCTGCCCGTACGGAAGGCCGAAGGGGTCACCCCCGTGTGGTTCTTGAAATAGCGCCCGAAAAAGGACTGGTTCGGGAAATTGAGGCAATAGGCTATCTCCTGGATGCTCATCGTCGAATAGCGCAGCAGATTCTTCGCCTCGAGTATCACGTAGTCGTCAATCCATTCGATGACCGTACGCCCGGTCGTCTGACGGATGAGCGTGGTGAGGTATTTGGGCGAGAGGTTGAGCTGCGCGGCATAGAATCCGACGCTGCGCTCGCGCATGTAGTTCCGGCGGAGCTGCGTCATGAATCGCTGGAAGTACTCCTCGCGACGGCTGCGCGGCGAATACTGACGGAGGCTCTCCTGCTCGATGTGGCGGGCGATGAGGCGGCAGGCCTTGTAGATGAGCACGCGGAGGGACGAGCGGAGAATCTCCCGCGAATAGAGGTCGTCGGGCTCGGGAACCCCTTCGTCCGTAATCTCGGCGATACTCCGCTCCAGAACGGTCCACTCGCCGGGGGCGAGATGCAGCAGCAGATAGCGCTCCAGCTGCAGGGCAAGACTCGAGATGAGTTTGAGGTCGACGTCAATCCTGCGGATGAACTCCTCCTCGCAGGCCGCAACGAAGACCTCGGCGCCGCGCATCGACTCGACGTGGAGAATCGCGCCGGGCACATGAATGAACAACGAATTGCCGCCCAGTTCATACCGCGTCAGGTTCGACTGGAGCGTGATGGAACCTTTCGAACAGAAGACCAGCGCAAAGGCGTCGATGCGCACCGGAAAGCGGAACAGGTCCATCGGGACCTCATCCTCGGGGTCCACATGCGACGAGATGAGACAACCGTCGTAATAGAAGTCTTCGGGACGTCTTCCGCAGACGTCCAACAGCGCCCCGAGCGAGAAACTGCGGATTCCCTTGTCATTCATTGCAGGCTCCATTTTTCCGACAAATATAAGAATTTTGCAGGCTTTTGCTCACCGAAAAGTTCAAAATCGAACCTTTCGACGAATTCAAACAACACAAAGAACTTTGCGTTTCAGCGGCAAAGAGGCAATTTTGCATTCGGAATCATACGAAAAGAGAACAACGATGAAACGAATCTTCATGCTGGGCGCCCTGCTCGTCGCAACGGGCTGCGCCTCCAAACAGGAGCGCCCGAGCGTCGCCCCGATTCGGGTCGAGACCTGTCTTGTAACGCCGTCGTCCGAGGCAGACTGCTCCTACTACGTGGGCGCCATCGAGGAAGAGCGCTCCGCAGCACTCAGTTTCCCCCTTGCGGGGACCCTTGCCCGCACCTTCGTCGACGAGGGACAATACGTCGCACGCGGGACGCTGGTAGCCGAGCTGGACCCCACCTCGGCCCGACAGAGCCATGCGGCAGCCGAGGCGGCCCTCGCCCAGGCCCGCGATGCCTGCGAACGTCTGCAGCAGCTCCACGACGCCAACAGCCTGCCCGAAATCCAGTGGGTCGAGGCTCAGACCCGGCTGCAGCAGGCCCAGGCCGCCTTCGAGATGACACGCAAGAACCTGGAGGACTGCTCGCTGCGCGCCCCCTTTGCGGGCGTGGTGGGCAAGCGTCGGGCCGAAGCCGGCGAAACCGTGCTGCCGGGCGCACCGGTACTCACGCTGCTCGACATCGCCACGGTCAAGGTCCGTTTCGCCGTACCCGAGCAGGAGATAGCCTCGCTCGGCGAGGAGCGGCGCATTGAGGTGAGCGTCGCGGCTCTCGGCGACCGGACGTTCCGGGCCGGCACCCCGACGCGCAACATCGAGGCCAACCCCGCCGCCCACACCTACGAGGTGACGGCACCGATGGCCAATCCCGGCCGCGAACTGCTTCCCGGCATGGTCTGCCGCGTGAAGAGCTCGCCCGCCACCGCTGCCGAGGAGATGCTGCTCCCGCTGCAGGCCATCCGTCAGGCGGGCGACGGCAGCCGTTTCGTCTGGAAGGTGTCCGGCGACTCGGTCCTCCGCGCACCGGTCCGCACGGACCGCTTTGCGGGCAACTCCGTGGTGGTCACGGAGGGCATCTCGGCCGGTGACCGCATCGTGGTCGAGGGCATGCAGAAAATAGGTCAGGGAAGCAAAGTCGTATGGGAGTGATGAAAAGTTCGAACAACATCGTCGCCTGGTCGATGCGCAATTTCCGCATCACCTTCCTGCTCATCGGGGCTCTCTTCCTGTTCGGCATCTTCGGACTGGCCCGCATCCCGAAACAGGAGTTCCCGGAGTACACCATTCGCCAGGGCGTAGTGGTGGCACTCTATCCGGGCGCCACCAGCGAAGAGGTCGAGGAGCGGCTGGCCCGCCCGCTCGAACAGTTTCTGATGACCTACAAGGAAGTCAAACGCTCGAAGACCACCTCCACCTCGCAGAACGGCATGTGCTACGTAATGGTCGAGCTGGAGGACAACGTCCACGACAAGGACGAGGTCTGGTCGAAAATCAAGCACGGCCTCAACTCCTTCAAGGCGCAGCTGCCCCAGGGTGTGGTGGCGGTCGTGGCCAACGATGACTTCGGCGACACGTCGGCGCTGCTCATCACGCTCGAATCCGACACGCGCAGCTACCGCGAGCTGAAGGAGTATCTCGACCGGCTGAGCGACCGGCTGCGCCGCATCGAGTCGGTTTCGAACCTGCGTCCCTACGGGCTGCAGTCGGAGCAGATATCCGTCTACGTGGACCACGACCGGCTGGCGGCCTACGGCATCGGCGAGCAGTTCCTCTCGACGGCGCTCGCCTCGCAGGGGCTCACCCCGATGGGCGGCAGCATCGAAAACCGCACGACCGAAACCCCCATCCACCTCGCCCCGACGCTGCGCAGCGAGCAGGAAATCGCCGACCAGATAATCTGGAGCGACCCGCAGGGCAACGTGCTGCGCGTACGCGACGTGGCACGCGTCGTACGCGAATACGACGACCCCGACAGCTACATCCGCAACAACGGCCACCGATGCGTGCTGCTCTCGATGGAGATGCGCGGCGGATACAACATCGTGGAATACGGCCGCGAGGTGGACCGGGTGCTGCACGACTTCTCGGCCGAGGTGCTCCCCGAGGATGTCCATGTGGCGCGCATCGCCGACCAGGCCAAGGTCGTCGGCGATTCCGTCTCGTCGTTCCTCCGCGACCTGTTCGTCGCCATGGCCATCATCATCGTCGTCATGATGCTGCTCTTCCCGTGGCGGTCGGCCGTCGTTGCGGCCATCACCATCCCGCTCTCGACCTTCATCTCCGTGGGGCTGATGTACGCCTGCGGCATCCCGCTCAACACGGTGACGCTCGCCGCGCTGATTGTCGTGCTGGGCATGATTGTCGACAACTCGATTGTGGTCATCGACGGCTACCTCGACTACCTCGGACGCGGCTATTCGCGCTGGTACGCGGCCGTCGAGAGCGCCCGCGAATTCTTCCCCTCGCTGCTGCTGGCCACCGTCTGCATCTGCATCATCTTCTACCCGATACTCTTCACGATGACCGGCATCATGGGCGACTTCATCACCTACTTCCCGTGGACCATCACCATCAACCTGATGGTTTCGCTCATCCTAGCCATGGTGGTCATCCCCTTCCTCGAGGTGCTCATCATTCCCCGCGCGCCGAAGCATGACCCCGCCCACCGCAGTTTCACCGACAAGGTGCAGCGCTTCTACCAGCACATCCTGGTGGGGACCTTCCGCCACGGATGGCTCACCATCTCGCTCGGCATCGCCTCGGTGGTGGTTGCCCTGCTGCTCATCCCCGGGCTGCGGCTGAGGATGTTCCCCTATGCCGACCGCGACCAGTTCGCCGTCGAAATCTACCTGCGCGACGGCACGCCGCTCGAACGTACGGCCGCCGTGGCCGACTCGGTCTACACGGTGCTCCGCGACGACCCGCGCGTGAAGTCCGTCACCTCGTTCATCGGCTGTTCGTCGCCCCGCTTCCAGATGAGCTATGCGCCGCAGATTGCGGGCCGCAACTATGCGCAGTTCATCGTGAACACCACCTCAATCAAGGATACCGAGGCCGTGCTCGACCAGTATGCCAACAGCTGGGCCGACCGTTTCCCCGACGCCTACGTCAAATTCAAGCAGCTCGACTACCAGAATGTCCCCTCGCTCGAGTTCCGCTTCTACGGCGACGACATCGATTCGCTGCGTACGGCTGCCGACCGGCTGATTGCCCGCATGAGGGAGATGCCCGAACTGCTGTGGGTGCACTCCGACTACGAGGAGCCGCGCCCCGTGGTCGACGTCCGGCTCGACCCGGTCACCGCATCGCAGCTCGGCATCACGCGCACGACGGCCGCACTGAACCTGACACTCGCGTCGGGCGACGTGCCCCTCGGCTCGGTCTGGGAGGGCGACTATGCGCTGCCGGTCGTGCTCAAGAGCGACGAGCGGCTCGGCGAGCGTTCGCTCTCCGACGTGGAGAACACCTACATTTCGTCGGTCATCCCCTCGCTGAGCGTCCCGCTGCGTCAGATTGCCAACGTCGAACCGGCCTGGAGCGAGAGCCGCATCGTACACCGCAACGGCATGCGCTGCATGTCGGTGGTGGCCGACGTCAAGCGTGAGGCCAACGCCCTGCAGATGCTTGCCCGAATCAACGACATCCTGCAGGACGAAATCGAACTCCCGGCCGGCGTCACCTCCGAAATCGGCGGCGAATACGAGTTCGACATGGAGACGCTGCCCGACATCCTCGCCGGACTGGCCATCTCGCTGGTCATCATTTTCTTCTTCATCCTCATCAACTTCCGCAAGTTCGGCATCACGCTGGTGGTCATGCTCTCGATGAGCCTCTGCCTGTTCGGCGCGATGGTCGGGCTCTGGCTCTCGAACTTCACCATCGGCCTGACCTCGGTGCTGGGCTTCATCACCCTGCTGGGCATGATTGTCCGCAACGTGATTCTGATGTACCAGCACGCCGAGGAGAAGCGCATCTGCTGCCGCTGGACGGGACGTCTGGCCGCCTACGACGCTGGCAAGCGCCGCATGGTGCCGATTTTCCTCACCACGGCGACCACGGCCGTGGGCGTGATACCGATGATTCTGGGCGGCAGCACCTTCTGGGCTCCCGTGGGTGTGACGATTTTCGCCGGCGGCATCGGCTCGCTCGTGCTGGTGGTGACGATTCTTCCGGTCCTCTACTCCAAAATCTACAAATGACGATGAAACGACACTTCGCAATAGCGCTTCTGCTGCTCTGCGGCGGAAGCCTCACCACCGAAGCCCAGACTCTCACCCTCGAGGAGTGCCGGGCCGCCGCTTCGGAACACAACCGCACGCTGGCCAACGCCCGGCTCGAACTCGAAGCCGCCACGCAGAGCCGGCGTGAGGCCTTCACCAACTACTTCCCACAAATCTCGGCCTCCGGCGGGGTGTTCCAGGCCCAACACGGGCTTGTTCAGGCCGAATTCGACGTGACCATCCCCCAGATGGGAAGCATGCCGGTGCCCATATCGATGGTCAAGCGCGGCATCGTGGGCAGCATCTCGGCCGTACAGCCCCTCTTCGCCGGACTGAAGATTGTCAACGGCAACCGCCTGGCCCGGCTCGGCGAGGAGGTCGGCTCGCTGCAGCTGCAGAAGAGCGAAGCCGAGGTGCGCGAACGGACCGACACCTACTTCTGGCAGATTGTCTCGCTGAAGGAGCGCCTCACGACGCTCGACGCCGTCGACCGGCAACTCGACGAAATCCACCGCCAGGCCGAGCTCTCGGTCCGCGCGGGACTCGTCACCTCGAACGACCTGCTGCGCGTCGAACTGCGGCAGCAGGAGGTCGCCTCCAACCGGCTGAAGGTCGAAAACGGACTGAAGGTCTCGAAGATGCTGCTGGCACAGTACGTGGGGACAGACTGGCGGACCTTCGACATCGCCTTCGCCGACACGGAGCCCGAACCTCCGACCGTCTGGTACGTCGACGTCGAGGAGGCGCTCGACCGGCGGGCCGAATACCAGCTGGCCGAAAAGAATGTAGAGGCTCGACGGTACGAGAAGCGCATGGAACGCGGCAAGCGGCTGCCGACCGTAGGCGTAGGCGCCGGTTACCTCTACTACAACGTCATGGACCGCAACGTCGACGACGGAGTGGTCTTCGCCCAGGTTTCGGTGCCCATATCCGACTGGTGGGGCGGCGCCCACGCCATCAAGCGGGCGCGGCTGCGCGAGCAGCAGGCCGAGAACGACCGCATGGAGGCGCGCGAGATGCTCGCGGTCGAAATCGAGAAGAGCTGGAGCGACGTGCTCGAGGCCTATGCGCAGATTTCGCTGGCCGAACGCTCCATCGCATCGGCCACGGAGAATCTGCGGCAGAACCGCGACTTCTACCGCGCAGGAACCTCGTCGCTCACCGAGCTGCTCGAGGCCGAAACGCTCTATACGCAGAGCCGCGACAAACAGACGGAGGCCCGCGCCGCCTACCGCACGGCCGTAGCCCGCTATCTGAGGGTCACGGGACGCTGACCGGAGGGCGGCGCATGCCGCCGAGTGATGCTGCCGGCAATGCCGGAGCCATCGCGCAATCCGAAAAAACGCTCCGGCGGAATGAATTCCGCCGGAGCATTTTTTTCGGCCGACGCATCGGCCGACTTTTCCGTTGCGCCAGCCTTCGTGCAGGCTCGCGCAGGCGCAGCACCCGGGGGATTAACCGTGCTGCGCACGCTTTTCCCGGCTGTTGCCGGGGCCGCCCCGGCAACAGCCGAAAAGCCCGCGGCTTCGCCGCTACGGCCTTTTGTTCCAACCGCCTGACCAGGTCCAGCCCGGTCCGGCGGCAGAACAGAAAAGCCTGAGTTCCAAGAACTCAGGCTTTTCTTTGTTGCGGAGAGAAGGGGATTCGAACCCCTGAAACCCTTTGGGGGTTTACTCGCTTTCCAGGCGGGCCAGTTCAACCACTCCTGCACCTCTCCAACGACGGTGCCATCCTGCGATAGCGGCGACAAAGATAGGAAGATTATCGCGAATAACCTATTATTCGAAGACCTTTTCTTGAAATTTCCCCAAAAAATCGTACTTTTGGTGTCGTTTTTTCACCCCCGCCGGAGCCCCCTCCGGCAATATCTAAACAACATCGGACAACTATGAAACAAGCCAAACTCTTCGGCCGTTTTTTCGGGCTGCTGACCCTCACGGCACTCTGTGCCTCCTGCTCGGATGACTCGGGCAGCGACAAAGGCTCTACGACCCCCGGGACCGGAACCGGACTGATTTCGGAACAGACCCAAAAGGAAATCAAGGACCACTTCACGACGGTGCTGGCCGGCAGCGAGGACGAATTCTCGTCGCCAATCACTATCGAGTCCGAGAAACTCGAGGCCAACAGCAACCTGGTATGGGCGGCATGGAAAGGGGCCAACGACGGCTTCGACGAGGACAAGCTCATCGAACTCCAACCGCTTTCGGAGAAGCATACGGGACGCTGGCCGCTGCCCGCTTCGCTCGAACCCAACGCCACGATGCCCTACTACTGGGGGTCGAAGGGCAACAAGCCGACGGCCGGATACCCGCTTTTCCTCTACCTGCACGGTTCGGGCGACAAGACCTCGGAGTGGGCAACGGGTCTGTCGCTGGGCCTGACCTTCGACGACGCCCCCTCGGCATACTTCATTCCGCAGATTCCCAACACGGGCAACTACTACCGCTGGTGGCAGAAGGCCAAACAGTATGCCTGGGAACGGCTGCTGCGCCAGGCCTTCGTCTCGGGCGACATCAACCCCGACCGCGTCTACTTCTTCGGCATCTCCGAGGGCGGCTACGGCAGCCAGCGTCTGGCCTCGTTCTACGCCGACTACCTGGCCGGTGCCGGTCCGATGGCAGGCGGCGAGCCGCTTAAGAACGCTCCGGCCGAGAATTGCGCCAACACCGCCTTCTCGCTCCGCACGGGAGCCAACGACGACGGCTTCTACCGCAACACGCTGACCGGATACACCCAGGAGGCATTCGAGGAGCTCGAAAACGCCCACCCGGGGTACTACACCCACTTCATCGAGCTGATTCCGGGCATGGGCCACGGCATCGACTACACGCCCACCACGCCCTGGCTCAAGCAGTATACGCGCAACCCCTATCCGCACTACGTCTACTGGGAGAACTTCGAGATGGACAACCAGTACCGCACGGGCTTCTACAACATCCATGTCGACGAGCGTTCGAACACCGACTTCTCGACCCGGAGCTGCTACGAGATGACCATCTCGGGCAACAACATCACGCTCAAGGTCGACGAGGTGCGCTACACGACCACCGAGACCGACCCCGCATGGGGCATCGAGATGCGGTTCGAGAAGAGCAAGACCCCGGCAACCCGCGGCAAGCTGACCATCTACCTCTGCAACGAGCTGGTCGACCTGTCGAAGAGCGTAAAGCTGACGGTCAACGGCAAGCAGGTATTCAGCGGCGTTCCGGAAATCCGTCTGGAGCACATGGTCAACAGCTGCGCCCAGTTCTTCGACCCGCGCCGCATCTATCCGGCCGCCATCGAGGTGGACCTGTCGAAACTCTAAGCCGACCGGCAGCATGATTCTCCAGACCGAATTCACGCTGCGCCCGCGCCGGAGGGGCATGCATCTGGTCACCGACGAGATTGCCGCGCAACTGCCCGAGCTGCCCGAAACCGGAGTGCTGCATCTTTTCCTGCAGCACACCTCGGCGGCGCTGACGCTCAACGAGAATGCCGACCCCGACGTGCGGTGCGACCTCGAAGCGGTCTTCGACCGGCTCGTACGCGAGCGCGAGCCCTACTACACCCACACGCTCGAGGGCGACGACGACATGCCGGCCCACGCCAAATCGACCCTGACGGGCGCATCGCTCATGATTCCCGTCACGCGGCGGCGCCTCAACCTCGGAACGTGGCAGGGAATCTACCTCTGCGAATTCCGCAACGGAGCCCGGGGACGACGCATCGTGGCCACAGTCATCGGCTGACACGCCCCGCGCAGAGACGACGACAAAAAACGGAGGCTCCTCCCGCTCGGGAGGGACCTCCGTTTTTCACTGCAGTGCAGCCCGCGCCTATTCGGCGCCGAGCAGCAGCTGGTCGATAAGCCGCCGCAACTCGTTCCTGGGCAGGGCGCCCTGCGCCAGCTGCGGCTTCCCGCCGCGGGGAATGAAGAGCAGCGTCGGGATGCTGCGCACGCCGAAAAGCGCCGCCAGCTCCTGCTGCTCGTCGACGTTGACCTTGTAGATGTCGACCCGGCCGGCATACTCGTCGCCGAGCTCCTCGAGCACCGGGGCCAGCATCTTGCAGGGCCCGCACCACGAGGCGTAGAAGTCGACCAGTGCGGGCTTGTCGCCCTCGAACTTCCAGCTGCCCGGGTTGCGTTCGAAATCGTAAATCTTCGTGCGGAAATCCTCCCGCGTCAAATGTGTCACTGCCATAGTTTCTCGTTTTGGAAGATTGTCGGCCTGCGCCGCCACGGCGACAAACAGCAAACCGGCAACCGTCATGATACGTATTGTTCTGCTCAGTCTCATATATCGAGCCATTTGAACGGAGAACGGTAATCCGCTTCGTTTTATTATGCGGCCTGGCGGCAAACCGGGCCAATGGCCGGAGCGGAGAACAAAGCCGCCGGAACGGTGAACAAAGCCGTCGGAACGGTGAACAAAGCCGTCGGGACGGTGGCGCGTTCCACCGAAAAAAAGCTATCTTTGCCCCGTCGGAGCCCTCTCGGCCCGGCACAACGAAAAAAATGGACGCTCTGCTCGATACACTCACCCGCCTGCTCGTCGACTGGGGATACTGGGGGCTGCTGCTCTCGGCCTTCGTTGCCGGAAGCATCCTGCCGTTCAGTTCCGAAGCCGTGCTCATCCTCCTCGTGCGGATGGGGCTCGACCCCGTTTGGTGTCTGGCCGCAGCGGCCGTAGGCAACACGCTGGGCGGCATGAGCTGCTACTGGATTGGGACACTGGGCCGCAGCGAATGGATTGAGCGGCTGGGCGTGAGCGAAAAGCAGCTGGCCAAGGCGCGGAAAATCCTCTCGGGACGGGGCGCGCTGATGGGCTTCTTCGGCTTCCTGCCCTACGTGGGCGAGGCGATTGCCATCGTGCTGGGGCTCATGCACGCCAACCGTTGGCTCACCGCCGGCTCGATGTTCGTGGGCAAACTGCTGCGATACATCGTCATCCTGGCCACCTTCCAGGGGGCGGCATCGCTCTTCTGAGCCCCTCCCCTCCGAACCGGTTTCCCGCCCCATCCGACCGCACTCCCGCAGATACGAAACGGAGCCGACGGCATGCATCCGACGGCTCCGCCCTGTGAAATCCCGCCCGTTCAACGGGAGGGAGCGCCTACTCCTTGGCTGCCAGCGGCGAAGGCTCGACATAGGTCCGGGCCGCCAGCTCCTTGTCGAGCATGTAGAGGCCGAACTTGTTGCCCTCGACCGCCTCGAAGGCGGCAATCATCTCCTGAGCCGACTCCTCCTCCTCGACCTGCTCGTTGACGAACCACACGAGCATGTTCGACACCGCGAAGTCCTTCTCCTCGGCGGCTACGGCGCAGAGGTTTTCAATCATGGAGGTCACCTTGCGCTCGTGGACAAGCGTCTCGGCAAACATGGCCAGCGGCGACTCCCACGACGTGGGAACCTCGGCAATGGGGGCCAGTTTCACCGCCGCACCGCGCGCAAGCATGTGGTTCATCAGAATCCGGGCATGAGCCTGCTCCTCCTGGAACTGAACCTGGAACCAGTTGGCAACGCCCTTGTGTCCCTTGGCCGAGGCATCGAGCGACATCGAAAGATAGAGGTAGGCCGACCAGAATTCGGCATTCACCTGCGCATTGAGCGCATCCGTCAATTTTTGGCTGAGCATGATGTCTGTATGTTTTGAAGTTGTTCGATGCTCAAAGATACGACTCTTTTCCGGGATGTGTGCAAAAAAAATGCGGCCCGCACACCGGAAAACATACGGCCCGGTCCCCTCTGCGGGAACCGGGCCGTCGGGGTTGACCCTCGGAGCGAAGGTCAGAGGAGCGTGCCGTCGGCAGCGATGCGGAGCTTCACCTCGCGGTCGCCGCGCTCGAGCTCGAGCTCGTAGTAGTCGCCCGTCGGAGCCTCGTAGAAGGAGATGTCGTCGAGCTCGTAGGAGGCATATTCGGACTGCTGCCATGCCTGCAGTACGACGTCGGGAAGGTCATTGCGGCGCACCTCGGTCTTGGTGTAGAGCCATGCGTTGGCATTGTCGAAGGCCACCTCGCGGGCCGTACGGCCGTCGATGATGTCGACTTCGAGCACGCCGCGCTCACGCTCGGCCTCGAGGATGCGCGCACCGGGATAGCGCTGCTCGATGAATGCCGTAACCTCGGCGGGAAGCTGCTGCGGCAGCAGGTCGTCGTTGTAGTTGTCGCCGTCGTCGGCCACGGCATTGAGCAGTACGCCGTCCTCCGAATAGACGAGCTCCATCTCCGCTTCGCGCTGCTCCACCTCGATGACGTAGAGCGTCTCAATCTGGGCGCGGGTCACCTTCTCGACCTCCTCGATGCGCCACGTAGCGTACTCGCTCGCCTCGAAGGAGCTCTTCACCGCCTCGGGAAGCGCCTGGTAGGGAATATCGGTATCGGTCATGTGCCAGCCGCCGCTGCGGTCGAACCATGCCGAGTTGGCTACGCCGCTCTCGCGGAAGTCGGCCACCACGTAGCCGCTCCGGCCGCTCCAGCGCACGTCGGTCGCATTGGGATACATCGCATAGAATGCCGTCTCGACCTGGGCGGGAACCTGTACCGCGTCGTCGTCCTTGTCACAGCTCACCATCGCCACTGCCGATGCGAGCGTCATCAAAAGCCATCCAAGTTTCATGGTAGTAATCGTTTTTGTCTGTTTGAGGTTAATGGATTATGGGAAGGGGTATCAGTCATCGATGTCGATGAGGTTGTAGTTGCGGTCGAAGGTCTGGTCAAGGCCGTTGTCCAACTTGACCTCGTATTCGCGGCGGCTGCGTTCGATTTTCACCATCTTCTGTCCGGGGTGCGAAGCGGCCACATACTCGCGGATGCGGGGCGGGACAATCACGTCGGGCACCTGGGAGTATTTGCACGAAACCTCCTTCCATGCGCCGTCCTTCTCGAATTCGACCTTGCGTCCGTCGACGAAGACCACCTCATAGGTGGTGTCCCACCATTCGGAGTCGACCTTTGCATAGGAGACGCGCGTATCGCCGAAGTAGGAGGTGATGAACTGCCGTGCCTCGGCGGGGAGCTTCTTATAGGCGATGGGGCGGTCGTCGCCCGCCAGTGCGGGGGTGGCTCCTGCAAGGAGTGCAACCAGAGCCAGAAGAGATGCCAGTTTTTTCATATCGTTACAGTCTGCTTTACGGGTTTTGTATCTGAATCACGATACAAAATTGGGAAGCAAAGCTGAAATGAATTTGAAATTGCGGCCGGACAGCCGTTTTTTTCGCAAAAAAGTGCGGACGGAGCGCAGGCGCCCCGGCAACGGACGGACATACGTCGCTGCCGGGGCGCATTGCACGAAGCCGTAGCCGGGGGGCTACTGCGGGAAATCGATGTTGAAGGTGTGACGCCCCTCGACGAAGGCGTAGGAGAGGTGCAGCCGGTAGAGGCGGCAGACGGCGTCGACAATCGAGAGACCGAGACCGGTCGAGCCCTCTTTCTTCGTCCCCTGGTAGAAGCGGTCGAAGATGTGCTCGGCGTCCAGCGGTCCCGAGGTCGCGGTATTGGCCACGCGGAAACGCGAGCGGCTGACGGTGAGCAACACCTCGCCCCCCTCGCCGCCGTGGACGAAGGCGTTCTTGAGCAGGTTGTTCACCATACTTGCGGCCAGCGACGGGTTCATCCTGAAGCGGAGTCCGCCCTCCTCGCGCAGCTCCGTACGGATGCGGCGCGCGGCATAGAGCTCACCGAAGTCGGCTGCGGCGGTGCGCACCAGCGCATTGAAATCGACCTCCTCGCTTTCGGGGAACTGCCCGCCCTCGATTTTCGAAAGCAGCAACAGCGAACGGTTGAGCCGCACCAGATAGTCGAGCGTCTGCTGCACCTTGAAGATTTCGCCCAGCTGCTCCTCGCTCAGCTCGGTCGAATCGACCAGCATCTCGAGCCGGTTGCTGCAGACGGCCAGCGGCGTCTGCATCTCGTGCGAGGCATTGCCGATGAACTGCTTCTGGCGGTCGAACAGGTATTCGGCCCGCGCCGCATTGCGGATGGCCGACTCGTTCAGCCGGCGGAATTCGGGGACGGTCGTATCGTTTGCCAGAGGTTCGTTGCGCCCGCCGATGGTATAATCGTCGAGCCAGCGCAGCAGTGCGTACAACGGGCGCAGGATGCGGCGGAGCACCAGCACGTTGACCAGCAGAATCGTCAGCAGGAGCAGCAGATAGAGCCACACCACGCACCAGAGAATGGTCACCCGCAGGTCCTCCTTTTCGAACGAGGGGGTCAGCACCGTCAATTCGAAGAGCCGCCCGTCGCGGTCCTCGAAGATGGTCCGCAGCACGCGGGCGGGCTCGGTCTCCTCCATCTCGGGGATGTAGATTTCCTCGTCGCTGTAGGCGACATGGGGCTGCGAGTCGGCATACTCGTGCGTCACCTCGTGGAGGTAGTAGCTGTTGTTGCTCCCCGAGTTCGACGTGGGCAGTTCGCGGCCGGCAAGCGACCGCGTGATGAGCATCTCGGAGTAGAACTCCAGCGAGTCGTCGACCTCGTCGTTGATTTCGTCGACCATCGTGACATAGAACAGCACGGCCCACGCCGCCAGCAGCAGCGTGAGCACCCACGAGATGTGGAGTATGATGCGGTGGATGAGTTTCATTCGGCAACGAGTTTGTATCCGAATCCGTAGATTGACTTCAGCTCGATGTCGGCTCCGGCATCGGCCAGCTTGCGCCGGAGGTTCTTCATCTGGGCGTAGACGAAGTCGAAGTTGTCGCTCTGGTCGATGTGGTCGCCCCAGACCGCCTCGGCCAGCGTCGCCTTGTTGACCATGCGTCCCGGACGGCTCATGAAGTAGTGGAGGATGTCGTACTCCTTGCGCACCAGCTCCACCTCGCGGCCCGCCACCTCGACCCGCTGCCGGTCGGGGAAGAGACGCACGTTGCCGGCATCGAGGCTCTCCTGCCCGCCGCGCTGATGGCGCCGGATGACGCTCCGGATGCGGGCCGAGAGTTCGGCCAGGTGGAACGGTTTGGCCAGATAGTCGTCGGCACCGAGCTCCAACCCCTCGACCTTGTCGTCGAGCGAATCGCGCGCCGAGATGATGATGACCCCCGCACTCTTGCGCAGCGCCTTGAGCCGTTCGAGCAGCCGCAGTCCGCTGCCGCCCGGCAGCATGATGTCGAGCAGGATGCAGTCGTAGTCGTAATCCTCTATCTTGGGCAGCGCCGAGGCATAGTCGGCAGCCTCCTCCACCACGTAGCGCTCGCCGCGGAGCGTCCGCACCATGATTTCGCGCAGCGAGGGTTCATCCTCGACAACCAACAGTTTCATCGCAATCTTCTTAGGGGGTTTCCACCACAAAGATAGCGGAAAAATCCGAACGGAATCTGAAACGCGCCCGGCAAAAACGAAGGCAGGAGCTCCTGCGAAAGGAACTCCTGCCCGAATCGAATTACCGGACTGCGGCTCAAGCCTTCGAACCGTCGTAGGCCCACTTCACATAGATGGCGCCCCAGGTATATCCGCCGCCGAATGCCGACAGAATCAGGTTGTCGCCCGGACGCAGCTCCTTCTCGTAGTCGTACAGACAGGTCGGGATGGTTGCTGCCGTGGTGTTGCCGTTGCGGTCGATGTTAATCATGCACTTATCCTTGGTGATGCCCATGCGGCGTGCCGTAGCGTCGATGATGCGCAGGTTGGCCTGGTGGGGAACCAGATAGCGGATGTCGTCGCCCGTCAGGTTGTAGCGCTCCATCATCTCGACCGAGACGTCGGCCATCTTCGAAACGGCAGCCTTGAAGACAGCGTGGCCGTCCCACGTAATCGTATGCCAGTTGTTCTGCACCGTCTCGACCGTAGCCGGGTAGCGCGAGCCGCCGGCCTTCATGTAGAGCTGCAGCTCGCCCGAGCCGTCCGAATGGAGAATCTCGTCGATGACGCCCAGACCCTCGGTATTGGGCTCGAGCAGCACGGCAGCCGCACCGTCACCGAAAATCGGGCAGGTCGAGCGGTCCGTATAGTCGATAATCGAGGACATCTTGTCCGCGCCGACAACCACCACCTTCTTGCACGAGCCCGTCTCGATGAACTTGGCTCCGGTGGTCAGTGCGAAGAGGAAACCGCTGCAGGCAGCCGATACGTCGTAGGCGAAGGCGTTCTTGCAGCCAGCCTGGTCGGCGATGAGGTTACCCGTCGAGGGGAAGAACATGTCGGGAGTCACCGTGGCGCAAATCACCAGGTCGACCTCCATCGGGTCGACGCCGGTCTTGTCCAGCAGGTTGATGATGGCGCGCGCGCCCATGTAGGAGGTGCCCACGCCCTCACCCTTGAGGATATGGCGCGTCTTGACACCGATATGCGACATAATCCACTCGTCGGAGGTGTCGACCATCTTACTCAGTTCGTCATTCGTCAGGATGTAATCCGGCAGGTACTGGCCGACACCCGTAATCGCAGCTGTTATCTTTGCCATCGATAAAATTCTTTATGGTTAGTTGTTAAACGCACTCTTGAGTTTGCCCGCGAGGTCCGCCTCGGCGCACCGCACGGTCGAGAGTATCATATTCTTGATTGCCAAAGGCGTCGAACATCCGTGACCGATGATGACCGGAGCGTTGACTCCCAGGACGGGCGTACCGCCCACCATCTCGTAGTTCATCGAGTTCCAGAAGGGGTTGTCCACCCCGAGCGCCTTATTGATTCGATAGAGGCCTTCGGCCATCTTCAGCACCGTGTTGCCCACGAAGCCGTCGCAGACAATGACGTCGGCCACCTTGCCCGAGAAGATGTGCGAAGCCTCAATGTTGCCCACGAAGCGGAACTTGCCCGCATCGCCTTCGGCCTTCATCAGCTCGTGGGTGGCCTTCGTCTGGGCATTGCCCTTGGTCTCCTCCTCGCCGATGTTGAGCACGGCCACGCGCGGCTCGGCGATGCCGAGTACCGCCTCGGCATAAATCGAACCGATGACACCGTACTGCGCCAGCACTTCGGGTTTGCAGTCCACGTTGAGCCCCACGTCGAGCAGCAGCGCCGGACGACCCGAAGCCGTCGGAACGACCGACGAAATCGTCGGACGGATGACACCCTCGATGGGCTTGACGGCATACATCGAGCCCACCATCATCGCACCGGTGCTGCCGGCGCTGGCGAAGCCCTGAATCACGCCCTTGGCCAGATAGCCGAAACCGACCGTAATGCTCGAATCCGTCTTCGACTGGAAGGCTTTCGCCGGATGGTCCCCCATCTCGATGACTTCGGTGGTAGCCACGATGTCGAATTTCTCGGCCGGGCATCCCTCGGCCGCCAGGATGGCGAGAATCCGTTCGCGGTCGCCGAAAAGCACGATGCGGCAATCCGCACCGACCTCTCCGAGCGCCATGACGGCACCCTTGACCGCTGCCTCGGGGGCAAAATCGCCGCCCATGGCATCTATACCAATCTTTAACATAATTCGCAAGATTCGGTTGAACATCATTGTTAGCGGGAACACCCGGCGACAGGCGCCACATGCCTCCCCGAAGAATCCTCACAGGACACAACGCGCACCATCGCGACCCGACTGCTGAAAACCGGTCCGCGACGGAGACACGCCTGCCCCACGGCAAACCGTCGGGCTCTTCTCATGCGAAAAAAGAGGGCATCGACATCAATGCGCTCTTTTCCCGCCGCCTATTCAGCGGCCTTCTTCTCGATAGCCAGCTTTCCGCGATAGAAACCGCACTCGGGGCAAACCCGGTGGTAAAGCACGGCCGCACCGCAGTTCGAGCAGGTAACCACCGTAGGAACTACGGCCTTGTAGTGAGTTCTTCTCTTATCACGTCGCGTCGACGAGATTTTGTGTTTAGGATGTGCCATTTTACTGTATGAATTATAAGTTTAACGTATCCTTCGTTATTCGTTCGTCTTCTTCTCCGCGGAGGATTCAGCCTCCTCGCGCTCCATACGCTCCTTGAGCTCGGCCAGCTTGGCCCATTCGCCCGCAGGTGGAGCCTGCTGCTCGGATTCGGCCTCCAGCGCATCGAACTCCTCGCCCGACACAATCCGGAAGCGGGCCATCATCTCGGGGTTGCACTGCCCTTCGGGGTGCACCCGCTGGTAGGGCAGCGACAGCACGATGCTCTCGTAGATGTACTGCGTGAGGTCCAGCTCCTCCTCCGAAGGGGAGAGCCACAGCACCTCGCCGTCGTAGTCGCCGGCCTCGTCCGAGAACTTCACGGCAAGATGCCCGTGATAGTCGACCGGAACTTCGCAATCCTCCAGACAACGGTCACAGGCGACCACCACGCCGCCCGCAATGGCGATGTCGAGTTCGAGCAGCTTCTCCGAGCGCATCATTTCGACCTCGACACGGCAGTGCCCGTCCTTGATTTCGGAGTTCTCGTAGGCCGCGAAGAGCCCGCCGTCCACATCGAAGCGGAAGGTATGCAACCCGGGTTTCAACCCTCTGTAGGCAATTACGAAGCTTTTCGTTTCGTCCATTCGAACCTCCATCTGAGCGTATTTAGTGCGCAAAGTTACTAAAAATTCAGAGAATTGCAAAGTTTTTCAAGGAGTTTTGCTCCGACAGGGCTCCCGACGACTCGGGGCGCCCCGCCCGGGGGCATATTTCGCGGACGGAGGCGGACGGTACGCAGAAAAAAAGCTATCTTTGCAGCAACGACCCCAAAAACGCGGACCATGGCAACGGAAAAAGGATTTCGAATCGAGGTAAGCAGCCCCTACGAGGAGTGGTGGCGCTACAACGTGGAGCTTATGTGCGGCTGCTTCGACAGCGCGGACAACCGCACGGGATTCGTCTCATCCGAGGAGCGCGTGGCCGACGTGGGCAGCCACCTCACGGAGCGCCCGGCCGACGTGGCGACAGACCGCCGCGCGGTGCTCGAGGCGCCGGCATGCGACCATCTGCTGCTCTACATCTACATCATTCCCCACACGCTGCCGGCCGGCAACGACATCGACGCCACGCGTCCCTTCCCGCTCGACATCCGCATCGACTTCGACGGCAAACGGCTGCTCCGGGAGCGCCGCTCCATCAACCAGTGGTCGGGAGCCTCCATCGAGCTGAGGGTTCCGGCCCACGAAGCCTGATTGGATTCCGCCGGTGCAGGCTCTGCGCCCGCATCCATCCGTCCCCTGCCCTCGCAAAACAGACAGTCCGGCCCACGGCCGGAACATCGTAAGCGACCTGCACGCCGGCCGGCCGCACATCCTCACCCCTCCCGTACGACACAAAAAGAGGAGGCTCCGGACATCGGAGCCTCCCTGCGTATCGAATCGGATTCGATTACTTGTTGTAGGCCTTCATGACCGAGATGAGGTCGAGCACCTTGTTCGAGTAACCCCACTCGTTGTCATACCACGAAACGACCTTCACGAAGGTGTCGGTCAGAGCGATACCGGCAGCCTTGTCGAAAATCGAGGTGCGGGGATCGCCGAGGAAGTCGGACGAAACGACAGCCTCCTCCGTGTAACCCAGAACACCCTTCAGTTCGCCTTCCGAAGCCTCCTTCATAGCGGCGCAAATCTCCTCGTACTTGGCCGGCTTGGCGAGGTTTACAGTCAGGTCGACAACCGATACGTCGAGGGTCGGAACGCGCATCGACATACCCGTCAGCTTGCCGTTCAGCGAAGGAATAACCTTACCTACGGCCTTGGCTGCACCCGTCGACGAGGGGATGATGTTGCCCGAAGCGGCACGACCGCCACGCCAGTCCTTCATCGAGGGACCGTCTACGGTCTTCTGCGTTGCGGTGGTCGAGTGAACGGTAGTCATCAGACCGTCGGTGATGCCGAACTTGTCGTTGAGCACCTTGGCAATGGGAGCCAGGCAGTTCGTGGTGCACGAAGCGTTCGAAACAATCTTCTGGCCGGCATACGTATCGGTGTTGACACCGCATACGAACATCGGGGTAGCGTCCTTCGAGGGAGCCGACATTACGACATACTTGGCACCGGCAGCGAGGTGAGCCTGAGCCTTCTCCTCGGTCAGGAACAGACCGGTCGACTCGACTACGTACTCGGCACCCACCTCGTTCCACTTCAGGTTGGCGGGGTCCTTCTCAGCGGTTACGCGGATAGCGTGGCCGTTGACAATCAGCTGGCTCTTCTCGAGGTCGAACTCGATGGTGCCCTTGAACTGGCCGTGCATCGTATCGTACTTGAGCATGTAAGCCAAATAATCTACCGGGCAGAGGTCGTTGATGCCGACAATCTCATACTTGTCGGTCTGCGTGCAGGCTGCACGGAAAACCATACGACCGATACGACCGAAGCCGTTGATACCAATCTTAATCTGAGACATAGTTTTTTGATTTATTGGTTAATAACTGAAAACATCCTGTATTTTCCGAGCGCAAAATTACACACTTTGGCAAAATTACGCAAATAAAAATCACTTTTTTTGGCCTCCCCGGCCCGTGCCGGCCGCCGGTGCGGAGCTTCGCCTCGGGCAATCGGCGCAACACGCGCCCTGCGGCCGCAAGGAGAACCGGCGCACACGGCGCCCCGCCGCTACCGCACCGCGTTTTTCGCCCGCTTGGCCATCGCCGACGCGAAGACAAAGTCGTTGAGCTCGCGGTTGTCGGCATGGAGAATCTCCTCCTTGGTGCCTTCCCACCACTTGCGGCCTTCGTGAATGTATACAATTTTCTCGCCGATTTCCATCACCGAGTTCATGTCGTGGGTATTGATGATGGTGGTGATGTTGTACTCGCGCGTGATTTCGTGAATCAGGTTGTCGATGACAATCGAGGTCTGGGGGTCGAGGCCCGAGTTGGGCTCGTCGCAGAAGAGGTAGCGCGGATTGAGCACGATGGCGCGGGCGATGGCCACGCGCTTAATCATGCCGCCCGACAGCTCGGCCGGATAGAGGCGGTTGGCATTCTCGAGCCGCACGCGCTGCAGGCAGAAGTTGACACGCTCCATCTTCTCGCGCTCGGACTGCTCGGTGAAGAGGTCGAGCGGCAGCTTGACGTTCTCCTCGACGGTCGACGAATCGAGCAGCGCCCCGCCCTGGAATATCATGCCGATGTCCTTGCGGATGCGCTTGCGTTCGCGGAAGCCCAGCTGCGTGAAGTTCACGTCGTCGTACCACACGGCCCCCGAGTCGACCTCATGGAGCCCCACCAGGCTCTTGAGCAGCACGGTCTTGCCCGAGCCGCTGCGCCCGATGATGAGGTTGGTGCGGCCCGTTTCGAACTCGACCGAGATGTCGTCGAGCACCGTCCGGCCGTCGAACGTCTTGGAGATGTGTTCGGCGCGTATCATATCAGCAGAATCTGCGTAAGAATCAGGTTGAATATCATGATGACCACCGAGCTCACGACCACGGCGCGCGTCGAGGCGGCGCCCACCTCGAGCGAGTTGCCCTTGGCGTAGTAGCCGTAGAAGGCCGAAACGGAGGTGATGATGTAGGCGAAGACGGCCGTCTTGATGAGCGAATAGACAATCGAATAGGGCCGGAAGTCGAGCAGCAGGCCCTCGATGTAGTCGTCGGGAATCATGATGCCCGTAGCCCAGGCAATCATCCATCCGCCCGCCACGCCGATGCCGATGCTCAGAATCGTCAGGAAGGGGAAGAAGAGGACCGCCGCCACGATTTTGGGCAGGATGAGGTACGAGGCCGAGTTGACGCCCATGATTTCCAGCGCGTCAATCTGCTCGGTGATGCGCATCGTGCCGATTTCCGAAGCGATGCTCGACCCCACCTTGCCCGAGAGAATGAGCGCCACGACCGTCGACGAGAATTCGAGAATCATCGTCTCGCGTGTGGCGTAGCCGATGAGCGACTGCGGGATGAAGGGCGAGTCGAGGTTGATGCACATCTGCAGCGTGATGACCGCGCCGATGAAGACTGAGATGATGGCCGTCAGACCGATGGAGTTCAACCCCAGCGCCTCCATTTCGTAAATGATGCGCCGGCGGTAGATGGCGGCTTTCTCCGGACGGGAGAAGACCTTGCCCATCAGCTGGAAGTAGCGGCCTATATATTCGAAGAGCTGCAACAAGGGGCTATCGATTTTGAATGAATGAATCCGATGGCGCAAAGGTACGAAATTATCGGGCAAGTGCCCAACAATTCCGGCCGAAGATTTGCCTCGGGAGGCGCAATAGCCGCCGCACGGACCCAGCCGGCGGCTCCGCAACGGAGCGTTGCTCCAGTCCTCCGCCCCGCGACAGGGCGGCGGTCAGCCCCGGCGCGCCGAAGCCTCGTACGCCGCCTACGCGACTGCCTATGCGCGCGGCCCCTTCGTCTCCTCGAACTCCACGTAGTCGCCCACGTCCTCGGAGACCCGCTTCTCGGGCGTTTCGCTCGTGCGGTAGACCTTCACCTCGCCCTCCTGCTGCCGGCTGCTCCCCTCGGTACGGGCTCCGCGCCCGCTGCCGTAACCGGCGCCGAAGCCGCCCGCACCGAACTGCTCCTCCATCTGACGCTGCACCCGGCGGATGCGCCATCTGAAGAGAAGCGACACCAGGAAGACAAGCACCAGAAAGCCCAGCACGAGGTAGAGCACAAAGAGGGCGATGCCCTTCAGAAGAGCGGGCGCCGTGAGTGCCAGCACCACGACAATGAGCGTGAAAATCGGGTTGCGCCGCACGAATTCGGCCAGCGCGTCTATGATTGCGGTCAGAAATCCCATCGTTTCGAAATATAAGTTCTTCAACCCTACAAAGGTAGGAAAATTATGCGTAATTCAATTAAATGTCGTAAATTTGGTGCCGGAAATCGGGCTGCGCCGCCCGCAGGCCGGCACCTCCGTACAAGCGGCCGTGCATCGGCTTCCTCAGGCGGCGGCCGCCGCCTCCACGGCCCGGACGCCCGAAACGACATCGCCGGAAACCCAAAAAACAACAGATACCCATGCTCAACAAACTCACTGCCATTTCGCCCATCGACGGCCGCTACCGTAATGTAACGGAAAAACTCGCCGATTATTTTTCGGAGCAGGCACTCATCCGGTACCGCATCCGCGTCGAGGTGGAGTACTTCATCGCGCTGTGTGAGCTTCCGCTGCCGCAGCTTGCGGAGATTGACCACACGAAGTTCGACGCGCTGCGCGCCCTCTACCGCGACTTCTCGCCGGCCGACGCCGAGCGCGTGAAGGAGATTGAGGCGGTCACCAACCACGACGTCAAGGCCGTCGAGTACATCCTCAAGGAGAAGATGGATGCGCTGGGTCTGGAGCGCTACAAGGAGTTCGTCCACTTCGGCCTCACCTCGCAGGACATCAACAATACGGCTATTCCCCTCTCGCTCAAGGAGGCGCTCGCCGGGGTCTACTACCCCGCCATCGAGGAGGTGCGCGACAAGCTCGCCGCCATGGCCCAGGAGTGGCACGCCGTGCCGATGCTGGCCCGCACCCACGGACAGCCCGCCTCGCCGACGACGCTGGGCAAGGAGTTCATGGTCTACGTCGAGCGGCTCGAGAAGCAGCTCGCCATGCTGCACGACATCGCCGTGCCGGCCAAGTTCGGCGGCGCGACGGGCAACTTCAACGCCCACCATGCGGCCTACCCCGACTACGACTGGGTCGCCTTCGCCAACCGCTTCGTGGGCGAGAAGCTCGGGCTGAGCCGCTCGCAGTACACTACCCAGATTGAGCACTACGACAACCTGGCGGCCATCTTCGACAACCTCAAGCGCATCGACACCATCCTGACGGACCTCTGCCGCGACATGTGGATGTACATCTCGGAGGAGTACTTCAAGCAGCAAATCAAGGCCGGCGAGGTGGGTTCGAGCGCCATGCCCCACAAGGTCAACCCCATCGACTTCGAGAACGCCGAGGGTAACTTCGGCATCGCCGGGGCCATCTACACCCACCTCTCGGGCAAGCTCCCCGTCTCGCGCCTGCAGCGCGACCTGACCGACTCGACCGTGCTGCGCAACATCGGCGTGCCGATGGGCCACACCGTCATCGCCCTGCGCTCGCTCATGAAGGGCCTCAACAAGGTCATCCTCAACCGCGAGGCGCTCGAGCGCGACCTGGAGAACAACTGGGCGGTCGTAGCCGAGGGCATCCAGACCATCCTGCGCCGCGAAGGTTACCCGAAGCCCTACGAGGCGCTCAAGGCCCTCACGCGTACCAACACCCACATCACGCGGGAGTCGATTGCCGCCTTCATCGAGACGCTCGACGTTTCGGAGCAGGTAAAGCAGGAGTTGCGCGCCCTCTCGCCTGCCACCTATACGGGCGTTTTCCATTAGACAGGAGGCGCGGCCAGGAGCGGAGGATTCCGCAATAGGTGCCGCAGGCCGAATGATGAAGCGAAGAGCCGCCGACGGAGCCGATTCCGCCGGCGACTCTTGTTTGGCATGCACTTTGCCCCATCGGGAAGCAACTGCGGAGCAGCAACCGCAGCGAGGTTTCTTCATTTATTTAAGTTTGGGTTAGTAGTTTTCAGAAGGGCAACCTTCGGGGACGGCAGGCAGTCGCGACGACTCCCTGCCGCCTTTTTGTATCGCCCCGGCCGAACGCAAAGACCCGAGCCAGAAGACAAGCCATGCGCCGACCAAACGCAAAGGCCGACGCCCGAAGACAAGCCTGTCTCTTATACACATCTCCGAGCCCACGAGACATCTCAGG
>UQNV01000032.1 GCA_900542505.1 uncultured Alistipes sp.
CCGAGATCTACACACTGCATATCGTCGGCAGCGTCAGATGTGTATAAGAGACAAGTGTAAGGAGTGGTCGTTGGCTGCGGTTGAAGTGGAGGGAGGAGGCTGCGGTCGGAGTGAGGGCGAGAATGTGGTTCAAGCGGGCATTGTTTGACCGGATTTAAGCGCTTGCAGGGGAGGGTGACACGGTTTTTGGCTACTCCCGGCTCTGCCTCTCCGGCCTGCTCCCACTCCCGGCTCCGCATTGTCTCCCGTTCCCGTTCCCGTTCCCGTTCCCGCTCCCGCTGCCGCCACGGCTTTTCGCCCCACCCCATTCTCGGCCTGCCGCCTCTTCCCTTGCCTTCCGCCGCTGCCGTATCTGCGCAAAAAAACTCCGGGCCCCCCAAATGGGTCCGGAGTTGAGTTCCGAAGTGCTCGGGAGGCTGCCTCCCCAAGCATGCGGTGGATTACTTTTCTTCGGCAGGTGCCGGGCGCATGATGACCTTCACCAGGTTGCCGTCATCGAGCACCTTGCGGGCCATGGCCTGTACGTCGGCGTTGGTTAGGGCCTCCACGGCGCTCTTGTACTCGCGTGCGTAGTCCAGACCGCTGCTGTACTTCGACTGGAGGTAGCCCATCCAGCTGCCGTTCTGCTCGAGCGTGTTCTGCCAGTTCTTGAGCAGGAACTCGCGCGTCTTCTCGATATCCTCGGTCAGCGGGCCGTTGTCGGCAATCTGCTGCAGTTCCTTCATGACAATCTCACGCAGCTCGTCGGCCATCTCCTCGTTGGTGTCGAAGTTGATGTGCATCTCGTAACGCTCGGCGGGGATATAGTCCGTCGTGCCGTAGACCTGCACGCCGTAGGTGCCGCCCTTCTCCTCGCGAATCGAAACAAGGTAGCGCGAGTTGAGCGCCTGCGTGAGGAACGTCAGCGCCAGCTTG
This sequence comes from uncultured Alistipes sp., assembly GCA_900542505.1. Lineage (GTDB taxonomy): Bacteria > Bacteroidota > Bacteroidia > Bacteroidales > Rikenellaceae > Alistipes > Alistipes stercorigallinarum. Next base: position 916 of record UQNV01000032.1, read on the forward strand.
TCCTTGAAGGTGTAGGGCATCTCACCCGAGAAGAGGTAGTGCACGTTGACCTTCGGCTGCTGCATCGCCACGCGGAAGTCCTCCGTCACATCGCCCTTGACCACCGAGGCCTTGTCGTCGACGAAGTCCGTCTTTTTCGATGCGGGAATCGAACCGATGTACTTCTCGACCAGCGGCTTGAGCGTCTCCAGGTCGACGTTGCCCACGAAGATGAAGGTGAAACTGTTGGCGTTGGGGTAGAGCTTGTCGTAGATGGCGGGCAGCTTGGCGAAGTCGAACTTCGAAACGAGCTCCGACGAAATCATCTGACGGCGCGGGTTGTTGCCGTAGCAGACCTCGAGGAAGCGCTTCTGGGCCAGGTAGTCGGGATTCGTCTCGACGTTGGCCAGCTGGGCGTTGAGCGTGTTGATGAGCGTGTTGTAGTCGTTCTGGTCGAAACGCGGCGAGGTGAAGTCGAGGTAGAGCAGCTGGAGCATCGTCTCGAGGTCCTTGGGCGAGCAGCTGCCGTTGATGGCGCTGGCGTACTCCGAGGTGCTGTTCTGAACCGTTGCCGACTTGCCCGAGAGCTGCTTGCGGAGCTCCGTGGCCGAGAAGCGGCCGATGCCCGACATGGCGTTGATGCTCGGCATCATCTCACCCATGTAGTACTCCTCGTCGGTCAGCAGCGAAAGACCGCCCTTTGCCGTAGCGCTCATGCGCACTTCGTCGGCCTTGAACGTCGTAGGCTTCACGACGATGCGCGTGCCGTTGGCCAGCGTCCACTCGGTCGTGCCCAGCACCTCGTCGGTCGTGGTCTCCTTTACGGGCGAGCCCTTCAACTCGGTTCCCTCGGGAATCAGCGGCTCCTTGACGACGTTGTCCTCGTAGGCCTCGACCTCCGACGACATTACCTTGTCGCGGATGGCCAGCAGCTCCTCGGCCGTCGGGTTGACGATGCCCTCCTTCTCGGGTGCCGAGACGAAGATGACCTGGTTGGTCGGGGTGATGAACTGCTGAGCCACGGCATTCACGGCGTCGACCGTGAGGTTGCGGATGAGCATGCTGTCGAGCTGCCATTCGGTCTTGGCGTCGGGCACGGGCGAGTTCTTGCGGTAGTTGGCCAGGTAGAGCTCGACGTAGTCCTCGTTGGTGCGGTCGTTGCGGTTGGCATAGTTGCGCTCGGCGCTGCGCATCAGGGTCTCCTGGGCGCGCTCGAACTCACCCTGCGTGAAGCCGTAGCGGCGCATCTTCTCCATCTCGGTATAGAGAGCCTCGAAGCCCCGTGCCAGCTGGCCGTCCTGGGTTGCGGCGGTGAAGATGGTGGCCTCGAGCGTAGGAATCACACCGATGACATCGCCCGAACCCATGCCGGCGCCGAGGAACGGTGCGTCGGGTTGCATGCGAAGCTCCTCCAGACGGGCGTTCTCCATGACGGCCATGTAGGAGTTGATGACGTCGAGCATCTCGGCCTGTACGGTGTTGTTGAGCTGCTCGGGCAGTGCGCTGCGCTTGATGAAGAGCTGAACGCGCGAACCCTGCATCTCGGGGTCGGTGAAGATGCTGACGATGGGCTCCTCGTTGTCCGGAACGATAATCTCGGCCTTCTGCGGAGCGTCGGCTGCCGGTGCCGGGATGTCGGCCATCAGCGTCTTGATTTGCTGCTCGATGGCGTCGACGTCGATGTCACCCACGACAATCACGGCCTGGTAGTCGGGACGATACCACGACGTGTAGAACTTCTCCAGCTCGTCGTGGTGGAAGTTCTTCAGGCCGTCGAGGTAGCCAATCAGGTTGCGGTGCTCGTAGGGCGTACCCTTGCCCAGCGCCTTGAGCATGCTCATGGTCGAACGCCACGAGGCGCCGTCACGCGTGCGCAGCTCCTCCATGATGACGCCGCGCTCCGAGTCAATCTCCTCGGGACGCAGGGCGATGAAGTGCGACCAGTCGTGCAGGATGAGCAGGGCGCTGTCGATGATGCCCTGGCGCTGAGTCGGCACGTCGGAAATGTTGTAGCAGGTGTAGTCCCACGACGTTCCGGCGTTGAGGTTGTAGCCGAACTTCACGCCGACGGTCTCCAGATACTCAATCATCTGTTTGCCGGGGAGGTTCTTCGTACCGTTGAATGCCATGTGCTCGAGGAAGTGGGCCAGACCCTGCTGCGAGTCCTCCTCCTGGATGGCGCCCACGTCGTGGAGTATGTAGAAATCGGCCTGGTTCTTCGGCTTTTCGTTGTGCCGGATGTAGTAGGTCATGCCGTTGTCCAGCTTGCCCGTACGGAGTTCGGGGTCGGCCGGAATCGGAGTCATCGGCCCCTGGGCCATGACGCTCGCCGTTGCCGTCAGGGCGACGAGGAGCATTGTCAGTTTTCTCATAAGTTCTGGTATTAAGTGGTTTTTGCGTGTTTTGTCTGTATCATGCCGCGGATGTCCTACTCCGCGTGGTCGGCCTCGGGCCGATATTCGATGATGTCGCCCGGTTGGCAGTCGAGCTCGCGGCAGATGGCCTCGAGCGTGGAGAAGCGGACGGCTTTGGCCTTGCCGTTCTTGAGAATCGAAAGATTGGCCGGCGTGATGTCCACCCGCTCGGCAAGCTCCCCGAGCGAGATTTTGCGCTTGGCCATCATGACGTCAATGTTGATGATTATCGCCATACCCCCCCCCTTGTGTTATACGTATTTATATGAGTGAAAATCATGGTCTTCGGCGTGCTTATATGGTGAGTTTCTGCTCTTCGCTGAGCTGTGTGCCCACCACGAGCACCTCGGCCATGAAGAGCATCAGGATGCCGACGATGATGTTCCAGTAGTTGACCGGGAACGTGGTGTCGACCTGCAGCGCCGTGCCCTGGAGCAGCGTGGCGGCTTCGCGGATGTTGATATACTTGATGAGCGTCTCGCTCAGTGCGGCCACGAGCATCAGGATACCGATGGCGCGCGTGCGGCCGATGTTGCCGTGGCGCAGCGGCTGCTCGTCGCGGATGGATTTGCGCAGCGAGTTGATGATGAGTGCGATGAGCACGAAAATCGCCAAATAGGAGGCGATTGTGAGCATCGAGAGAAGATAGGCGAATCCGTTGTTGGCCATCACCTTGACAGAGTTCGAGACCGTATACTTCTCGGGTACCGAGACGTGCAGCTGGACGTTGTCCATCCGGACCTCGATGTTTTCATCGAGCCCGTCGATGGGTGATAGCTCCTGGCCCGAAGCGCGGAGCGGGGCGTAGACGTAATAGGTGCGTACGTCGCCCTGCGTGAAGTCGGTGTCCATCGTCTGCTGCGCCTGGCGCCAGCCCGACGAGAAGCTCGGAGCGATGGTCGAGACGAACCCGATGAGCAGCGCCACGAAATAGAAGACGTAGATAATCATCAGGTGTTTGTAGAGTCGTCGCTTGTTCTGCATGTGCGTTCGTGTGAAGGTTTCCATTGCAAATGTACGATTAGTTTTTTTGAAAAACAAATAATATTTATCGTTTTTCGATAATTTTTTGCTGCCGTCATGCCTCAAAGTAGGGTGAGGCGGCGTTTGGGACGGTCGCCGGGCCGTCGCGACGGAGTGCGGCGGGGCATTCTTTTTTTTCGGTCGGCTCCGCTTTTTTCACTATATTTGTTGCATCGAGTATTCAAAAACGAGCACGTAACAATGGGTCAGAAATCCACCTATTCATATCGGGTCGAGCCTCAGGATGTGGACTTTACCCTTCGGGCGACGCTTCCGGCACTCGGGTCGTCCATCCTCAATGTGGCGGGCGCCGACGCCCACGGCAAGGGCTTCGGGGTCGATGCGCTCAATGCCGACAACCATTCGTGGGTCCTTTCGCGCATGGCCATCGAGGTCGACGAGCGTCCGACGCAGTATACCGACTACACCGTTGCCACCTGGATTAACGAGTACGGGCGTGTCCTTTCGACGCGTAATTTCACGCTCACCGACTCCTCGGGCCGCGAGTTCGCGCGGGCCGTCACGCAGTGGGCGATGATTGACCTCACGACGCGTGCGGCCGTCGACCTCTCGTGGGTGGGCCGTGCCCACAGCGAAGCGATTGTCGACGCGCCGTCGCCGGCCGAGAAGCCGCGCAAAATCCGCTCGGTCGAACCCGAACGCTTCGTCGAGCACCGTGTGGTCTACAGCGACATCGACTTCAACCGCCACGTCAATACGATGCGTTATATCGAGATGTGCCTCGACATGCTGCCCGTCGACTCTTTTGCCCGTGAGGAGGGCGTGCGGCTCGACATCCACTTCCTCCACGAGTGCCGCTACGGCGAGCTGCTCCGCGTAGGATGTCAGACGCTCGACGACGCAACGCTCTTCGAAATCCGCAACGAGGCGGGCGAGGCCGCCGTGCGTGCCTCCATAGCCTGGCGCGCGTAAGGACAGAGGCGGCCAATCCGTCCTGTGCACGTTGTGCGTGAAAAAATCGGGCCGCCGCAGCCGGAGGTCCGATTTTGTCGTATCTTTGCAAAAAACACGCGGGCGCGTGGACGGCCGAGACCGTTGCCCGCCGCCCGCAAGCCAACCAAAAACTTCGCTATGAAGATTACCGTACTGGGCCCGGCCCATCCCTTCCGGGGAGGTCTGGCCTCCATCATGGAAATCATGGCCCGCACCTTTCAGCAGCGGGGCAACGAGGTCGACATCCGGACCTTCACGGTGCAGTACCCTTCGCTGCTCTTTCCCGGCAAGAGTCAGACCGTCTCCACGCCGCCGCCGGCCGACCTGCGGCTCCGGCGCTGCGTCAACACGATGAACCCCTTCAACTGGCTCCGCGAGGGGCTGCGCTTGCGCCGCGATGCGCCCGATTTCGTGCTGCTCAAGTACTGGACGCCCTTCATGGCCCCCTGCTTCGGGACCATTGCCCGGCTGGCGCGGCGTAACGGCCATACGAAGGTGCTCTGCCAAATCGACAACGTCGAACCGCACGAGCATCACCTCATCGACCGCCCCTTCAACCGCTACTTCCTCTCGGCGGTCGACGGCTTCGTCTACATGTCGGAACAGGTCCACGGCGAGCTGAAGGAGTATACCTCTGCTCCGGCGCTCTTCTCGCCCCATCCCCTCTTCGAAAACTTCGGGTCGCGTACCGACCGGGGCGAGGCCTGCGTACGCCTGGGGCTCGACCCGCAGATGGGCTATGTCCTCTTCTTCGGGCTGATTCGCGACTACAAGGGGCTCGACCTGCTGCTCGAGGCGTGGCGGCAGCTGCGCGATGCGGGGCAGACCGCCTCGCGGCGGCTGCTCGTTGCCGGCGAGTTCTACGCTCCGCGCGAGCGCTACGTGCGGCAGATTGCCGAGAGCGGCCTCGAGGGGGAGGTGCTGCTCCACGACCGTTTCATCCCCGACGAGCTGGTGAAGTATTACTTCTCGGCGGCCGACTTCGTCGTGCAGCCCTACAAGAGCGCCACGCAGAGCGGCGTGACGCAGATTGCCTACCAGTTCTGTACGCCGATGGTCGTCACGGCCGTCGGAGGCCTTCCCGAGATTGTCCCCGACGGTCGGGTGGGGTATGTCTGCCCGCCGACGGCCGAGGGGGTTGCGGCCGCCATCGGACGCATGTACGAGGGCGATGTCCTCGCACGTTTCCGCGAGAACTGCCTCGAGGAGCGGCGCCGCTTCTCGTGGGAGGAGATGTGCAACCGCATTACGGAGCTCTACGGCATTGTCTCGGCTGCGAAGTAACCCTTGCCGGCGGCCTGCGATACGGGCGCATTCGGAGCCGTATTCGCCGCGGTCCGCTCCGGTCGGCGCAACGCAATAGAAGAGCCGTCTTCCCGCACGGGAAGACGGCTCTTGACATTTATCGGGCTGCAGATGCTATTTGCGGATATTCGGCAGTTCGAGGCCGTAGCCTTTGCGGCGGTCCTCAATCTTGAGGTAGAGGCTGAAGATGAAGGCCAGCACGCCGAACGACGAGAAGATAACCATCGGCATCACGTAGCCGCCCGTGGCATCGAGCACCTTGCCGATGAGCAGCGGCACGAGGCAGAGGCCGATGTTCTGAATCCAGAAGATGACGCAGTAGGCCGAGCCGAGCACCTTTTCGTCGATAATCTTCGGCACCGAGGGCCACAGGGCTGCCGGTACGAGCGAGAACGAGACGCCCAGCGTGACCACCAGCAGCAGCGCAAGCCACTTCGAGGGGAACATCGGCAGCAGGAAGGCGAAGCTCAGGTGGCAGGCAATCATGATGACGGCGCCGACCATGAGCATCGTGGCGCCCTTGCCGCGGAAGTCAAGCAGCGCACCGAGGAACGGGGTGAGCACCATGGCCAGAATCGGGAAGCAGCTGAAGAGGCGTGCGGCCGACTCGGCGTCGATGTTCAGCGTCACCTCGAGGAAGTTGGGCGCATAGCGCTGGAAGGGGAAGATGGCCGAGTAGTAGAGTACGCAGAGCAGCGCCACGAGCCAGAACATCTTGCTCGAGAAAATCTTGCCCAGGTCGCGCACGTGGAACTCCTCGTCGGACGATTTCTCCAGCTTCAGTTCGCCCGAGGCAATCATCTGCCGGTCGAGCTTGCGGTCCATCAGCACGAAGACGCTGAAGCAGAGCAGGCCGATGACCAGCAGCGCCGTGCAGAAGGCAACGGGAGCGACAATCGACTTGTCGAACATGTTCGAAACCATCGGTGCGAGCCACATCACGGCGAAGACGCCCAGACGGGCAATGGCCATCTCAAGTCCCATGGCGAGGGCCATCTCCTTGCCCTGGAACCACTTGGCGATGGACTTCGATACGGTGGTTCCGGCCATCTCGCAGCCGCAGCCGAAAATCATGAAGCCCAGCGAGGCAACCTTGGCGCTGCCGGGGAACGAGACCCACCAGCTGTTGAGCCAGGCGCAGAATTCGGTCGTCTGGAACCAGTCGGAGATGCCGACCAGCTTGATGGCCGCTCCCGCTACCATCAGCGAGGCCGAGAGCATGCCCGTGAAGCGGATGCCCATCTTGTCGAGGATGATGCCCGCGAAGATGAGGAAGAAGACGAAGACATTGAGGAAGTACTCCGATGCGGCGTAGGTTCCGAAGGTTCCGCTGTCCCAGCCACGGGCCGATTCGACGAGCGATTTGAGCGGAGACATCACGTCCACGAACATGTAGGCGAAGAACATCATCAGCGCGATGAGCACCAATGCCGTCCAGCGGGCGGCCGCCGAGTCGTTGAGTTTGCGTTGGATAGTTTCTACCATAAGTCGAGTTATTGTTTGGATGATTTGTTATTCGTCGTTGTCGGTCTTGGAGTAGTGTTTCAGGATGTCGTACGCCTCCGCGATGCCCAACTCGCCGGCTTTCGAGAGGTCGAGGCATCCCTTGCGCGTATCCTTCATGAATATCTGGACGATGCCACGGTTGTAGTATGCCTCGGCAAAGTCGGGATTGAGCTCGATGGCCTTCGTGTAGTCCTCGAACGCCTCGGGCAGACTGCCCGAGAGGGCGCGCAGCGTGGCGCGGTTGTAGTAGCTGTAGGCGAAGTCGGGGAAGAGCTTGATGGCCTTGTTCAGGTCGGCGATGGCCTCGTCGTAGCTGTAGGTGCGCTTGCTGTTGTTGTTGAGCCGGTTGGCCGGGTCGGCATTGATGGAAATCCGCTGGTAGGAGTTGTCGATGGAGGAGATGAAGTCAATCATCTCGGCTCGCGTGGTCGAACGGTTGAAGTAGAGGAACGGATTGGCAGGATTGAGGTCGATGGCGCTCGAATAGGTGTTCACCGAGTTGGTGTACTGCTTGATGAGCGACTGGGTCACGCCCCGCTCGAAGAGCAGCGTCCACGACGACGAGGCGTTGTTGCGCAGCTGCTGCAGGTAGCGCTGGTCGAGCATGACGAGCGTATCGGCCGGAATGTTGCTCGGCCGGCACGAAACCGTCAGGTAGCGGTTGCCGATGCGGCGCTTGAAGTCCTCGGCACGCTGGACGTGATAGGGACGGGCCACCAGCGCCGTATCGGGCTGCATGAGCGTGAACTTGAAGAGCGGCAGCAGACGCAGCTCCTCGTCGCTGCCGTTGTATCCCGTGAAGCGGCCGCCGCCCGAGAGCTTGCTGTCGAACGAGAGCAGGCGGTCGAAACGCTGGGTCGTATCGGCGAAAATCGAATAGGTGCTGTCGCTCAGCCGCGAGCGGTATTCGGCGATTTTGCGGCGTGCGATGGCGCGGTCCTCGCTTGCGCCTTTGGGGTCGCGCAGCAGCTCGCGCAGCGAGCCGCGGTGGAGGTAGGCGTTCGCGAAGTCGGGGTAGAGTTCGATGGCCGAGGTGTAGTCCTCGACGGCCTTCTCGATTTCGCCCAGCTCGGCGTATACTCCCGCACGGTTGTAGTAGACCAGCACGTTGTTGGGCGAATAGAGCGCCACATGGTCGTAATCCTCGAGCGCACGGTTGTAGTCGCCGATTTGCGCGCGGAGCATCGCCCGGTTGAAGTATCCGAGCGAGTTGGTCGAGTCGAGCCGCACGACGGTGTCGAAGTCGGAGAGGGCAAGCATCGGGCGGTTGGTGTTCGAGTAGACCAGCGCGCGGTTGAAGTAGGAGGGAACGTAGGCCGAATCGCAGTCGATGGCCTTGTTGAAATCGGCTTCGGCCTCCTTGTAGCGCTCCTGCTGCATGTAGAGGCTGCCCCGGTGGTTGTAGCCGTCGGGGTTCTCGCGGTTGGTGCGGATGGCCTGGTCGAAGTTCTCGTAGGCGCGCACCGTATCCTTCAGGTAGAGGTAGCCGATGCCCCGGTTGATGTAGGCGCCGGCGACCTTGTTCTCCTGGCGGATGAACTTGTCGAAATCCTCGACCGCCAGGGCATACTGCTTGTCCTGCAGCCGTGTGATGCCGCGGTAGAAGTAGGGGGCCGGCAGGTCGGGCCGCAGCTCGATGGCCTCCTGGAAATCCTTCAGCGCATCGTCGTAGTTGCCCAGCTGCGAGCGGGTGAGCGCGCGGTAGGTGTAGGCCTGCGTGTAGACGGGATTTTTGCGGATGGCGGTCGAGAAGTCGGCCTCGGCGCCAATCAGGTCGTCGAGGTTGTATTTGGCGATGCCCCGCAGGAAGTATCCCTCGAAGGCATCTTCGTCGAAACGCAGCAGGGTGTTGAGCGTGCGGATGGCCTCCTGATAGTTGTTGTCCATCATGCAGCGCTGTCCCATCCAGAAGAAGTACTCCTTGTTATATTGGGCCTGGGCCTGCATGCAGCAACCGAGCAGAAGCGCTCCGATGATTCCTGTGATGAACTTGCGCATTTCCTTGCTATCTCTCCGTATCGTTTATTTCGTTAAACGGGCCGATGCCCCTTTTTCGTATTCCGGGTCGGAGGGATTCCCCCGCCCGGCGGATGCCTTTTACTCCAGTTCGTAGCCGAAGCGGCGCAGCTGCCGCTCGTTGTTGCGCCAGTCGTCGCTCACCTTGACGAAGAGCTGCAGGAACACCTTCTTGTCGAGGAACTTCTCGAGGTCCTCGCGTGCAAGTTGTCCCACGCGCTTGAGCTTTTCGCCCTTGTGGCCGATGACGATGCCCTTCTGCGATTCGCGCGAGACGTAGATGGTCGCCGCGATGCGGTCGATGGCGGGCTCCTCCTTGTAGGACTCGATTTCGATTTCGCAGCAGTAGGGAATCTCCTTGTCGTAGGTGCGGAGAATCTTCTCGCGGATAATCTCCGAGGCGAAGAAGCGCAGCGTCTTGTCCGTGAGCGTATCCTTGGGGTAGAAGGCCGGGCCCTCGGGCAGCACCTCGAGAATTTTGGCGAAGAGTCCCTCGATGTTGAAGTTCTCGCGTGCCGAGACGGGGACAATCTCCGCCTCGGGCAGGATGCCGTGCCACCGCTCGACCAGCGCGTCGAGCGCCTCGGGAGTCGAGAGGTCGATTTTGTTGATGACCACCAGCGTCGGGATGCCGCTCGTACGGATGCGCTCGAGGATGTCGGCCGAGCGGTCGCTCTGCTCGACGGTGTCGGTGACGTAGAGAATCACGTCGGCGTCGGAGACGGCCCCGGTGACGAACTTCATCATCGACTCCTGCAGTTTGTAGGAGGGCTTGAGGATTCCCGGCGTGTCGGAGTAGACAATCTGGAAATCGTCGCCCGAGACGACGCCCAGGATGCGGTGGCGCGTGGTCTGGGCCTTGGAGGTGATAATCGAGAGGCGCTCGCCGACGAGCGCGTTCATGAGCGTCGACTTGCCGACGTTGGGATTTCCGATGATGTTGACGAAGCCCGATTTATGCATGGGGTTGCGGTTTTTGACTTCCAAAGGTAGGAATTAATCTCGATTATTCCTATCTTTGGCAAAAATTAACCCCTAACCCCGAATGCCTATGATGTAATACGGAAGCGAATTTTTGTTATCCATTGGATTCATACAGTGCCGTCACCGCACGAAAAGCGCCGGCACGAACATATAAAAAGCGTTAACTTTACACTTGTCTTTCGAAATCTGGAAAATTTCAAGCACAACAAGAGTAAGGTATAAACGCTCACGTTCCGCGTGGGCTTTACTCTGTTTGTTGTGCACGGTTATTCCAGAACCTCGAAAGGCAAACAAAAGTTCTGTCCCACGTTTTTTATATGCATCTATGAACGATTTTAAGTCGAGGGACACGGCGAGTAATATATATGCGAAATATAAAGAATTTGGTATGAAAAAGTTTGTTTTGGCTTCTTTGATTTTTGCAGCATGCACTGTTGCTGGAGTAGGTCATGTCACAGCAAATACAGATCTATTTAGCATTGAGTCTATAATAGAAAATACGTACTTAGGGAAAGTAAATCTATGTGATGGAAATGGAATAGTATGTTATGTTGGCGAAGCTTTCAAGAGTTCTAACGGTAGAATTTATGTGTCACTGGACAATGCTACGTATTGGGCTCAGACATCGAATGATTCCCGATGGGCATATATGATTCGGTATAATAATAATTGGTGCTATTTTAATTTATAATATAAAAAGAGGCGGCTGATTTCCGGCCGCCTCTTTTCTGTATATCTGCGTTTATCTTTCCTGCGTTACCGCCGCCGGAGCATGCCGCCGGGCATCTTCGGCATCTTCATGTTGCCGCCCGCTACGGCCTTCATCATCTTGCGCGTATCCTCGAACTGCTTCATCAGCCGGTTCACGTCGGCCATCGTCGTGCCCGAACCCTTGGCGATGCGCTCGCGTCGGCGTGCGTTGATGATTTCGGGATGCTCGCGCTCGGCCGGCGTCATCGACGAGATGATAGCCTCGGTCTGCTTGAAGACATCGTCCGGAATGTCGACGTTCTTGAGCATCTTGCCCATGCCCGGAATCATCGAGGCGAGGTCCTTCAGGTTGCCCATCTTCTTGATTTGCTGAATCTGGGCGATGAAGTCGTTGAAGTTGAACTGGTCCTTGACCAGCTTCTTCTTCAGCCGGCGCGCCTCCTCCTCGTCGAACTGCTCCTGGGCCCGCTCGACGAGCGACACGACGTCGCCCATGCCGAGGATGCGGTCGGCCATACGCTCCGGGTGGAAGACCTGCAGCGCGTCCATCTTCTCGCCGCTCGAGATGAACTTCAGCGGCTTGTCCACCACCGAACGGATTGAGATGGCGGCACCGCCGCGCGTATCGCCGTCGAGCTTGGTGAGCACCACGCCGTCGAAGTCGAGGCGGTCGTTGAACTCCTTGGCCGTGTTGACGGCATCCTGGCCCGTCATGGCGTCGACCACGAAGAGCGTCTCCGAAGGCTTGACCGCAGCCTTGATGGCCGTAATCTCCTGCATCATCGCCTCGTCGACGGCCAGACGTCCCGCCGTATCGACGATGACCACGTTGTAGCTCTTCTGCCGTGCATACTGGATGGCGTTCTGGGCAATCTCGACCGGATTGCGGTTGCCCTCCTCGGTGTAGACCTCGACGCCAATCTGGCCGCCGAGCACCTTCAGCTGGTCGATGGCCGCCGGACGGTAGACGTCGCCCGCCACCAGAAGCACCTGACGTCCGCGCTTGCTCTTGAGCATCGCGGCGAGCTTGCCCGAGAAGGTCGTCTTACCCGAGCCCTGCAGACCGGCGATGAGAATCACGGCCGGCGTACCCTCGAGCCGGATGTCGGTGGCCGTGCCGCCCATGAGCTGCGCCAGCTCGTCGCGGACGATTTTGGTCATCATCTGGCCCGGCTTCACGGCCTTGAGCACATCCTGTCCCAGCGCCTTCTGCTTCACCTCGTCGGTAAAGCTCTTGGCGACCTTATAGTTGACGTCGGCGTCGATGAGCGCACGGCGAATCTCCTTGAGCGTCTCGGCGACGTTGATTTCGGTGATGCGGCCCTCGCCCTTGAGAATCTTGAACGACCGTTCGAGTTTGTCGGTTAAGTTTTCAAACATGGTGGTGTGATGTTGCTTGTTTTGCGCGCAAAGATACGAAAAGTCGGGCGCAGAGACAAACCGAAAACGAAGTTTTCCGCCGATGATTCCTCCGGCCGCCCTCCGTCAGCCTTTCCGACCTCCATTCGTTCGCCCTCCGGCCGCCTTTTCGGCCCTCCTTCCGTCTGCCCTCCGTCTGCCCTCCGATTGCCTTTCCGTCTGCCCTCTGTCTGCCTTTCCGGCCCTTCTTCCGGTTGCCCCGGAGGCGCCGGAAGAGGCGTAACGGCCGTTTTATCCGCGGCATGGGCGGGGCTCCACGCTCCGGCGGCCTCAGAGCCAGCCGGCTTCGTAGTAGATGACGATTTGTTCAATCATGCGGTCCTCCCCCTCGCGGTCGTACTGCGACTTGAGGTCCTGACCGAAGACCTTCGAGACCCCCTGCCAGAAGCCCGCCACGAATCCGCCGCGGAATTCGCGCAGCACCTCGTAGGCCGTATACTCCGTTTCGCGGTCGATGAGCTTGAGCAGTACGCGCCCCTGCGTGCGGGTCATGCGTTTGAGTACGGGGGTGTACTCCTCCTTGATTTCGTGGTAGATGCGTCGGATGTACTCCTTCTGCGCCTTTTTGGTCGGCAGGCGGCTCAGCTCCTCCTCCATGTCGGCCATCTTGGCCTTGGCCGTCTGGGCGATGGGGTAGACCTTCTTCACGGCGTCGACCAGCCGGCGGTAGCGCCGCAGGTCGACCTTGCGGTTGAAGACGTAGACCGGCAGGATGTGCACCAGCGGAATCGAGTCGCCGCGGTCGATGCTCCACTCCTGGTGCCAGAAGCCGTGGCGCTGTTGTGCCGCGGCCTGCGCGGGGAACAGCAGTGCGGCAAGCAGGGCCGCCAGAAGCAGGTATGTGGGTCGGAACGGACGCATGCACAAAAATACGTTTTTTCCTGAAAACGGCTGCGGCCGTGCTTTTATTTTTTCGGCGTGTGCGGGGCGCTGTGCGGCGGCGATTCGGAGCCTCTGTGGCCGAGGGGTTCGTTATTTCGCGCGGAAATGCTATCTTTGTCCCAAACATACCGAAACGATTATGCTGGAAAAAGGATTGTCTGCACAGAGCGTCGCCACCGTATGCGACGCCAATACGGCCGCCGCGATGGGTTCGGGCGACCTGCCCGTCTTTGCCACTCCCGCGATGGTGGCCCTGATGGAGAATGCCGCGATGACGGCCGTAGCGGCCGCACTGGATGAGGGAGCCACCACGGTTGGCGCCGAGATGAACGTCACCCACATCAAGCCCTCGGGCATCGGTGCCGAAATCACGGCTACGGCCGTGCTTACGGCTGTCGAGGGGCGCAAGCTCACCTTCAACGTGGGGGCCCGCGATGCCGAGGGGATGATTGGCGAGGGTGTCCACATCCGCTATGTGGTCGACCGCACCCGCTTCATGGCCAAGGTGAAGTAGGCCGGGCGGCACACCGTCCCGAAAAAGAGAGGCGCTCCGGTTGTTCCGGGGCGCCTCTCTTGTGTCGGGTCGTCATTGGGGCGAGGGGTCAGAGTCCGAAGAGCAGATGCTCGAGGAAGATGACGGCCATACCTCCGAAGTAGCCGGCCACTGCGAGTAAGGCGATGCGCTTGAAGTACCACGAGAAGGTGATTTTCTCAAGTCCCATGGCCACGACGCCCGCCGCCGAGCCGATGATGAGGATGCTGCCGCCCACGCCGGCGCAGTAGGCCAGCAGGTGCCAGAAGAGACCGTCCTGGACGAACGACTGCAGATAGGAGGGGTCGATGCTCGAGGCGACCGCTGCGGCATCGGCCACCGGGTACATGCCCATGCAGGCCGCCACGAGCGGAACGTTGTCGATGACCGACGAGAGCACGCCGATGATGCCCGTGATGGTGAAGACCTCGTGGATGTTCCGGTCGAGGAACTGGGCCACGTCGGTCAGCACGCCGGCGCTCTGGAGCGCGGCCACCGACATCAGGATGCCGAGGAAGAAGAGGATGGTCGGCATGTCGATGTGTTTGAGCACCTTCGATACGCGGTTCTTGATGGACTCCTCGATGCCGCGCTTCTTGTCGTAGATGATTTCGGTGAGTACCCACATCACGCCGAGCGAAATCATCATGCCCATGTAGGGCGGCAGATGGGTGATGCTCTTGAAGACGGGTACGAAGAGCAGGCTGAGGATGCCCACCACAAGGATGAATTTGCTCAGGCGCGGCCCGACGCCCTTGGGCAGCCGGCTTTCGGACACCGTTGCCGCCATCGGCGTGGTCGACTTGCGGGCGATGTACCGCGCGGTGATGGCCGTCGGGATAACCGTCGAGGTGAGGGCCGGCAGGAAGAGCGAGCCCATGAGCGCACCCGAGGTGACGTTGCCGCGCATCCAGAGCATGATGGTCGTCACGTCGCCGATGGGCGACCATGTACCGCCGCTGTTGGCCGCGATGACGATGACGCTGGCAAAGAGCCAGCGCTCCTTGCGGTTGGCGATGATGCGGCGCAGCAGCATGACCATGATGATGGTCGTGGTCATGTTGTCGAGCGCGGCCGACATGAAGAAGGTGATGAGGGCCAGCAGCCAGAGCAGCTTGTGCTTGTTGTGGGTGGTGATGTGGTCGGTGATGACGCCGAATCCTCCGTGGGAGTCGATGAGGTCCACGATGGTCATCGCACCGATGAGGAAGACCAGAATCTCGCAGGTGTCGCCCAGATGGTCAATCAACTCGTGGGTGATGTTCTCGTCGTGTCCGAGGAGGCTGAAGATGGTCCAGATGGCACCGCACATCAGCAGTGCGATGGCCGCCTTGTCGATTTTGATTTTGTGCTCCATGGCGATGAAGGCATAGCCTATCACGAAGAGCAGAATCATGGATAGAATCATGTTGTATGGCGTTTTTGCGGTTGCCGACCTTCAAGTAGGGGGGGGAGGAACGCCGGACGGACCGTCCGGTCCGGGTCCGCGGAAGCCTGCCGCGCGTACCGCAGGTCGGAGAACGGTGCGGCGGAACAGGAGGCTTAGTCCCGGCGGGAGGGGTGCGTCCGCTAAATTACGATGCGGCGCAGGGCATAGACATAACGGTCGGCCGGGCGCGGACAGGGGAGCTCCGCACGGAGAGACCGTTCTCCGCGCGACGGCCGAGGGGCATTGTGGAGCGTTGCCGCCGAGCGGCGCAGTGCCGCATGATGGACGTTCTGCTCCTTGACGGCGATGCTGCAGACCGGGGTTTCGGCCGATTCCGTGGCGGCGAGCAGCATGACTGACGCTGCGGCCAGCAGCGAAGCCTCCTCGCGATGCCAAGCATCGGCCCGGGACGCGGAGTGCACGCAGGCATCGCGCTCGACGGTTTCACGGATGCCGCACAGCGCTGTCGGCAGAGCCGTACAGAGCAGCAGAGCGCATATGGTTACCCATTTTCCCATCGTTGCAAAATTAGCCAAAAAGGGAGAATCTTTTTTCACCGTAGAGCTATTTTTATGTTCAAAATTGGAAAATCCCTTTTTTTGCGTATCTTTGCAGTCGCTTTCGAGCCGGATTGAGCTATGGTGTAATGGTAACACGTCAGATTTTGGTTCTGAAATTCCAGGTTCGAATCCTGGTAGCTCAACCAACCCCGCCGATGTCCGGCGGGGTATTTTTTTGTTGTGCCGCGTCCGTTCGGACGGGGCATATCCGCGACGAAACCCGCACTGAAGACCAGTGCGGGTTTCGTTTGTGGCGGGAGCCCTCCGAGTGACGTTTGAGTGATGCCGGTGCGGCGAGCGGAGCGGCCCCGACGGTCAGAGCATGCTGCGCAGGGCGCGGGCCAGCTGGTCGGGGCACGAGGTTCCCTTGCCGCGGCAGTCGATGCCTTCGAGCCGGGCGATGGCCTCCTCGACCTTCATGCCGCGCACCAGTGCGGCGATACCCTGCGTATTGCCGTGACAGCCGCCCGTGAAGGTCACGCGGCGGATGATGTCTCCGTCGGTTTCGATGTCGATTTGTCGCGAGCAGGTGCCCGTGGTGGTATAGGAGAGTCGGTTGAGCATATGATGCGTGTTTGGGTGTGGTTTGCGTTGGGGCGGAAGACAAAGAAACCCCTTCCGGGAGTCCGGAAGGGGAGTTTTTTGCGAAGCGACGCTTAGCGCTGCTGCAGGTCGGTGTTGTCGGCCACGACCATGTTCTTGTCGATGCGCAGCGTGACGTTGCTGTCGACTTCGATGAGCAGCGACGTCTCCTTCACCTCCTTCACGGTGCCGTAGATACCGCCGGCGGTGATGATTTTGTCGCCCTTCTTCAGACCGTTGCGGAACTCCTGCATCTGCTTGCGGCGCTTGGCTTCGGGGCGCCACATGAAGAGCCAGAGCACGAGCACCATCAGTGCAATCATGATGAGGAAGCTGTACTGCTGCATGAAACCCGGTTCGGGCTGAGCAGGGGCTGCATTCAGGAAATTAATCATTGTTTTTCGGTTTTAGCTTGTTAGTTAATGATGCAAATATACGCATAATTGTCGAATCTGCAAGAATTACTCCACATCGGCCTCGATGAAGAGCCGGAGCGGTTTGCGCCCGCCCGCCAGCGTCACGTCGATGAACTTGAGCTGCCAGCCGTATTCGCCCCGCGAGTCGAACGTGAGCGAGCATTCGCGGCTCTGGCCGGGGGCGATGGGGCGCGCCTCGGCCTCGAGCGTCGTGCATCCGCAGCTCCGTTCGCTTGCGACGACGGCCGTCGGGCGCGACGACGCGTTGAGCAGATGGAAGCGCATGACGGCGATTTCGCCCGAGTGCAGCCGCCCGAACCGGATGGTGTCGGTGCCCCCTTCGGCGAGGGTGCGGTCCGAGATTTCGATGATGCGGCCGCGGGGAGCCGTATCGTCGGCCTTTTTGCGCGGCGATGTGCCGCAGCCGGCGAGTGCCGCCAGCAGTGCCAGCGCGAGCGCCGGTCGGAGAAGTGGTCGGAGGGTCATGGGGTCGGACGAGGCATTGGTGGATGAAGAAAATGCCGTCCGGTTGAACCGGGACGGCATGATGTGCGTTGTGGCCGTGCAGGGCCGGGTGCCGCCTGCTGCGGGTCGGAGGGTGTCTTCCGTGCGTTCGCCGGAGGCGCGTCGGTGCGTCAGATAAGGCCGCGGCCCGCCTTCTTGATGCGGCCTTCGGCCGTCAGCGACTCGACAATCTTGTCCAGCACGCCGTTGATGAAGACGCTGCTGCCCGGCGTTGAGTAGTATTTC
Organism: uncultured Alistipes sp.; assembly: GCA_900542505.1. Lineage (GTDB taxonomy): Bacteria > Bacteroidota > Bacteroidia > Bacteroidales > Rikenellaceae > Alistipes > Alistipes stercorigallinarum. The sequence goes on from UQNV01000032.1 coordinate 18,378, forward strand.
GAGATTTCGATGTACTCGTCGAGCGTCACCTTGACCGGAATCGACGGGAAGTTGAGCAGCTCGGCCATCGCCGTGCCGATGATGAGGTTGTCCATGAAGACGATGCGCTCGATGTCCCAGTTGGCGGTGAACTTCTCGATGTAGCGCTGGTATTCGCCGAAGTTGACCAGCGTCTTCTCGAAGAGCGTCTTGACGAACTGGGGGTCCTCCTCGCTCTTGAACTTCGAGGCAACCTTCAGCTCGGTGTGCGACGGGCGCATGTTGGAGAGCGTGCGCAGAATCATCATGATGATGTATCCCAGGTCGTCGTCCCAGAGAATCGACATCTCCTCGAGCACCGTGTCGAGCGCCTCGCACTCCTGCATGTTCCGGAAAAACTCCTCGAGCAGGGCGCGGTCCTCGGTAAAGGAGCGCTCGCCGCGCTGCATGTAGCTCTTGTAGTAGTCGCTTTCGGTGAGTTGGGTGTAGAGCGTGCGGATGAGTTCGGGGTAGAGGCTCCAGTTGAGTTTGCGTGCGGCCGTGTAGTCGTTCACCGCGTCGCTGTTGGCGATGATGCGGATGACGGCGTTGTCGACGAACTTGGTGTTGGGGTTGAGGTCCTCGTAGGTAGGCAGCTTCTTCTGTCGGGCCAGTTCCTGACGCTGCTCGGCATAGCGGGCGATTTCGACCGGCAGGGTCAGCATCAGGTGGTAGAGGTCGTAGGCCTTGTCCACCGACGCCATCAGGTTCTTTTCCGATGCCATCATGCTGTCGGCTCCCGACTTGAGGTGGGCGAACAGCGCCTTGATGACCTTGATACGAAGTAATCTTCTGCTCAGCATAACTCTTGCGACTTTTGACGGGCGCAAAAGTACAACTAAAAATCAAGATTTGAAAATTAAAACGACATGAGCATCCGTGAACCGGACCGCCGGGCCGATTTTTGCCGTCCGTTTCCCCGCCCCCGGCCCTTTTCCGGTGCCGGGCACAGGCCGGGGAGCCGCTCCGCGGGCGGCCAGGGTCGGCTCCCGGCGGCCGAGGTGCGAAAAAAAAGGGTGCCGGAGGTCGGCTCTGCTGAAATGTTGTTATCTTTGCGGCTGTATGGAACAACTCAGGGAAGAATACGCCGATAACTCCTGCGACGTAATCGTCGTGGGGGCGGGTGCCGCCGGCATGATGGCGGCCGGTACGGCCGCGCGCAACGGAAAGCGTGTGCTGCTGCTCGAAAAGATGGAGAAATCGGGCCGCAAGGTCCGCATTACGGGCAAGGGTCGCTGTAACGTGACCAACGCCCGGCCTCCCGAGGAGTTCGCCTCGCAGGTGCGCACCAATGCGGAGTTCCTGGCACAGGCCTTCTCCGAGTTCAACAACCGGGCGACCATCCGCTTCTTCGAGCGTCGCGGCGTCAAGCTCGACATCGAGCGGGGCGACCGCGTCTTTCCCCACAGCGGCAAGGCGTGGGACATCGCCAATGCGCTGCTGGATTACTGCGTTGAGAACGGGGTGAAAATCCTTTATAATACGCGCGTGACCGAACTCATGACGCTCGGCGGCCATGTTTTCGGTGTCCGTTACCGCAACAAGCGCGGCTTTGAGCGCAAGGTCGAGGCGCCGCAGGTGATTGTCGCCACGGGCGGCCTCTCCTATCCGGCGACCGGTTCGACGGGCGACGGCTATCGCTTCGCCGCCGACCTGGGCCATACGGTCGAGCCGGTGCGTCCGTCGCTCACTCCGCTCGTCTCGTCGCACAACCAGATGAAATACCTCCACGGCCTTTTGCTGCGCAACGTGCGGGCGACGCTCTGGGTCGACGACACGCCCGTGCGCGAGGAGTTCGGCGAGTTGGGCTTCTCGGAGCGGGGCATCGAGGGGGCCGTGGCGCTGCGCGTGAGCCGCGATGCGGTCGATGCGCTCATCGACGGCCGCCGCGTCAAGCTGGTGCTCGACCTCAAGCCGGCGCTGACCGAGGAGATGCTCCTCCACCGCATCGAGCGCGAGCTGGCCGAGATGGAGCCGACGGAGTTCTTCGCCGAACTGTTGCGCAAGCTGGTTCCCCGGCCGCTGGTGATGCCGCTGGCCGAGGAGCTCGACATCCATTCGAAGAACTACGTGAGCAAGCTCACCGATGCCGAAAAGCGGCGCCTGGTGAAGACGCTCAAGGGGCTGACCTTCCCCATCGTGGATTATGCGCCGTTCGAATATGCCGTGGTGACGGCCGGCGGCGTGCGCTGCGACGAGGTGAATCCCTACACGATGGAGTCGCTCAAGGTCCGCGGGCTCTACTTCGCGGGCGAGGTGCTCGACCTCGATGCCAATACGGGCGGTTACAACCTGCAGATTGCCTTTTCGACGGGGCATCTGGCCGGCATGTTGAAAAAATAGGGCTGAGAGCGATGCGGTTGCGTGAACGTAAAATCGGACGGAGCATCTACGGGCGGGTCGCCGAATTGAAGAACCGCCTGGTGCGGGCGCGCTATTTCCGGGGGCACGGCGTCCACTCACCCTTTGTATATACGATTGTCCGCGAGGTCTTCATGCGCCGCGAACTGCTTCCCGGAAGCCGGACGCTCTACGAGGCGCTGCTTGCCGTCGGCGTGGAGCCGCGGCGAGCCGTCCAGTTGCAGAATCTCTTCATCCACTGCGGCTATGCCACCTTTGCGCTGAATCGCGCGGGGGATGATTTCTGCGTCGTGACCGAAGCGTTGCCGGCCGGTGAGGTGCCGGCATTGGTCGACGAGGCGCGGCGCTGCGGCACGACTCTTGCGGTGTTGCATCCCTATGCCGACGAGGAGCGCCTCAGGTTGTGCCGCCGGATTGTGGCCGGACATCGGTGCACGACGGTCGATAACCGGGCCTATCTGCTCGTCTTCAATAATTATCTGCCTAAACAACACTTCAGAATATGAAAGTCTACACCAAAACGGGTGACCAGGGAACCACGTCGCTCATCGGCGGCGAGCGGGTCTTCAAGAGCGACGAGCGGGTCGAGGCCTATGGCTCGGTCGATGAGCTGATGGCCTTCACGGCGCTGTTGGGCGACCACATGCGGGGCGAGGAGGGGCTGGCCCCCTATGTCGACGACATTGCGCAAATCACCTCGCGCCTGATGACGGTTTCGGCGCTGCTGGCCGTGGGGGAGTCGGGCAGCGACAAGGTGGCGCCGCTTGACGCTTCGACCGTCGAGTGGCTTGAACACCGCATCGATGCCATGCAGGCCATCGTGCGGCCCATCGACAAGTTTACCATCCCGGGCGGCAATGCCGTGGTATCGATGTGCCATGTATGCCGTACGGTGTGCCGTCGTGCGGAGCGCGCCACCTTGCGTGCCGGACAGAAGTACGGGGTGGATGCTACGGCGCTGGTCTATCTCAACCGCCTGTCGGATTACTTCTACCTGCTGGGCCGGGTTCTGACCGAGCATTTCGGGGTCGAGGAGCTGCTGTGGATTCCGTAAGTCGTTGCGAATCGGTGCAAATTTCGTCATTCCTGGATGTTTTGCCCGAATTTGTTTGTTTTTCTCGTTTTTTTTATACTTTTGCACGACTACTTCCGCATCCGGCCCAGACCGGATGTTCGGAACGGACTTTTGATTAGGGACTTAAAAGTTATGACCTATGTATTGGACGCTTGAACTGGCCTCGAAGCTCGAAGATGCACCGTGGCCTGCAACGAAAGACGAGTTGATTGATTATGCGGTCCGTTCGGGAGCCCCGTTGGAGGTTCTCGAAAACCTGCAGGAGATAGAGGACGAAGGTGAAATCTACGAATCAATCGAAGACATCTGGCCCGACTATCCCTCGAAGGACGACTTCTTCTTCAACGAGGAAGAGTATTGACGCTCTTCGAATAGATTAAACAATTAAATATCAGCGCGATAAACAATGAAAATTTGTTTGTCGCGCTGGTGTTTTATGGCCTCAAATGGTGCGGTTTGTTTGTCTAAAATACGGTTTTTCTTCCCAAAATCGGAGTTTGTTTGTCTAAAATACATTACCTTTGTTTATCCTCGGGAATATTAAAACAGGAGGAAAAACATATGGGAAGACCGAAAAGACTATACCCGCTTGGCAGATACCGGCTCCGTGTCCCCAAAGATGCGGAAGCGGACAAAGCCTACCCTGTCGTATTGGAATATACCTGGAACCGACAGATTATCCGTAAAACGACAAACGTCTTTGCAAAGATTGCCGACTGGAACCAGAACGGGAATCAAGGACGTGGTGAGCTGCGTGTCAGTTACGGAAGCGAGTATAAACGTCTTAACCAGCTTCTGCTGGCCCGTGTTGAACGGATTGACAGTCTGCTTGCGGAGTATAATGAGAGGAATCCGAATCAGATTACAGCCGAAGTTGTGGCGGGCTTCCTTGCAGACAAGCCGCTTGCACGGCGAGACCAAGGGAAGGATTTTGTGGAATTTACTTTGGAGCGCCTTTCGTCCGATTACTCCCGAAACAGAATTGGCAGGAGCCGTTATGAAAATGGCAAGAGTTGCATGAATATCTTCCAGACCTTTCTACGGGCAACCAAACAAGGGTCCTATCGACCCGATGCAATCTATGTAGGCGATATGACTCCGGAACTGCTGGACAGCTACATAGCTTGGCGTAGAGACGTAAAGTTGAACAGTGATGCGACAATTAACCATGCCTTGACGCCGATATTGAAAGCTTGCGCCTATGCGAGCGAGCTGGGTATGATGGAACCTGCAGTCAATGCCAGAATTCAGGATATGCGTATTGTGTCAAAAGTTTCGCTTTCGGAAGAGGAAGTTGAGTTTGATGGCAAAAGTCTGTCCAAGGAGCAAATGTTATCTCTTCTTGAATATTACAAGACATGTCTTGAACCTCGCCGTAAGGAGTTTCTGGAAATGTTCTTATTTGCTTTCCATGCCTGCGGACTCCGTGTAGTGGATGTGATGACCTTGCAATGGAAACATATCGATTTTTCCCGGAAAGAGTTGCGGAAAATCATGATTAAGACGAACAAACGTCACGTGATTCCACTAACGGAACCTGCCTTGCATATACTACATCGGTGGCAGGAGAAACGTGCCGGATGCCGGTATGTATTCAACTTAGTAAAGGATGATCTGGATCTTGATGATGCAGAGGCTCTGTACAAAGCCCGTAACAATGCAACGAAATGTATCAATCAATCGCTGGCGGTTGTCGGAGAACAGATAGGGCTTCCGTTTACCCTCTCAATGCATGTGGCCCGGCATTCGTTTGCGGTCTTTGCACTGAACAAGGGACTTTCCATGTCGGTTGTCAGTCGTTTGCTCGGCCATGGAAGTACGGATGTCACCGAAAAGGTATATGCCAAATTCCTGCCCGAAACGCTGTCGGCGGAAGTGGCACGTCTGAAAGAGGATTTTGCATCTCTGGAAATTGTCTCATGAATGTAGATGGCTATTGAAAACATTCATTAATTTTACACCTAAATTGATTTGAGATGACTATTACGCAGGTATTCCTATTGTTGGTGTGTGCATTTGTTCTGGTATTGTTACTTTCTATCCTATTCAAACGATACCATAGAATAATCATGTGGTCTGCTGCAATAGTCTTTTTCATAGGGACTTTGCTTCTTATAGGTCTTGGGATAATTGATCCGGTAAAAGACAACAACCATCCTGATCCTGTCGTAATAACAGGCATTTTCACCGCCCTTGTCTTATCGGGTGTATTTGCATACGGAGCGGAAAAGTTACGCATCAAACTTAGGGAAAAGAACCAGCAAACCGTTCAACCCATAGATAATCATTCTGAATGTCCGGATTCCCCCAAAGGGGTTGTATTGTCGGGAAGGCTTGATACTTCACTTGCCCGTACAATCTTTGCGAAAGCAATAGAAGCCGGATATATTGAAGAGGTCGGGTCCCATTATAGCTGGAAAGGGACAAAGGCTCTTCTTGCCTATATGTGTGGTCGAATATATTGCGGCGATTATCCTGAATATTCCAAATACGAACAGAAGACTTTTTGGGAGTTCGGCAACGGACTCTTCCCCGATGTCGAACTTAACGCACTATTTGAACAAACCGGTATCGGACAGTCCCGGCAGAACAGGAGGGATATGCCCGTCCCTAACAATGCCGGAGAAATCGACAAGTTTTTTCAGAAGTGACAAAAAACTAAGAGTATTATCTTCGTTCTTGGCAAGTCTTAGTTTCTGGCTTGTTATGCATTTTGTTTTGCATCATCTGGCAATCTTCGATTTTTTCAATTTTATTTTTCTCTTTTTTATTGCTGGTAATCAATAGGTTATATGTAAAGTTGTGGCAGAATCATAACTTTCCATAACACCTGTCCTAACATTGGATAATTTATTGTAACTTATTAGTCCTCAGCTATTTCATACATTCGTGCCGTGATTCTGGTGCGATGTGCACAATCGTACCATATCGTATAACCAGGCTGAAGGTCTGAGTGTGCATCAGGGCAATCGGCCATAATTGTTTTTAAGTATGGCTAAAGAAACGAATGTAGAGAAGCTATGCGACCGGGAATTGCTTGAAAAGATTCTCAGCATAGTGGAGAGACAAGAGAAACTGCCGCCTCCGGCTCATGAAGGCGGACTCCGTCTATATGACAACAAGTCTTTGATGGAGAAATTGAACATCAAAGAAAAGTATCTGAAAAAGTTGCGAGACAACGGCTATCTCGGCTACTCGCGTGAAGGTGATAAATACTGGTACACGCAGGAAGACGTAGACCGCTTTCTGCGTCGTTTCCATTATGAAGCTTTCGCTATTGGTGATGAACTTCCCAAACAGGAAGGAGGTGGCTATGTTTAACACCGTTCATTTGACCAATATGCTTCGTTCTGAAGTGGAAGGCATTCCGGAAACAGGTCTTCCGTTGGATGCCTTCCCGGACAAGATACAGGAGATTATCCTCAATCTTGCCAGATACGAAAATTTCAATGTGGAATATACTGCGTCTATTGTTCTTTCTGCTGTTGCTACTGCAATAGGCAACTCTTGTCATATCCGTATAAAGGGCGAGTGGAAAACTTGCCCATCCCTTTATATGATGCTGGTCGGACGTCCCGGGCTTGGAAAGACTCCTCCCCTCGGTTTTATCTATAAGCCGATTAATGAGTATGATGACCGGCTGCATGAGAAATATAACGAGGAATATGACGAATATGAAAGAGCCATGTCAGCAGGCAAGCACGGAAGTGACGGGGAAGAACAACTGCTCAAGAAACCGAATTTTGTAACGACGGTCATTTATGATTCCACCCCGGAGGCGATGATGAATATTCATCAGCATAATCAGCGTGGGATAACATTGGTCGTCGATGAAATCCTGGCTTTGTTCAATTCCGTCAAAAGGTACAACAGCAAGAACAACCTCATTGAAGATCTGCTGACAGCTTATAGTGGACAGCCGTTAAAGATTATCCGCAAATCAGAATCACGTCCTGTTCTAATCAAGAATCCATGTATAAATGTCATCGGTTCAGTACAGACAAATATGCTGCAGGAAGTCTTCCGTGCAGAGTTCCTTGCCAACGGATTGCTTGACCGTTTTCTGTTTGTCTATCCCAAAAACAGGAAGA
>UQNV01000033.1 GCA_900542505.1 uncultured Alistipes sp.
GATGTGTATAAGAGACAGTAATTCCATAACGAATAAGAAAAGGCCTGATAAAGAAAAATTAGAACTATGCGTCATTTTTAAAATAGGCGTCAATTTTTAACCCTCGAGCAGTCCCGCGTAAATTTAAGCGCGGGATTGCTTTTTGCCTGTCCTTTCATCGCTCCAATCCGGTTCCTCGTAGAATAGACTATTAAATATAGGATAACTGAATATCCGTAATTTATTGTAACAAAATAAGTTTGCATACTAAACAGCCGAACAAAAAAGGTTACATTGCGAGTCTTCATACGTCCTTCAAAAAGCAAAAATTTTTCCAAAAAAATCCGAAATCTGTTCGAACGCAGGAGATTCCCCTCATACCCCCCCCCTGCCTTCGGCATTTGGGATGCGACCCCGACTATCCTTTGGGGATAATATATTATTCCCGCGGTATTGTCGAATCTAAAAGCTATGGTTATGTCCAACTCATTGAAATTTTTGCGATCATTTTCCCTTGAAGAGTTCAAGGAATGGAAAGGAATCTCCTTTATTCGGATTATCCGTAACGAGCAGACGGGAAGATATTTCTTCGGATATGGCGATAAGGCAGGCGCCGTAACATCGAAGTATCCCGCAGAGAAGCTTGACCATCCTGTCATTTCGGAGGTGATCTCCGAAGAGAGCGGAGAGCAGTTCTTCCTGTTGCACAATGCAGGAGACAATCCGCAATTTACCACCGTAGAGGTGCTTTAACCGACTCTTATGCTCTCTTACAAGGCTGTCCTTTCCAGTGAAGGGGCAGCCCTTTTCATGTTTAATCCCTTACCAGAATATATATATCATGCAATTACGACATTCACAACGCAAGGCTGCCAAAATGCGGTTAGCCCTACAAGGAGCCTCGGGTTCCGGAAAGACCTATTCGTCTCTTCTCATAGCACACGGCATGACCTCCGATTGGTCAAAGATTGCCGTCATAGACACCGAAAACGGGAGTGCAGACCTTTATGCCCATTTGGGATCTTACAATGTCCTCGCGCTGTCAGAGCCTTATAATCCGGAGAAATATATCGAGGCTATCGGTATTTGCGAAAGTGCCGGAATGGAGGTTATCATCATTGACAGTATCTCTCATTGTTGGGACTATCTGCTGGATTTTCATGCCAATCTACAAGGAAACTCCTTTGCAAACTGGGCCAAGGTCACACCTCGCCAAAATGCTTTTATCCAACGGATACTCAACTCTTCGAGCCATGTTATCTGCACAATGAGAAGCAAGCAGGAGTATGTCCTCAATGAACGAAACGGAAAGATGATCCCTGAAAAAGTCGGGCTCAAAGCCGTGCAACGAGACAATGTGGACTATGAGTTCACCATCGTATTTGACGTAAATATGAAACACTATGCACTTGCTTCCAAAGATCGTACGGAACTGTTCTCCGGAAGGTCCGAATTTCCTCTTACCGAACAAGTCGGGATGCAAATCCTCGACTGGTGCAACCAATGTCAAACCCAATCTCACGTAAACTATGGAATCAGTTATCCGGTTAGCCGAACAGCCCAATAAAACGCTCCTGCCTCTGACAGATCCGGAAGAAATCCGAGACACCACCTCACAACAGATCATATCTCCATTCCGGGAAGGTCCCCAGGTAAAAACTCGCAAGCCTTTCATCGAAGCCAACACAAAGGCCGTTACACTCGATCATCTGCAAAATGATTGTATCACTCCGGTATTCTCCAAAGACAATGAGGTGACTATCTCGCATAGTCAGTTTATAGAAACCGTATGGGAGTGTACGCAACGGATGTTTCGAAACTGCATCGTGGAAGAGCCCGAAATAAGGGTAAGCCATATTATCAAGGGGCGGACTCCGGAAGCCATTCACAAGACAGTAAAGGAGCTTACGGAAGAGGATAAGACCATCTATTACGAACGGATGATGTTCTGCATGGAGATCCCCTCCATTACGGAAACAATCGACGGATGCAGGCTCAATCTGAGCGTAGGAGGCGTTCGGGCATACAACCAGGAGAACCTTTACAGTAAGAAAGGCTTTGAGAAGTTCAAAGTATTTATCGGTTTTAAGAATATGGTGTGTTGCAATATGTGCGTATCGACGGATGGTCTGTATGAAGAGATACGAGTAACAGATACGTCCAGCCTAATGGCAAAAATGACCGAGCTGATTGTCAGTTATAACGCCAAACAGCATTTGGAACGCATGAAGGCTTTACTCGATATTTCCATGACAGAGAGCCAGTTTGCACAACTTGTGGGAAAGGCTCGACTTTATCAGTTTCTTCCTCCGGCTCAACGGAAACAACTCCCGGCATTCGAATTTACGGATTGCCATCTGAACACCATCGCAAAAGCCTATTACAACGATGCAGCATTTGCGTGCAACAAGCAACGAGAAATTGATTTTTGGAGGGTATTCAACCTCTTTACCGGAGCCAACAAGTCCAGCTACATAGATTTGTTTCTCGCAAGAAGCCGTAATGCTGCAGAGTTTATAAGCGGAGTATCAAAGGCTCTTGCAGGAGAGTCTGAACACAAATGGTTTGTCGAGTAAAGATGGATGTATATGACCCGATTATTCTACAAGGTGTTTTTCGGATACCTTCTGAAATGGTGGTTGAATAAGGTTAAATAATTGATATAACCAAACCCTGTTGGAATACCTTTTTATCAAACACGAGGCATAACATATTGATATGCAGCCCATACTTACTGATATTCGAGTCCTCCTCCCGCTACCAAGACGGACAATCCAATCGGGTTGTCCGCCTTTTTTTATGCTTCTGGCCCGGCAAGGTTGCTTCCGGCGCAGAAATTGCACGGTCGGATGGTGTTGATTCACATAAAACACCGGAACCATGAACGAGAACGAAAAAGAGCACAAGGGGCAGCAGCCCTGCGACCCCTGTGAGCGCAACTTCGAGCGCAACATCCATCAGATTGTCCGTGAGGGCGAGGCGCCGACCGCAGAGGAACGTGCACGCAGGGAGCACGAGGTCGAAGAGGCCTTTGCCCGGAAAAAGGAGCATGAGCCGGTCCGGTAACCGGCGGCACGGCATCCGCAACAGCAGCGGGCGGACCCCTGAAGGGTCCGCCCGCTTTCGTGTCGTATGGCCTCATCCGGCCGAGTGAGGCGCCTTTGTCGGCAGTGCCGAACTATTGCTGCGGCGTGGTGAATGCCGCGGTGGCCAGTTTGCCGGCGCCCTGTTCGAAGCCGTTCACGTTGAAGGGTGCGCCGACGGCCATGTACTCCGTGCCGGGTGTAAATCCCTCCCAGACATTCTCCTCGCGCTCGAACCAGCGCCATCCCTCCCAGCGCAGGAAGTAGACGACGTAGTCCTCCGGATTGGGGTAGATTTCCGAGATGGAGGGGTCGGTGCGGGCCGTGTTGAGCATCTCCTCGTAGCGCTCCCGGGTGTAGATGAGCGTGTAGTATCCGACCGTATTGGCGTCGGGCGTATGGACCAGCAGGGCAGTGGTCGGCGTGAGCTCCTTCACCTCGATGGTCATCGTCGCTTCGGGGGCATTCTCCGTATAGGAGGGCGAGCGCACCGGCAGCTTTTCGACCGAATAGAGCGCTCCGGTCTCGTCCATCACGGCGCAGACGAGCCAGTAGTCGAAGTCGAGCGAACCGTTGAGCGGGATGAGCAGCCGTTCGACTGCCTCGGTGTGGATGCACTCCGGGTCGTTTTCCATGAGGTATTCGACCGTCTTGGCTTCGGTGCCATGGGTCTCGAGCTGCATCTCCCAGACATTCTGGGCGGCGAGAATCAGTGCATAGCGCGACACCTTGGCATTGGGCTCGGCCGTTGTGCGCAGGTAGCCTACCGTCACGTCGGTGATGTCGACCTTCACTTCGGGGAATTTGGGCTGCGGGGGAGGAGCATCCTCCTCGGACGAACAGCCGGGCGACAGGGCCAGAAGGGCCGCTGCCGCAAGCACTCGGAAACAGAAACGTTTCATGGGTGGGGTGGTTTTAAGGGTGATTGGTTGATGGGTGGAAGGGTTGGGTTATGAGGCCGTCGGCCGGGTTGTTATTGTTCGTTAACGGACCTCTTTTCACAAAAAAAGGAATTGTTTTTTGAATAACAATAGGCAAGACCCCGAAAAAAGTCCGGCCGGAACATTTTGAGGGGGCGCGTTCCGGGGCGGAGCGCCGCCCGACGGGGTGCCGGCGGCCGGGCTGCACCCCGCGTGAAAACCGAAAACGGGACTCCGGCATTGTCGGAGTCCCGTTCTGTCGGTGCGGGGTGTCGTGTCGGCCGAAGGCTACCGGCTTTCGGCGTTTTCAGCCCCGTAGGCTTCGATGCCGCTGCGGAGGAAGTCGACGAAGGCCTCGACATCGAGGTCATAACCGCGGGGTTCGACCAGCATGCGGCCGTCGCGGCCCTGCAACACGTAGTAGGGCTGTGCATTGACGCCGAAGGTCTTCAGCGCATAGTGTGCATTGATTTTGCCGAGGCTGCGCAGCACCTTGCCCGATTCGGTGGTGACCCATTCGCTTTCTGGCAGCACCATCTTGTCGTCGGAGTAGAGGGCGCAGATGACATAGTCGTTGCGCAGCAGTTCCAGCACGCGGGGGTCGGACCAGACGCGGGCCTCCATCTCGCGGCAGTTGACGCAACCGTGGCCCGTGAAGTCGATGAAGAGCGGCTTGCCGACGCGGGCGGCATAGGCCTCGGCCTCCTCCAGGTCGAAGAATCCCTCGAGCCCGTGGGGCAGATGGAGCACGTCGCTGTACTTGGGGGCCTTCCCGTCGACGGTCCTGAGGGCCGTCGTTGCCGAGGCCGCCTCTCCCGACACGGTCGTTTGGCCGAGGACGAAGTCCTGGGTCGTCAGCGGCGGCAGGTAGCCCGAAAGCGCCTTGAGCGGGGCGCCCCACATGCCCGGGATGAGGTAGACGACGAACGAGAAGACGGCGATGGCCAGAGCCAGCCGTCCCACGCCGACGTGCTGCACCTCGTCGTCGTGGGCGAAGCGCAGTTTGCCCAGCAGGTAGAAGCCCAGCATGGCGAAGACCACAATCCAGATGGCGAGGTATACCTCACGGTCGAGCAGCCCCCAGTGGTAGGTCTGGTCGGCCACCGAGAGGAACTTGAATCCGAGCGCCACCTCGATGAATCCCAGCACGACCTTCACCGAGTTGAGCCAGCCGCCGCTCTTGGGCAGCTTCTTGAGCATCGAGGGGAAGAAGGCGAAGAGGGTGAAGGGCAGCGCAAAGGCGAGCGAGAAGGCCAGCATGGTGACAATCGGGCTCCAGAATTCGCCGGCCGTCGACTTGATAAGCACCGAGCCGACGATGGGGCCGGTGCACGAGAAGGAGACCAGCACGAGCGTCAACGCCATGAAGAAGATGCCGGCCAGCCCCTTCGAGTCGGCCTTGGCGTCGGTCTTGTTGACCATCCACGAAGGCATCGTGATTTCGAAGGCTCCGAAGAACGAGGCCGCGAAGAGCATGAAGACGGCAAAGAAGATGAGGTTGGGCAGCCAGTGCGTCGCCAGCCAGTTGAAGATGTCGGCCGTGACGGTGTCGCCGCCCACCAGGCGCGTGATGAGGATGATGGCGGCGATGGGCAGCGTGTAGAGTGCCACGATGAAGAAGCCGTACATGCCTGCGCGGAAGCGCCCCAGTGCGGGTTTGCCGGCGCTCTTCATGAAGAAGGAGACGGTCATCGGCACCATGGGGAAGACGCAGGGGGTGAGCAGTGCGGCAAAGCCCCAGAGAATCGCCTCGATGATGAGCGACCAGAGCGAACCGCTGCCGGCGGCATCCTTGGCCTGGGCGACCGGTGCGCTCCCAATGGCCGCATCGGCCGCATCGGCCACATCGGCCGTCTTGCCGGCTGTGGCGCTTTCGGCCTGTGCGGCCGGGGTGTCGGTGCCGGCGGAGGGCGTTACAGCCTGTGCGGCAGCCGCTTCGACAACGAGGGTCAGTTCCGTATCCGAGGGGGGCATGCAGCTCTTGTCGTCGCATATCATCCATTCGATGGCGGCCCGTACCTCGGCCCGGTCGGCCGTGAGGCGCACGCGCTGCGTGAAGAGGGCCTTGCCCGAGAAGGTGCCGATTTCCATGCCGAACATCGGGTCGTGGTAGCGGTGGGGTTCGGAACGCTGTTCGACGCCGCCGAGCAGTTCGGCGCCTGCGCCGGGCGTCAGGCTGAAGGTCGTCGCGTTGGGCCCGCCCAGTTCGTAGGGACCCATGTCGTACATGTGGAAGCCCGAGGGAATCGCGGCTTCGAAGCGGAGTTCGTACTCCGTTCCGTCGAGGTGCTCCACGCTGCCCGTCCAGCTTACCTCCTGGGCTCGGAGCGACGTGGCGCAGAGCGTCAGGGCGAGGAGCGGCAGCAGGGCACGAAAGATGTGTTTCAGCATAGGTTTTTCGATATTTTTGCAAATATAGCTCATTATTTTTGCAAATATAGCTCATTTTGCCGGAATTTGCGTACATTTACACGATGATTCGACTTTCGCTCATAATAGCCACCTACAACCGCGCGGGACAGATGCTCCGCGCACTCGAATCGGTCGTTGCGCAGGATGCGCCGGCCTCGGAGTGGGAGTGTGTGGTGGTGAACAACAATTCGCAGGACGACACCCGGGAGCGTTTCGCCGCCTTTGCGGCGCAGCATCCGGACATCAATCTGCGCATGGTGACCGAGACCCGCCAGGGGCTTTCCCATGCGCGCAACCGCGGCATCGCCGAGACGACGGGCGACCTCATCGCCATCATCGACGACGACGAGCACATCAATCCGGGCTTCGTGAGGGCCTACATCGCCTTTTTCGACGCATGGCCCGGGGCCGATGCCGCCGGCGGGAAAATCATCCCGGAATATCCGGCGGGCCGTCCCGACTGGTTGTCGCCCCTGACCGAGCGGCCCATCGCCAATCCGCTCGACCTGGGCGAAGGGGTGTGCGAGTTCCCCTCGGGCCGCATTCCCGGCGGCGGCAACATGGCCATCCGGCGGCGGGTCGTGGAGCGCTTCGGTGCCTTCGACGTCACGCTGGGCCGCGTGGGCGGCAAGCTGGTGGGCGGCGAGGAGAGTGACTTCTTCGAGCGGCTGCGGGCGGGCGGTGTCCGGTTGTGGTATGTCCCCGGAGCGGTGATGTGGCACATCATTCCGTCGTCGAAGCTCACGGCCGACTACTTCCGGCGTTTGAGCTACCATGTGGGCGAGAGCCAGCGCCTGCGGGCCCGGATGCGTCACCGTTACGGCCGCGCACTTCTCGCCGAGGCGGGCAAATGGTGCGCTTCGCTGCTCATGGCCTGCTGGCTCGGACCGCGCCGGGGACGGTGGCTCCTCCGCATGCGGTGGGGCATCACGCGGGGACTGCTTGCCCGCGGATAGACGGCGTCTCGGGTTGGAGCGAACGCCATGAATAAACGACAAGGCGGGTCGGTGCACTGGCACCGACCCGCTCTTTTCGTATCCGCTCGTGCGCTGCGGTTCCCCGTGTGCGCCGCGCGGCGGAATCAGAAGAGGTATTTTTCGTTCTTGACCTTGCGCACCAGGCGGAAAATCTCCTCCCAGGCCTCCTCGCCGAAGGTCGTACCCACTACCTCGATGACCTTGCCGGCCGTGATGGCGCCGATGGTGCCGCACTGGCGGAGCGAGAGCCCGTCGCAGAGTCCCGCGAGGAATCCGGCTGCGTAGAAGTCGCCGGCGCCGGTCGTGTCGACCCGCTTGGCAGCCGCCATGATGCCGACGTGTACCACCTCGTCGCCCTGCTTGATGAGCGCCCCCTTGGTGCCGATTTTCACGACGGCCAGCGAGCACATCTGCGAGATGGCCTGCAGCGCGTTGAGCGGTTCGGTCTCCTCGGTGAAGACCCGCGCCTCGTCCTCGTTGGCGAAGACGATGTCGACCTGCTCGGAAACAAGCCGGCGCAGGAATTCGCGGTTCTCCTGCACGATGTTGAAGCTCGCAAGGTCGATGGCCACCTTCAGCCCGCACTGCTTGGCCGTGCGGATGGCCCCCTCGATGAGCTTGTGGTCCTGGACCAGATAGCCCTCGACATAGAGGCAGTCGTAGCCGTCGAAGATGGTCGGAACAATCTCCTCGGCCGTCAGTTCGAGGGCCGCGCCCAGATGGGTGACCATCGTCCGCTCGCCGTCGGCCGAGATGAGCGAGACGCACTTGCCCGAACGTTCGAGTCCGCGGAAGACGATGGGCTCGACGCCCAGGTTCTCGAGCGCCTGCTCGAAGAAGTCGCCCGTGGTGTCCTGACCCACCTTACCGATGAAGCCCACCTTGCAGCCCAGACGGGCCATGGCGCGGATGGTGTTGCCGGCCGAGCCGCCGAGCGAGAGCGAGTAGGGGAGTCCGGCGACCGATTTCGAGATTTCGGTCTGCAGGTAGGTGTCCACCAGGCTCATCGAGCCTTTGGGAAGTTTGAAACGCCCGAGGACCGAGTCGGTCTTCAGGTTGACGAGCATGTCCGTCAGGGCGTTGCCGATGCCGATTACGCGTTTGATAGTCATTGGGTCGTAAGGGAGGTTTCTGGAGTGTTGTCAGATGGAGAGAATCTTGACCAGCTCGATGTCGCCGCGGTTGATTCCCTTGTTGTGCTGGACGGCCTTCGAGAAGGGGACGTAGACGATTTCGCCGTTGCGGATACCAATCATCACGTTGCGCTGCCCCTCGATGAGCGCCTCGATGGCCGCTTCACCCATGCGCGAGGCAAGGATGCGGTCGATGGCCGTCGGTGAGCCGCCGCGCTGGATGTGGCCCAGGATGGTGACGCGGGCGTCGTACTGCGGGAACTCCTGCTTGACGCGCTCGGCCAGTGCCGTGGCGCCGCCCGTCTTGGGGTTTTCAGCCACGATGACGATGGCCGAGTTCTTGCTCTTGCGGAAGCCGTGGTTGATGAGCTCGCCCAACTGGTCCACCTCGGTCTCCATCTCCGGGATGATGGCCGCCTCCGAACCGCTGGCGATGGCGCTGTTGAGTGCCAGGTAGCCGGCCGTGTTGCCCATCACCTCGACGAAGAAGAGCCGCTCGTGGCTCGAAGCCGTGTCGCGCAGCTTGTCGACCGCCTCCATGATGGTGTTCAGCGCCGTGTCGTAGCCGATGGTCGAGTCGGTGCCGCCCAGGTCGTTGTCGATGGTGCCCGGCAGACCCACGATGGGGACGTTGTACTCCTGGGCGAAGATGTTGGCGCCGGTCAGCGAGCCGTCGCCGCCGATGACCACCAGCGCGTCGATGCCTGCGGCCTCCATGTTCTCATAGGCGGCCTTGCGCCCCTCGGCGGTCTGGAACTCCTTGCAGCGGGCTGTCTTGAGGATGGTGCCTCCCTGCTGGATGATATTGCTGACGCTGCGCGACTTGAATTCGACGATTTCGTTGAAGATGAGGCCTTTGTAGCCGCGCATGATTCCTTTTACGGAAAAGCCCTTGAAGATGGCCGTGCGGGTGACCGCGCGGATTGCTGCATTCATGCCGGGGGCGTCGCCTCCCGAGGTCAGAATGCCGATACAATTGATGCCAGCCATAATTGTCATTGTTGAATGTAAAATCGCTCAAAGATACGAAATGACCCGTGCCGCGGCAAATGAAAACGGGGTTTTCATCGTCCGGCCATTCCGGGCCAGCTCCTATCCCGGACAAAGGTACGGATATTTTTTCAATATTCTCAAAAACCGTCCCGCCGAGCCGCCCTTTGCGGCATAAAAAAAGCCTTCCCGATACTCGGAAAGGCTTTTTCGGAGAGCGCTCCTGCGGATGTGTTCACCGCCGGGCGGGAGCTTCGGCCTGCGATGGCCGGCCGTGCTCCGCCGCGCACCGGTTGCCGGCGTTACTTGATGTCGAGCGAGTCGGTCTGCGTCTCGTCGGCGTCGTTCACCTTGAGCGATGCCGTATTGGCGTCGACGGTGATTTCGATGTTCTTGTCGCCGTCCTTCACTTTGAAGCGCAGCGTGCGGTTGTCCGATTCGATGACGCTCTCGACATCGTCGGCCTCGTGGAGCAGCCGTCCCACGGTGGTCGAGTCGCCGTCGATGACGATGTCGGTCTTCATCAGCTGCTCCTTCGGGTTGTGATTCATGAAGAATCCGTCGTTGTGACCCTCGTAGAGAGCCGTCCCGATGCAGGCGGCGATGCTGGCCAGCCATATGAGGAAGAAGACCAGTACGGGCTTCCCGCCGGGTTTGCGCGAGGCGATGAGGCACATCAGCACATAGATGAGCAGGATGACGGGAATCAATACCGAGGTGATGCCGAAGATGCTTACCCAGGTGTCGTCGTTGAACTGGCTCGGGAAGATGCTGCCCGGGCCGCTGATGATGACCGCCAGAAGTCCGATTACCAGCGCGATGGCCAGCAGGATGAGCGAGAAGACAATCACCCCGGCGATGAGCTTGAGCAGGATGAGCACCACCTTGCCGAAGACCGAGACCGTCTCGGCGACGATGGGCTTGGCCTTGTGGTCGGGGTCGTTCGCAGCCGCCTCGGTCGTCTCGCGGATGGACTGGGCGGTGATGCGCTCGCCGTTCATCTCCAGCTTTTGGCGTGCCGTGCGTGCCGCTGGAACGACGAACCACATGATGAGGTAGCAGATGATGAAGATGCCGAAGAGGTTGCCGAAAATCTGCGACATCCAGACGAGGAAGGAGATACCGCCCATGCAGGTGAAAATCAGCGGCAGGAACATGCCGAGCCGTACCCATACGGGGTCGATGTCGAAGTATTTGCCGATGCCGGCGCATACGCCGCCCAGCTTGGCGTTGGCCGTGTCGCGGTAGAGGC
Source organism: uncultured Alistipes sp. (assembly GCA_900542505.1). Taxonomy (GTDB): domain Bacteria; phylum Bacteroidota; class Bacteroidia; order Bacteroidales; family Rikenellaceae; genus Alistipes; species Alistipes stercorigallinarum. The sequence continues at coordinate 10,747 of UQNV01000033.1, forward strand.
GGCGCGGGATGCGGGGCTCCTTGCCGGAGGCCGCCCCTGCGACACCCTCCTCGGAGCTCTCCTCCGAGATGTCGCGGGCCGAGCCCATTTGGGCGATGATGTTGTCGATGAGCGGCTTCTGGACCACGCGGTCGCCCTCCTGCGTCGAGAGAATCAGTTCGGCGATGCGGGCCTCGATGTCGGCGACAATCTCGCGGCCGTCGGCCGTCTCTCCGTAGGATTCGCGGAGCGATTCGAGGTAGGCTTCCAGAGTCTTGTAGGCCTCTTCATCGAGCGAGAAGGCGACGCCCGAGATGCTGCATTTCTTTATGTTGTTCATGGTATTGTCGGTTTCGGGGGTTATTTGATGCGGGTGGCGGAAGCGGTTATCTGCGTTTTACGGTCGAGGCTCCCGAGCTTTCGATGGTATTGTTCGAGCAGTTGCCCGTGTAGACGATTTTCGAGGCGCCCGAGGCGTCGGCCGTCAGCTGCTCCGAGCAGTTGACGCGGGCGTTCGAGGCACCCGAGGCCTTGACGGTGCAGGCCGAGACGACGAAGTCGCTGGCGTTGATTCCCGAGGCCCCGGTGCTTGCTATCTGGGCGCTCCGCGCCGAGCCCGAGGCGTTGATTTCCGAGGCGCCCGACGCCGCGAGCGTGCAGCGGTCGACCTTGGCTACCAGGTTGAAGTTCGAGGCGCCCGTAGCCTTCACCTCGCAGGAGCCCATGTCGCCGCCCAGTTCGGCCTTCGAGGCGCCCTTGATGTCGATTTCACACGCGTTGCACTTCACTACGGCGACCAGGTTCGAGGCCCCCGAGACGTAGACCTTCATCTCGTCGCTCTTCAGTACGGGCTCGGCCACAATCTTCGAGGCGCCCGTGGCCTGGAGCTGTTTCAGTTTGCCGTCGGTCGGGACGGTGACGCGCAGCGTGTAGTTCGAATAGCCCGAGCAGTCGTCGTTGAAGCCGACGGTGAGCGTGCCGTTCTTTACCTTGACCTCGACATACTCCATCAGGTTGTCGTCGACCTCGATGACGGCCGGTCCCGAACCCGTGACGAGGGTCACGGTCGAGCCGTTACCGGCCGAAACGGCCGTGAAGGGGGCGACGGTCATCTCGCGGGTGGCGGTTTTGCCGCTTCCCTTGCGGACGTTGGGCCATGCGGCGTTGGCGGTGAACGACGACCCGAAGAGGGCGGCGGCAATGAGGAAAGTGATTATCAGTGACTTGTTCATGGCGTTTGAGTTTTTTTGATGGTTATTGCTGTTGTTTCCCGTGGCGGATGGTCTGAATCTGGTTGACGAGTTCGTCCCACGCCTCGTCGAGCTGGGCGAGGCATTCGCGGCCCTTGTCGGTGAGTGAGTAGTACTTGCGGGGAGGGCCCTGCGGGGACTCCTCCCAGCGGTAGGTGAGCAGTCCGGCGTTTTTCTGCCGGGTGAGAATCGGGTAGAGCGTACCCTCGACCACAATCATCTCGGCGGCCTTGAGCTCGGCGATGATTTTCGGTGCGTAGGAATCCTCCCGCGAAAGGATGGCGAGGATGCAGTACTCGAGGATGCCTTTGCGCATCTGTACCTTTACATTGTCTTCAGCCATGGCGTTATCGGTTTAATTGGTGACGGTCGGGAGCCTGGGGAATGATAATCCAAAGCAGGATGTAGACCCACAGCGAGATGCCCCCGAAGAGAATCAGAATGAGGGTGACGATGCGAATCGTCGAGGTGTCGAGTCCGAAATATTCGGCAATTCCGCCGCAGACGCCGGCGATGACGCGGTCCGTCGAGCGGTAGAGTCTCGGTCGAGCGTTCGTATTCATGGTTGTCTTGTTTTTAGTTATTGTTTTCGGTTTCGGGGGCGCTGGGCAGAACAATCCAAAGCAGGATGTAGAGCCATACGGAGAGGCCTCCGAAGAGTATCAGCAGCAGTGTGGCGAGCCGGATGGAGGTAGGGTCGGCGTCGAAGAATTCGGCGATACCGCCGCAGATGCCGGCAATCGAGCGGTCCTTGCGCGAACGCCTGAGGCAGCGCCGGGGCTCCTCGATGCGGGGCTCTTCGGTCCGGGCATCGGCGCGCGGTTCGCCGAAATCGGCGGGAGCGCCCATGCGCTCGATGGCCTCCTGTACAATATCGAGGGTCACGACCCGCATCGGGGTGTTCACCTTTTCGCGGAAAATCTCGGCCATGCGGCGCTCGATGTCGTCGAGCGTCTCGGTGTCCCCTTCGGGCAGCCGCCTGCGAATGTCGTCGAAATACTCTTTCAGCTTTTCGTAGGCGTCGCAGTCGAGCGTGAATGCCAATGAGCCGATGTTGGCGTTGATGGTCTCTTTCATGGTCGCAGGATGTGTATTTGCAGTATTATTTTCCGATAACTGTTACTTTGGTATTGCAAATATAGTGCACGAAAATGTATTATGCAATACAAAGTACTAATTTTTCGCGAAAAAATGTTGTTTTTTTGTGTGGCAGCCTTCTGCCGGCCGGCATGGGGGCAGAAAAGAGCGGCGGAAAGTTGACGGCGCACCGTTTTTTTGCTACCTTTAGGAGACCTAAACCTTAAATTAACCTTTCAACCATGAAATTCTTCATCGATACGGCGAATCTCGACCAGATTCGCGAGGCCAATGCGATGGGTGTGCTCGACGGCGTGACCACCAATCCTTCGCTCATGGCGAAGGAGAACATCCGGGGCGAGGAGGCGTGCCACCGCCACTACGTCGAAATCTGCAACATCGTTGACGGTGACGTGAGCGCCGAGGTGATTGCCACCGACTTCGTGGGCATGGTGCGCGAGGGCGAGCAACTTGCGGCGCTTCATCCCCACATCGTGGTGAAGCTTCCCTGCACGGCCGACGGCATCCGTGCCGTGAAGTACTTTGCCGGGCGCGGCATCCGCACCAACTGTACGCTGGTCTTCTCGGTAGGGCAGGCGCTGCTGGCCGCCAAGGCTGGCGCGACCTATGTTTCGCCCTTTGTCGGACGACTGGACGACATTTCGGAGGACGGCGTGGGACTCGTGGCCCATATCGTGCGCGTCTACCGCACCTATGGCTACAAGACGCAGGTGCTGGCGGCTTCGATTCGTCATACGAACCACATCATCCGCTGCCTCGATGCGGGGGCCGACGTGGCGACCTGCCCGCTGGCGGCCATCAAGGGGCTGCTCAAGCACCCGCTCACGGAGAGCGGTCTGGCCCAGTTCCTGGCCGACCATGCGCGGGTGAACGGATAGTTTTGCCGCGTGCAAACGGTTGAGGCAGGCCCGCCAGTCGGCGGGCCTGCCTCTTGTTTGTCGGGAGCGCAACGTTGTCCTTGACGGGGCTTTCTGCCGCTCCTGCCGGGTTCGCTGCGCCCCCGCAGATTCTCTGCCCATTTCGCCGGGACTTTATGCCGTTCCTGCCGGGGTGGTAACCGTCCTTGTCGGTTTTTTGCCATTCTCTCCGCGTCTGTTGCTGCCCTTGTCGGGACCTCCTCGCCCCTTTCCCCGACGTTCGTGCGCCCATTCCGAGGGCGCTCTTCCGCCCCTTGGCCGTGCTACCTTAATATATGAAAAGCGCCCTGCGACCGTCGGGTCGCAGGGCGCTGTCGTATGCCGTTCCGGCTTCGGGGATTAGTCCTCGAACTTGGCCGAAAGGAACTCGCGGTTCAGACGCGCGATGTGAGCAATCGAAATCTGCTTGGGGCACTCGGCCTGGCAGGCTCCCGTGTTCGTACAGTTACCGAAGCCCAGCTCGTCCATCTTGGCGACCATCGCCTTGGCACGACGGGCACCCTCGACGCGGCCCTGCGGCAGCTTGGCCAGCGACGATACGCGGGCAGCGACGAAGAGCATGGCCGAACCGTTCTTGCAGGTGGCGGCGCAGGCTCCGCAACCGATGCAGGCTGCTGCGTCCATCGACTCGTCGGCATCCTCCTTCGGAATGGGAATAGCGTTGCCGTCGGGCACCGAGTTGGTGCGCACCGAGATGAAGCCGCCGGCCTGCAGAATCTGGTCGTAGGCGCTGCGGTTTACCACGAGGTCCTTGATGACGGGGAAGGCCGCCGAACGCCACGGCTCGATGGTGATGGTCGCACCGTCCTTGAAACGACGCATGTAAATCTGGCAGGTCGTAGCGCCGTCGCCGGGACCGTGGGCACGGCCGTCGATGTGGAGCGAGCACATGCCGCAGATACCCTCGCGGCAGTCGTGGTCGAATGCCACGGGCTCCTTGCCGGCGTGTACCAGGTCGTTGTTCAGAATATCGAGCATTTCGAGGAACGAGGTGTCCTCCGAGATGTTCTCGACCTTGTAGGTCTCGAACGCACCTTTGCTCTTAGCGTCCTTTTGACGCCATATCTTTAATGTAAAATTCATAGTTTCAAATCGTTATTAAAGTTCAACGTCAAAATGGAATTAGTCCTTGTAGTTGCGCTGTGCGGGGTGTACGAACTCGAAGTTGAGCGGCTCCTTGGTCATCTCGGGTACGGCGTCCATGCCCTTGTACTCCCAGACGGCTGCGTATACGAAGTTCTCGTCGTCACGCTTTGCCTCGCCCTCTTCGGTCTGGTGCTCCGTGCGGAAGTGGCCGCCGCACGACTCCTCGCGGTTCAGTGCGTCGCGGGCCATCAGCTCGCCCAGCTCGAGGAAGTCGGCCAGACGAAGCGCCTTCTCCAGCTCGACGTTGAAGTCGTCGGCGCGGCCTACGACCTTGACATCCTTCCAGAACTCCTTGCGCAGAGCCTGGATTTCGGTGATGGCCTTCTCGAGCGACTCCTTCGTACGTGCCATGCCGACGTTCTCCCACATGATGTGGCCCAGCTTCTTGTGGATGTCGTCCACCGACTGCTTGCCGTTGATGGAGAGCAGCTTCTGGATACGCTCCTTGACGCTCTTCTCGGCCTCGTCGAATGCCTTGGTGTCGGTCTTCACCTTCGGAGCCTGAATCTTGTGCGAGAGGTAGTCGCCGATGGTGTAGGGCAGCACGAAGTAGCCGTCGGCCAGACCCTGCATGAGGGCCGAAGCACCCAGACGGTTGGCGCCGTGGTCCGAGAAGTTGCACTCGCCGATGGCGTAGAGACCCGGGATGGTGGTCATCAGGTTGTAGTCCACCCAGATACCGCCCATCGTGTAGTGTACGGCCGGGAAAATCTGCATCGGCTGCTCGTAGGGGCTCACGTCGGTAATCTTCTCGTACATGTCGAAGAGGTTGCCGTAGCGCTGCTTGATGATGTCCTTGCCCAGACGCTCGATGGCGGTCTTGAAGTCGAGGAATACGGCCAGACCCGTCTCGTTGACGCCGTAGCCGGCATCGCAACGCTCCTTGGCGGCACGCGAAGCGACGTCACGCGGCACGAGGTTACCGAAGGCCGGGTAGCGGCGCTCCAGGTAGTAGTCGCGGTCCTCCTCGGCGATGTCCGAAGGCTTCTTGGCACCCGAGCGGATGGCCTTCACGTCCTCGAGTTTCTTGGGAACCCAGATACGGCCGTCGTTGCGCAGCGACTCCGACATGAGGGTCAGTTTCGACTGCTGGTCGCCGTGAACGGGGATACAGGTGGGGTGAATCTGCGTGAAGCAGGGGTTGGCGAAGCCGGCACCCTTGCGGTAGCACTGGAATGCGGCCGAGCCGTTCGATGCCATGGCGTTGGTCGATAGGAAGAAGACGTTGCCGTAGCCGCCCGTGGCCAGCACGACGGCGTGGGCGCCGTGGCGCTCGATTTCACCCGTAACGAGGTTGCGGGCGATGATACCGCGAGCCTCGCCGTCCTCGATGACGATGTCGAGCATCTCGTGACGCGGGTAGCTCTTCACCGAACCGGCTGCAATCTCCTTGTTGAGGGCTGCATAGGCGCCCAGCAGCAGCTGCTGTCCGGTCTGGCCGCGGGCATAGAACGTACGCGATACCTGGGCGCCGCCGAACGAACGGTTGGCCAGCAGGCCGCCGTACTCGCGGGCGAAGGGTACGCCCTGAGCCACGCACTGGTCGATGATGAGGTTCGAAACCTCGGCCAGACGGTAGACGTTGGCCTCACGGGCGCGGTAGTCGCCGCCCTTGATGGTGTCGTAGAAGAGACGGTATACCGAGTCGTTGTCGTTCTGGTAGTTCTTGGCTGCGTTGATACCGCCCTGGGCTGCAATCGAGTGGGCGCGACGGGGCGAGTCCTGGATGCAGAACACCTTGACGTTGTATCCCAGTTCGCCGAGCGAAGCGGCTGCGGAGGCACCGCCCAGACCCGTTCCGACGATGATGATGTCGAGCTTGCGCTTGTTTGCGGGGCTTACGACCTTGATAGCTGCCTTGTGGTTGCTCCACTTCTGTGCGAGTTCGCCGGCAGGAATTTTAGCATCTAATTTGAAAGCCATATCTGTTGTGTGTTTATTTTTGTTGAATCACTTCGCCTTGCCGCAGGCCGTCGCCGGATGTCATGTCGCGGGGCAGAGGCCCCGCCGGGGGACGGGTTGCGGCTCCGGGCCGGAATTAGCATGCACCGCCGCAGCAGCAGATGCTCTTGAGGAAGAAGACGACAACCACCAGCGCGAAGCCCAGGAATACAATCGTCGCGATGATGTTGGCGATGCACTTCAGACGGGGATACCACGTGTTGTTGGCCCAGCCCACGGTCTGGAACATCGACCATACGCCGTGCGTGAGGTGGAACCACAGAGCGGCGAACCACAGCAGGTAGAGCACCACGTAGTACCACTGCGAGAAGGTGTAGGCGATGAGCGAGGCGCCGTCGGCGGCACCAAAGCCCAGCGAGTTCTCATGACCGCCCATGATTTCCACGAGCTGCATCTTGGCCCAGAAGTTGAACAGGTGGAGCAGCAGTCCGCCCAGGATAATCCATCCCAGCAGCAGCATGTTCTTCGAAGCCCACTGCACGCCCTTCTCCTTGACCGTAACGGCGTAACGCTGGTTGCCGCGCGCCCGGTAGTTGTTCACCGTCAGGACGAGGGCGTAGATGAAGTGAATCAGGACGCCTGCGGCCAGAACGACGGTACCGGCCAGTGCATACCAGTTGGCGCCCAGGAACGCGCAAATCGAGTTGTAACCCTCGGGCGAGATAATCGCCACGACGTTCATGGACATGTGGAAGAGGATAAAGAGCACGAGGAAGCAACCCGTCACGCTCATTACTAACTTCTTGCCAAGAGATGAATTGGTTAAAAAGCAGCTCATAATAATTGAAGAATTTGTTTATATTTGTTTAGATTTGTGTTCCCGGACGCAAATATAGCCATTGTTTGCGGAATAACAAAGCGCCGGGCCGGGAATTTTGCGCTGAATTTGAACATGGAGAAGAGGAGCAAGAAGGAGATTCGCGCCGCGATGAAGCGGCTCAACCGCAGCCTGTGCGGTGCGGCGCGCCGGGAGGTTTCGGAGCGGCTCTTTGCGGCGGTCGAGCGGCTGCCCGTTTTTGCCGCGGCGCGTACCGTGGCCTTTTTTGCGGCGCTGCCCGACGAGCCCGAGACCGACGGCGCGCTGGAGCGCTGGAGCCGCTCGAAGCGGGTGTTGCTGCCGCGCGTCGAGGGCGAGCGGATGTCGTTCGTGGAGTACGACCCCGGGGCGATGCGCGTCGGGGCGTTCGGCATCCTCGAACCGGCGGCAGATGCCGCGCCGTGCGCCCCCGGCGAAATCGACCTCGTGGTGGTGCCGGGCACGGCCTTCACCCTTGCGGGGGCCCGCATGGGGCGCGGCCGCGGGTACTACGACCGTTACCTCTCCGCGCCGGAGTTCCGGGGTGCGAAGGTTGGCGTGTGCTATGCCCACCAGATTGTGGCCGAACTGCCCGTCGAGCAGCACGACGTGCCGCTCGACTGCGTGGTTACGCCGCCCGGACCGATGTCTCCGGCGGAGTTTGCCGCCGCCTACCGCGGGGCGTTCGGCGAGGGGGCGCCCCTGCCGCTCGTCTTCCGCTATGCGGAGCAGGGCGACGGCGCGGTGCCGCTCCGCCCGGGATGCTTTTTCGGTGAGCTGGCGGCGTTGCGCGACCGGGGCGGCGTCTGCTCGTTCAATGCGACGAACATCGGTTGCGGGGGCGGCCGTTTCTATACGGGGTTCGCGCCCCTGCCGGCCCGCGTGCCCGATTTCGTGTCGTGCCGCGAGCGCTACAAGCAGACTCCCGGGGCGGTGACGGAGTATGTGCGGCGGCTCGACGTGCGGCCGGCCGCACGTCCGTGGCTGCGCTTCGAGCGGCTCGACGCCTGCCCGTCGTTCGACGGGGCCGAAGGGGTGCTCTTCTTCGCCGGGGCCGACCAGCTCTCGGGGCTCGTCTCGTGGGCCTGCTACGACAACGATGCCGACGATGCCGTCGCTGCGCCGTTCGGCTCGGGCTGCGGTGTCATGGTCGCCCATGTCGTGCGCGAGAACCGGCAGGCGGGGCGATGCTGTTTCCTGGGGCTGTTCGACCCCTCGGTGCGGCCTCATGTCGGGGCCGGGGAGCTGGGATTTGCGATGCCGATGTCGCGCTTTGCGGAGATGTGCACGACGCTTCCGTCGTCGGCCCTGAGCGGCACCGACGGCTGGTCCCGGGTGCGTGAACGGATGGAAGAGAGGAGATGATGTCTATGGAAAAAGGAGTGAAGGGAACGGGCCGGCGGGTTGCGCTGGCGCTTGCCGGCGGCGGAGCGCGCGGTGTGGCCCATATCGGCGCCATCGAGGAGCTGGAGCGCCGCGGATACGAAATTGCGGCCGTGGCCGGAACGTCGATGGGTGCGCTCGTCGGCGGCATGTATGCCGCGGGGCACCTCGAGGAGTTCAAGGAGTGGATGTGCTCGCTCGACCGCTACAAGGTCTTCGGTCTGGTCGACTTTACGTTCAGTGCCGAAGGGTTGGTCAAGGGCAGCCGCGTCATCGATGCGATGAAGGAGCTGATTCCCGACATGCGCATCGAGCAGATGCGCCTCCCCTTCACGGCCGTCTCGGCCGACCTGCTGACGGGTCGCGAGGTGGTCATCGAACGGGGCGGGCTCTACGACGCCATCCGGGCCTCAATCGCCATTCCGTCGGTCTTCCGTCCGGTCCATCGCGACGGGATGGTGCTGACCGACGGCGGCATCGTCAACCCGATGCCCGTCAACCGCGTGCGCCGCGAGGCGGGCGACCTGCTCGTGGCGGTCGACGTCTGTGCGCCCTTTGCGGTGGAGGGGAGCGGAGCCGTTGGGGGGAGTGTCCCGGCGGCCGGCGTGAACGCCATCGGCGCCGGGCGTGCGGCGCTGCGCAAGCTGCCGTCGCTCAACTATTACAAGCTCATCACCGCGTCGACCGAAATCATGACGCAGCATCTCACGCGGCTGATGTGCCGTCTGTACCGGCCCGATGTGCTCGTCGAGCTGCCGGCAGACCGGTTCGGCCTCTTCGAATTCTACCGTTCGCGCGAAATCGCCGAGGCGGGAGCCGCGGCGGCAAGACAGGCGCTGGACCGTTTCGAGGCAAGCTCGGGCGCGCAGGATGCCGCCGGAGCGGTGCGCGACGGCAGCGTGAGTCTGTAGGCGGCCGGAGGTCGGCGCATGGGGCGCCTCCGTGTGGCATGGATTTTGCGTCCCGGAGGGAGATGAAAAAAGCGACGGTCCGTATTTTTTGAAGAATTCGATGTTGGTGACGCAACTTCACACTGAAAAAACGGGACCGTCGCCGTCTGCCTTTCTTTTCCCCGCATCGTGATGCGGATGCTCTGCGGCTGTCGGACCGGGAGCCGCAACGGGCCTGGCGCCTTTCGGGAGGCTGCTGCGTTTTCATGCGCACCCGCCGGCCGCCGGTCGATGTGCGCGTCTCCGGCTCACCATTTTGCGGCCTTCGGAGCGCCGTTTGCTGCAGGTTTCGAATCGTTGCGGCAAAGATACGCAATCTTTCGATATTCGCAACCGGTTTGTCCGAATGCGCTATTCGTCGGCCCGAAAAGTTGACGAAAGGCAACCTGTTGTGTCTTGTTGGTTTTGTTTTCTTCTCGGCCCGATTACTTTTTGTTTCGTTCGAGCCACTTTTCGCGGGCCAGTTGCTGCATGTCGGCCACCAGGTCCTTTTCGTCGGTGATTTCCTCGCCGAGCAGGGTTTCGAGGACATCCTCGAGGGTGATGATACCCTCGAAGCAGCCGTATTCGTCGAGGATGATGCTGATTTGTTCCTTGCTTGACAGCAGCTTTTCCCAGACGATTGCTACCGAGACGAAATCGGGAAAGCAGATGATGTCGCGCCGGAGGTCGCGCAGCCGCAGGTCGAAGCGGTCCTCGGCCAGATGTTCCAATACGTTCTGCCGCAGCACGTAGCCCGTAATGTACTCCTTGTTCTGCCCGTAGAGCGGGATGCGCGAGTAGGGCCAGAAGCGCGTGTCGGCGAGGAATTCGCGGAGGGTCATCTCCTCGCTGGCGGTCGCCGCCACGACGCGGGGCGTCATGATGGATTTGGCGCGGATGTCGTTGAAGCGGATGAGGTTCTGGATGATTTTGTCCTCCTTCGAGGCGAAGATTCCCTCCTCGGTTCCGGCGGTCACCATCGCCGAGACCTCTTCGCGGCTGACCGACAGTTCGCGCCGGCGCGGGGCGATGAGCCGCGTTATCCACTCCGAAAGCCAGACGAGCGGGTAGCAGATGACGATGAGCGCATGGATGATGCGGGCCGAACGCATGGCCAGCTGACGCCAGTAGCAGGCGCCGATGGTCTTGGGAATAATCTCCGAGAGGACGAGGATGAGGATGGTCAGCACGGCCGAGATGACGCCGAACCAGGCCTCGCCGAAGAGTTTTACCGCCTCGGCGCCGACGCCTGCGGCACCGATGGTATGGGCGATGGTGTTGAGCGAGAGGATGGCCGAGATGGGCTTGTCGATGTCCTGTTTGAGCCGGCGGAAGAGGGTGGCCGCCTTCACCCCTTCGCGCTCCTTGAGCGTGATGAACGAGGCGGGGGTCGAGAGCAGCACGGCCTCGAGTACCGAGCAGAGGAACGAGAGTGCGAGTGCCGCTATGAGATAGAGCAGAATGAGGGTCATGGCTGTGTCGGGGGTTGTCGCGGAGGTCTTCGGAGCGGCCTTTCGGCCCCGGACCTCCGGGTGGGTTCGGCCGCAGGTGCGGCCCGGACCCGGTTATCGAATCGGTGAACGGAGCGTGGTGCGGCTGTCGCGTGCTGTCGCACGCGGCGCCCGGTGGTGGGAGAGCCTGCACTCCGGGCCGACCCGCATGCGGTCGGGCCGCGGCGGCGTGGTTGTTCGTCGCGGCTTCGGGAGGGGCTCTGCCGGGGCCCGGAATCAAATACGGATGGGATACATGCCGCGGCGCGGATGCAGATGCACGAACCTCGACCGGTTCGAAATCCTGGTCGGTCGGGTCTCAACGGGGTATGTGCGTTCCTGTCTGAAAAGAGTTGCGTGTTGGGGACGCCAGCCGGGGGCAGGGCGTCCGGTTTCCCCAAATATAGGGATTTTCCTCCGATTTGCAAAATTTCCGGCCCGCAGCACCCGCTTCTCTCCGGTGCGGACTTCGTCCCGCGGCGCTGCGTTGCCGAAGCGGCGGCGAAAGTCGCGGAATATTTCGTACCTTTGTCCTCGGAGCGTGCCAAGGCGCCCGTGTGCCTGCCGCCGTTTCCGCCAAATCCGCAAAGGAGCGACCGATGAGTGAATCCGCAACAGACCGACTCAAGGAGCAGGTGGCGCTGCTGCCCCTCTCGCCCGGCGTCTACCAGTTCGTCGACCGGACGGGGACCATCATCTATGTGGGCAAGGCCAAGAGCCTGCGCAAGCGCGTGTCGTCCTACTTCGTGCAGAGCCGCGAACACAGCGCCAAGGTGCGCGTGATGGTGAAGCAAATCGTCGAAATCCGCCACATCGTCGTGGGGAGCGAGACCGACGCCCTGCTGCTCGAAAACTCGCTCATCAAGACGCTCCAGCCCCGTTACAACATCCTGCTCAAGGACGACAAGACCTATCCGTGGATTGTCGTGCGGCGCGAACCCTTCCCGCGGGTGCAGTCCACGCGGCAGCTGGTCCGCGACGGCTCGCAGTATTTCGGCCCCTACGGCTCGGTGATGATGCAGCACAGCGTGCTGGACTTCATCCGCGAGGTGGTGCCGTTGCGCACCTGCAAACTAAACCTCTCGCCCGAGGCTATCGCCCGGGGGCGCTATACGGTCTGCCTGCAGTACCATCTGGGCAACTGCCGGGGACCCTGCGTCGGGGCCCAGAGCGAGGAGGAGTATGCGCAGCAGGTCGCGATGGTCGTCTCGGTGCTTAAGGGCGACCTGCGTCCCGTGCGCACCTATCTCGAGGGGGAGATGCAGCGTGCGGCCGCCGAGCTCCGCTTCGAGGTGGCGCAGCGCTACAAGCAGCGCCTCGACGCGCTGGACAACTATGCCGGCCGCTCGGTGATTGTCAGCGCGCGGATTCGCGATGTCGACGTCTTCTCGCTGCTGCCCGACGACGATGTGGCCTACTGCAACTTCGTGCGCATACGTCACGGCTCCATCGTCGGGGTCTCGACCGTGCGTCTGACGGCGGGGGTCGGCGCCGACGAGCGCGACATGCTGACGCTGGCCATCCAGCACATGGTCGAGCAGCTGGCCGGCGGCGAGCTGGCCCGCGAGGTCATCGTCCCCTTCCTCCCCTCGACGACGCTGCTCTTCGACGGGGTGACCTTCACCGTCCCCAAGCGGGGCGAGAAGCTCGAACTGCTCGAATTCTCGCAGAAGAGCGCCCGCATCTACCGCGCCGAGCAGCTCAAGAACCTCGAAATCAAGAATCCCGAACGCCATACCGAGCGGCTGATGAATGCCCTCCAGAAGGAGCTGCACCTCGACCGGCCGCCGCGCCACATCGAGTGCTTCGACAACTCCAACCTGCAGGGGGCGCACCCCGTCGCCTCGTGCGTTGTCTTCCGCGACGGCCGTCCCGCGCGCAAGGAGTACCGTCACTTCAACATCAAGACGGTCGAGGGGCCCGACGACTACGCCTCGATGCGCGAGGTGGTCTTCCGCCGCTACAGCCGCCTGCAGGCCGAGGGAGGCGAACTCCCCGACCTGATTATCGCCGACGGCGGCAAGGGGCAGATGGGCGTCATCCACGAGGTGCTCGAGGCGCTGGGGCTCGACATCCCGATTGCCGGTCTGGCCAAGGATGACCGCCACCGCACGGCCGAACTCTATTGCGGCTATCCGCCGCTGCTGGTCGGTCTGCGGCCCGCCTCGCCGCTGTTCCACTTCCTGACGAGCATTCAGGACGAAGTGCACCGCTTTGCCATCTCGTTCCATCGGCAGAAACGAAGCAAGGCGTTTATCCACAGCGAGCTCGAGCAAATCGAAGGGGTGGGCGAGAAGACTGTCTCGACGCTGCTTGCCCATTTCCGTTCGGTGGCGAAGGTCCGGGCGGCCAACATCGGCGAGCTGACGGCGCTGGTGGGCAGCGCCAAGGCGCAGAAAATCCATGCCTTCTTCCATCCCGAGCAGTGACGGGCAGTGACGGGCAGTGCCGGGCAGTGCCGGGTCGTGCTGAGTTGTGTCGGGTTGTGTTGGGTTGTGTCGGGTTGTGCTGAGTCGTGTCGGGTTGTGCTGGGGCGTGCTGAGTCGTGCTGAGTCGTGCTGGGTCGTGACGGGCAGTGACGGGCAGTGCCGGACCGGGTGGTGCAGGGCCGTGTGCGGAGGGTGTTGCCGTGCGGTGCGGACGGATGTCGGTGCGGCGGGTTTTCGGGGGCTCCGGCCCTGAAAGCGAATAAATTCGGCCCAAAATTTTTGGTTTGGTGAATTTTTTATACATTTGCAGTCCCGATTCGCGTGTAGTGAACGGTTTGCCCGGATGGCGGAATCGGTAGACGCGTTGGTCTCAAACACCAATGACAGCAATGTCGTGCCGGTTCGACCCCGGCTCCGGGTACCAGTAAAAAATCCCAAATAGTTGTAAAACAGCTGTTTGGGATTTTTGTTTTGCTCGTCGTGTCCGCATTTTGTCCGCATTTTTCTCGCACGTAGAGAAAATGATGATTGTAAATACAAAATGGAGCCCACTATTGTGGACTCCATTCAGAATTTTAGCAGGTTAATATTGTCTATTATATTTTGGATAAGAATAATCGAATTTTATCATTGATAATTGAGGATCTGATATCATCATATTTAACCCCCAACTCTTGCGCCATTTTTTCCAAATTTATGAAATATAATATTCCTTTGGAATATAGTACACCCTTATCAATTAACGCATCGAGTACTTTCTTTCCGATACTGCTATTCCCTATCCTATTATCGATTTTTTCTTTATATCTAGCTAAATCGCCTTTGCTATGCGATCGAAACATTAAAAATAAACGACGCATCTTTTGATATTTGTCGATAATGTCCGAAGGTATTCCTTCTTGTGATATATGAGATTGATATTGAACAAACGGGAAAGATAATTGATTCTTGCAAATCAATTGAAATTGTTTATCTATTCGACCTTTATTTGTTAAACTAGGGAGAATACCTTTTTTATTGCAGCTGACATTGAAATTATTACATTCAAGAACTATACTTTCATTTTGTCTCCCTGCATTTAATAAAATCTCAGTGGGCGTGCACTTGATGGTGTCGCATCTAATATATGCGGGTGGAGTGAACTCTATTTTTTCAGATGAAAGGCTTATTGTTAAAGGGACATCGACTATAACATTGGATATCTCTGATCCGATATAAAGTTCATCAGAACACTTAGCATATGTTATGTATGAATAATCCTCGCTGTCACTGTCCGGTCTAAAAAAATTTAATTCGCACGTGATATCATGGGTTGTCTCGTCAACTCTTTGAGCCGTTAACTCCATTGAAGAATAGTGTCCCTTTTTATCTAAAGCTTTTAATGATTCAAATAGGTATGGAATAAATTCTTTATCAACGACTCGATCTTGATTTGCCAACTCATTATAAATGTAGAAAAGTATGTATGCATTGCTAGTGTAGCCTGTCAGATATTGAAATACATAATCTTTATATTTGGGATTCTTTATTATCTTTGAGATTATATCTGTCTCTTATACACATCTGACGCTGCCGACGATATGCAGTGTGTA
>UQNV01000034.1 GCA_900542505.1 uncultured Alistipes sp.
AAGAGACAGGACCGGTCGGTCGGGCGAGTGGTTGGGGGTGGCGTGCGCGGTCGGTCCGGCAATCGAGGCTGGCGGTCGGAGCCGGCGGTCGGGCAGGAAGTCGGAGCGGGTGACCGGACCGTGTGGACAAATGCCTTGCCCCCGAAACGGCGAAGCGGCCCGGCAACAGCCGAACCGCTTCGGATGGATGTCTGATTTCCGCCGCCGCAACCTCAGCCTCAGCCGCAATTGCAGCCGGATTTCCGCCCGCAGCCTCAGTCTCAGCCGGATTTCTGCCCGCAGCCGTAACCGCAGCTTCAACTGTAACCGCAACCGTTGTCGGGTCCGGGGCGGCAGCTGCGGCCATAGCCGGCGGCGCTACTCCGCGTCGACGAACTTGTAGAGCTGGTCGCCGCGGTGGATGAGCTCTCCGGTCTTGATGGAGCAAAGCTCGCCCTGCGCCACCGCCTCGGCGGGTTTCCCGTCGCGGTCGTGCAGCTCGTCGAGCCGCTGCTCGGCCACGCCCGTGGTGGCGCCCATGAAGAAAATCTCCTCGCCGACGGCCAGCGGCGCCGCCTCGACAAGCACCTCGGCCACCGAAATCTTCTTGTAGAAGTTGACCACCTTGCCCACATAGACCTTGCGGCGTATGGCCGACGAGCCGTAGTTGCGGCTGTGCTCCGCTATGGGGCGCCCGGCGTAGTAACCCTCCCAGAATCCGCGGTTGAAGACCGTGGCGAGCCGCTCCTTGAGCGAAGCGGCCAGCTCGGGGGTGTACTCGCCCGCCTCGATGGCGCGCAGCGCCCGGTCGTAGCACTCCACCACACGCTTGACATACTCGGCACCGCGTGCGCGCCCCTCGATTTTCAGCACCCGCACGCCGGCTCCAATCATCCGGTCGAGGAAGTCGATGGTGCAGAGGTCCTTGGGCGAGAGGATGTAGCGGCCGTCGACGTCGAGCGCCTGGCCCGTCTCCCGGTCGGTGATGGTGTACTTGCGGCGGCAAATCTGGCGGCAGGCCCCCCGGTTGGCCGAGCACGAGGTCTCGTGCAGGCTCAGGTAGCACTTGCCCGAGATGGCCATGCAGAGGGCTCCGTGGGCGAACATCTCGATTTCGACCAGCTCGCCCTTCGGGCCGCGGATGTCGTTTTCGACGATTTCGCGGTGGATGGCGGCCACCTGCTCGAGCGAGAGCTCGCGGGCCAGCACCACCGTGTCGGCCCACTGTGCGAAGAATTTCACCGCCTCGGAGTTCGAGATGTTGCTCTGGGTCGAGATGTGGACCTCGACCCCCACGCGGCGCGCATAGAGGATTGCCGCGAAGTCGGTGGCGATGATGGCGTCGACCCCTTCGGCGCGGGCGCGGTCGATGACGGCATGCACGTCGGCCATTTCGTCCTCGTAGACGACGGTGTTGACCGTCAGGTAGGTCTTCACGCCGTGCTCGTGGGCCGTGGCGACGATGCGCGCCAGGTCGTCGAGCGTGAAGTTCGCGGCCGAAGCGGAGCGCATGTTGAGTTTTCCCACGCCGAAGTAGACCGAGTCGGCCCCGGCGTGGATGGCGGCCATCAGCGACTCGTAGGAGCCGACCGGGGCCATGATTTCTATCTCGGAACGTTTCATCGTATTCGTTGTTTTCGGGTCGGGTGCGCGGCCTTGGCGCGAGCCCCGGAGTCCGCGTGCTACTTCTTGCGCCCCATGAGGCTCTCGGCGAATTCGCGCAGCGGCTGCGTGCGTGCGGCGTCGACCGAAAGGGTGTCGAGCAGCGCGAGGGCCCGTTCGAACTTGACCGAAATCTGCTGCTCGGTCAGCCGCGGCACGTCGAGCCGGTCGTAGACTGCCTTGACGCGGGCAATCTTCTCGGCGTCGCTCAGCGAGGCGTCGCGGTAGGTCCGGCGGAGCGTCTCGCGCGTGGGTTCGTCGGCGCGGCTCATCGCCGTAATCATCAGATAGGTCTGCTTCCCCTCGAGGATGTCGCCGCCGATGGTCTTGCCCAGCTGCTCGTCGCCGTAGCTGTCGAGCAGGTCGTCCTGCAGCTGGAAGGCGAGGCCCAGTTCGATGGCAAAGCGGTAGAGCGTGCGGCAGTCCTCCTTCGGGGCGCCGCCGATGATGGCGCCGATGGTGACGGCGCCGGCCAGCAGCACCGAGGTCTTGAGCTCAATCATGTGCATGTACTCCACCACCGAGACCTTGCGCTTCTGCTCGAAGTCCATGTCGTACTGCTGTCCCTCGCAGACCTGGAGCGCCATGGTGTTGAAGACCTGCATGATTTGGGGCAGCAGCGCCGGGGGGCACTGCGACAGCATCCGGTAGGCGCAGATAATCATCGCGTCGCCCGAGAGGATGGCCACGTTCTGCCCCCATTTGGCGTAGACCGAGGGTTTGCCGCGCCGCACGGGGGCGTTGTCCATGATGTCGTCGTGCAGCAGCGTGAAGTTGTGGAAAATCTCCACTGCGGCCGCTGCCGGAAGAGCGGGTGCCGTATCCTGGGTGAACATGCCGCAGGCGAGCATCAGCAGCATCGGCCGCAGACGCTTGCCTCCGCCCGCCAGCGAGTAGCCGATGGGGGCGTAGAGCTTCTCGGGTTCGGATGCGAACTCGGTTTGTGCCAGATAGTTTTCGAAGGTCGAAAGCAGCTGTTCGTAGGGACGCATGGTGTGATGGATTAAGGGTCTAAAATTCCCCCAAAAGTAGGAAAAAACTTTGGAGTAGCCGAATTTTGTCTTAACTTTGACATCATAAAGATATTTAAAAACAACGAATCATGAAAAAGTTAGCAATCGGTGTCGATATCGGCGGAATCAATACGGCATTCGGTCTGGTGGACGAGAACGGCGACCTGTATGCCGAATCGGTCATCTCGACCAAGAAGTACCCCTACTTCGAGGATTATCCGGCCTATGTGGCCGATTTGTGCGACGCCATGCACGCCATGGCCGACAGCCTCTCGTTCGAATACGAGCTGGCCGGCATCGGCATCGGCGCGCCCAACGCCAACTACCACAAGGGTACCATCGAGACGCCGGCCAACCTCTGGAAGTTCCGTGAGGACGAGGCCAATCCCGACGAGTCGCGCCGCATCTTCCCGCTCGTCGACGACATCTCGCGCTGCTTCGGCGGCGTGAAGACGCTCATGACCAACGATGCCAATGCGGCGACCATCGGCGAGATGGTCTACGGCAACGCCAAGGGAATGAAGGACTTCATCATGGTGACGCTCGGCACGGGGCTGGGTTCGGGCTTCGTGGCCAACGGCGAGATGATTTACGGCAGCGACGGTTTTGCGGGCGAATTCGGCCACATCATCGTCGAGCGCAACGGCCGCCAGTGCGGCTGCGGCCGGCGCGGCTGTCTGGAGACCTACGTCTCGGCGACGGGCATCAAGCGTACGGCCTTCGAGCTGATGGCGACGATGACCGCCCCGAGCAAGCTGCGCGACATCGCCTTTGCCGATTTCGATGCTTCGATGATTTCGGCCGCTGCCGCCCAGGGTGACCCCGTGGCGCTCGAGGCCTTCCGCGTGACGGGCGAGATTTTGGGCCGTGCGCTGGCCGACATCGTGGCCATCACCTCGCCCGAGGCCATCTTCCTCTTCGGCGGACTGTCGAAGGCGGGCAAGTTCATCTTCGAACCGACGCAGTGGTACATGGAGGAGAACATGCTCTCGATGTACAAGAACAAGGTGAAGCTGCTGCCCAGCGGCATCCAGGGCAAGAACGCCGCCATCCTCGGCTCCTCGGCCCTGATTTGGCAGAGCGAGCACTGAGGCAGCCCCTCCCTCTGAAGAAGCGCACCTCGTCGCGGCTCATCCCGCACGGAGGTGCGCTTTTGCGTTGAGGCCTGCCCGCTCCACACTGCGGCCCGAGAAACCGACAGAGATGAAAAGCGCGGACCCACCTCCATCGGGTGGGTCCGCGCTTTGTCGTTTGTTATGCCGGCCTGTCCGGACCATCGGACCGTCGGCCTGCCCGGCTCCAGGTCTGTTGTGGCTGCCTGCCCGGGCTGCCTGCCCGGGTGGTTCCGGCCGGAGCGGGACCTATCGCATGGCGATTTCGGCCGAGCCAATCTGGTAACCGTCGCAGTAGAGCTGCACGAGGTAGGTGCCGGCCGGGAAGCCCGAACTGTCGAAGTAGATACCCACCTCGAGGTCCTGGTTCTGGTAGTCGACCTCACGCATGGCCGAATAGCTCAGCCGCTCGCCCTCGAATTCGAAGGTAGGCATCGCCTCGGTGGTCAGCACATAGCCGTCGGGCGAGGTGAGCCGCATGTAGACCGCCTTGTTGCCCGGCGTGGTCAGCTCGTTGGCCGTCAGCACGAAGTCCACACGCACGCGTTCGGCGTTGCGGATGCGCGACACCTCGTTGTTGCGGGCGTTGAGGCCCGTCAGGCGGATACCGCGCGCCTTGATGACGGCACCGGCGCGTACCTTGTTGTCGAGCTCGGCCGCCTTCTCTTCGGCCATCTCGGCGCGGAGCGTTGCCGACGAAATCTCCTTGCGGTAGGAGATGTTCTCGCTGATGAGCTTCTTGTTGAGCGAGTTGAGCGAGTCAATCTGGTGCAGATAGCCGCGCATGACCGTACGCAGCGTGCCGACCTCCTTCTCGTACTGCTTGATTTTCGCCAGGCTCCAGCGGCGCTCCTTGCGCAGCTGGTTCATCAGCGAGTCGGCACGGCCGCGCTCGATGTCGAGGCTGGCCGAGATGGAGTCGTTGGTGATGTGGAGGTTGTCGTAATCCTCCATCAGGCGTCCCAGGTCGTTCTGAATCGAGTCTCGGTCGGCGCGCAGCAGTTCGTTGTCGAGCATCTGCTGGCGGTGGATGCTGAAGTAGAGCGCCGAGATGGCGACCAGAATCACCGAGAGGATGATGATGACAATCCGGTATCCGCGGATTGACTTCCCGGAGTCGGGTTGCGGCGTGTAATCGTCTTCGAATTCCGTGTTATCGTAATCCAGTCTGTTCTCTTCCATGGTGTCGATTTTTCTGCAAAGATACGTTTTTTGGCGAATTATCCTAATTTTCGCCGGCGGGTGAGGTTATTTTATCCGGCTTTTGAGCGGATATCTGAGCCCTTCGCAGCCCGAAAGGTAGGCGTTGATGCTGCCGATGCGCACGGGCGACTCGAGGTAGAGCGGGATTTTGTTCTCGTCGTCCGAAATCCAGATGGTGAAGACCGTGCCGTCGGTGAACGAGAAGCCCTCGGAGGTGCCCAGCTGGCAGTCGAACTTCAGCGTGCGGAAGCGGCCCATGTTGCGAATTTTCTTCTCCTCGCGCCCCAGGAAGCGGTAGCGCAGGTGGCGTACGGTGTCCTGCAGCACCATCTGCAGCGTGCGGGGCTCCCCTTCGCGGAAGTCGCCGGCTTCGGCCGACCGGAGGCTGAAGAAGAGCGAGATGGCATCCATGCTCTCGCGCGTGAGCTCCATCTCCTTTTCGCGGAAGGGGCGCTGCCGGCTGCGCCAGCGCGTGTGGACGCGCATCTGCTCCCAGTCGTAGTCGTAGGTGCTCTCGAAGGTGTAGTCGCCCTCGCGGATGTCGCTGCGGAAGTGGACCGGGCGGAGCGAGTCGGGGTCGATGTGGACCGTGTAGATGTCGACCAGGTTGAAGAACCACCGGTAGGTGGGCAGCGTGCGTCCTTCGCCGATGACCTTGTAGCAGGTGCGTCCGTCGACCTCCTCCTCCGAGGTGGAGACCCGCACGGCGCCGATTTCGGTGTTGGGGAACATCTTGGCGCGGTAGCTGACGCGGTATTCGAGCACCTCGCCGGGGTGGTAGAGCTGGGCGGCAAGGGGCGTTGCGAGCGCGAGCAGCAGCGCCGTGAGCAGCATTTTCGTACGTTTCATGATGATAGAACGGGTCATGGGCTTGGTTATTACGAAATTCGGGAAAAATCAATCTCCTCGCGCCCCGAGTAGCGGCTCCGGAGCCTGCGGAGCCCCTCGTGGCCGGGGGCCTCGAGCGACGGGTCGGATGCGAGCACCTCGCCGGCGGCGTCGCGCGAGCGGGAGAGTATCTGTACGTCGAGCGTCGGGTTGGCGATTTTCAGGTCGAAGGCCATGCCGCTCTGCAGCGTGCCGTTGATGTCGCCCGCGCCGCGCAGCTTGAGGTCGAGCTCCGCCAGGCGGAATCCGTCGTTGGTCTGGCACATGGCGTCGAGCCGCGCCTGCGACTCGCGCGAGAGCTTGTCGCCCGACATGAGGATGCAGTAGGACTGTTCGCCGCCGCGCCCCACGCGGCCGCGCAGCTGGTGCAGCTGCGAAAGCCCGAAGCGCTCGGCCGACTCGATGACCATCACCGTGGCGTTGGGCACGTCGACCCCCACCTCGATGACCGACGTGGCCACCAGAATCTGCGCCTCGCCCGCCTTGAACTGGCGCATCGACTCCTCCTTGTCGGCGGGCTTCATCTTGCCGTGGCAGATGGCCGTGACGTACTGCGGCAGCGGGAAGTCGCGCGAGATGGCCTCGTAGCCGTCCGTCAGGTCCTTGTAGTCCATCGCCTCGGACTCCTTGATGAGGGGGTAGACCACGTAGACCTGGCGCCCCTTGGCGATTTCGCGCCGCATGAAGCCGAAGAGCTTGAGCCGTGCGGCGTCGGTGTAGTGGAAGGTCTTGATGGGACGTCGGCCCGGCGGCAGTTCGTCGATGACCGAGACGTCGAGGTCGCCGTAGAGGGTCATGGCCAGCGTGCGGGGGATGGGCGTGGCGGTCATCACCAGCACGTGGGGCGGCTGCGCGTTCTTGGTCCAGAGCCGTGCGCGCTGCTCGACGCCGAAGCGGTGCTGCTCGTCGATGACCACGAAGCCCAGGTTGGCGAACCGCACCCGCTCCTCGATGAGGGCGTGGGTGCCGATGAGGATGTGGACCTCGCCCGAGGCGATGCCTTCGAGCGCCTCCCTGCGTTCGCGGGCCTTCGAGGCGCCGGTGAGGATGGCCGCCCTGACGGGCAGTCCGTCGAGCATGCGGCCGATGGTCGCAAAGTGCTGGCGGGCCAGAATCTCGGTCGGGGCCATCATGCAGGCCTGGAAGCCGTTGTCGACGGCCAGCAGCATCGACATGAGCGCCACGAGCGTCTTGCCGCTCCCCACGTCGCCCTGCAGCAGGCGGTTCATCTGGAACCCGGTGGCCGTGTCCTGTCGGATTTCGCGGATGACGCGTTTCTGGGCCCCGGTGAGCGGGAAGGGGAGCTTCTCGCTGTAGAAGCGGTTGAAGGCGTCGCCCACGCGCGTGAAGAGGAATCCGTTGCTCTTTGCGAGGCGTTCGCTGCGGCGCGCCAGGACGTTGAGCTGCACGCCCAGCAGCTCCTCGAACTTGAGGCGGTACTGCGCCTGGCGCAGCAGTTCGGCCGATTGCGGGAAGTGGATGTTGTAGTAGGCCTCGCGCAGCGGGATGAGGCCGTAGCGGGTGCGCAGCTCCTCGGGCAGCGTCTCGGCGATGTGCTCCCCGACGCGCTCCCACGTGTTGCGGACGATGCGGTAGAACCCCTTGGTGCCCACGACTCCCTGCAGCCGTTCGGTGGTCGAGTAGATGCCCTGCATGCCGCTCTCGGGCTTGCGCGAGAGGGCCTGCTCCATCGTCTCGAGTTCGGGATGGACCATCGACAGCTCGTTGCGGTAGAAACTCGGGCGGCCGAAAATCAGGTATTCGCGCCCCACCTCGATGCGCTTCTCGACCCACTTGATGCCGGCGAACCAGACCAGCTCGGCCGAGCCCGTGGGGTCCGAGACCGAGACCGTGAAGCGGCGCTTGCGCCCCTCGCCGGCATAGCCGATGCCCGTCACGCGGGCGCGGAACTGCACGAGCGAGGGGCCCCCTTCGGTGATTTCACCGATGCGGTAGATGCGCGTGCGGTCGATGTAGCGGAAGGGGAAGTGGTTGAGCAGGTCGCCGACCGTGCGGATTCCGAGCTCCTTGTCGAGGAGCCTGGCGCGGGCCTCACCCACCCCCGGAACGAATTTGATATCGTTGTCGAGTATCTCCACTTGGCAAATATAGTGAATGCGGGAGGTTGCGGCAAGCGGGGCCGGGGCTCTCTTCGGTCCGGACGGAGCCGCCGCAGGCATCCCATGTGGTGCAAATATAGTGAAGACGGGGGATAAAAAGACATGTCGGCCCCTCTTTTTTGCCGCGGGCTCCTGCGCGGGAGCCTCCGCTGCGGCAGGGACGGGCCGGCAGCCGTGCGAAAACAAGACGCCCCTTCCCGGGAGTGTGGCGGCGTGAGCCGTTCCGGAAAGGGGTGGCCGATACTGCGGAGTCGCTACTCCTGCTCGTTCTTCTCGAGGGTCATCTCCACGCCCGTGCGGGCGAAGTCGCCTTTGTGCCAGGCTCCGCTACCCTCGGCCGTGCGCTCCTCTTCGGTGAACCGGATGTCGAGGCTGCCCGAGGCGAAGTCGCCTCCGTTGGCCGGGCCGTCGATGTCGGTGAAGCCGAGCTTCACCGATTGGACGATGCTCCTGCCGGCGATTTCGAACGAGCCGTCGGCTCCGGTGAGGACGGCAGTCTCAGGCGAGTTGTTGCCGCGGACCTCGATACCTTCAATCGGATTCCCGTCGGGGTCGGTTACCGTACCTTTGACCCTGTAGTTGTTGTAGGGAGTTCCGTACATCACCAGAGTCTGCTCCTCCTTGTCGCAGGCGGTGCCGAATCCGAGCAGCGATGCCGCCATCAGCAACAGGTTCTCTTTTTTCATGGTGCTGTCGGATTTTGGTTTAATGGGTTGCCCCATGCGGGGCGTGTCGAAAGATGCGCATTTTTTCGCGGAATTCCAAAACCTTGCTATCTTTGTAGTCGTTTAAGAGTTTGAACGATGAATCTTTCGGAATACCGGCGCCGTCCGACCTGCGAGGTGCGCATCGGACGGGTCGCCATCGGCGGCGGAAACCCCGTTGCCGTGCAGTCGATGACCAATACCGACACCAACGACACGCCGGCGAGCGTGGCCCAGATTGAGCGGATTGACCGCGCGGGCGGCAAGATTGTCCGTCTGACGGCCCAGGGGCGCCGCGAGGCGGAGAATCTGGGTGCCATCGCCGCGCAGCTGCGCGCCGACGGCTACGACACGGCGCTGGTGGCCGACGTCCACTTCGTCCCCGAGGTGGCCGCCATTGCGGCCCGCTACGTCGACAAGGTGCGCATCAACCCGGGCAACTACCGCTCGCAGCACGGCGAGTTCGAGGCGCTCATCGAGCAGTGCCGCGAGCGCGGCGTGGCGCTGCGCATCGGCGTCAACCACGGCTCGCTCGCCCGCCGCGTTTTCGACGAGTGGGGCGATACGCCGCAGGGGATGGTCGTCTCGGCGATGGAGTTCCTGCGCGTCTGCCGCGAACGCGACTTCGACCAGGTGGTCGTCTCGATGAAGTCGAGCAATACGCGCGTGATGGTCCACGCCTACCGGCTGCTGGTCGAGGCGATGGATGCCGAGGGGATGCACTACCCGATACATCTCGGGGTGACCGAGGCGGGCAACGGCCTCGAGGGGCGCATCAAGAGTGCCGTGGGCATCGGCGCGCTGCTGGCCGACGGCATCGGCGACACCATCCGCGTCTCGCTGACCGAGGCGCCCGAAAACGAGATTCCCGTGGCGCAGCAGCTCGTCGAGCAGTTCTCTTCGCGTCCGGGCCGCTTCGAGGTGCTCCACCCCGAGCGCTATTCGCC
Organism: uncultured Alistipes sp.; assembly: GCA_900542505.1. GTDB lineage: Bacteria > Bacteroidota > Bacteroidia > Bacteroidales > Rikenellaceae > Alistipes > Alistipes stercorigallinarum. The sequence continues at coordinate 9,629 of UQNV01000034.1, forward strand.
CACCCAGTTCCGCCGCCGCAGCCGGGTGCAGACGCCCGTCGTGCGGGGCGAGTCGATGGAGGGCTTCCGCATCCTCGAGTCGACCTCGGAGAACCCCACGGCCGAGCTCCGTGCGGCGATTCTCAACCTCGAGGGCGACGAGCCGGTCGTTCTCCGGCGGCGCTACGACGAGCCTTCGCTCGAACGGCTGGCCGTGCGTGCGGCGGCCGACCTGGGCGTGCTCTTCCTCGACGGACTGGCCGACGGCATCTGGCTCGATGCTCCGGGCCACACGGAGGAGGAGCTCCGCCGTGTCGAGCTGATGATTCTCCAGGCGGCGCGCGTCCGCTTTTCGCATACCGAGTATATCGCCTGCCCCTCGTGCGGCCGTACGCTCTACGATATCGAGCAGACGCTGGCCGCCATCAAGGCCCGTACGTCGCACCTCCGGAACCTGAAAATCGGCGTCATGGGGTGCATCGTCAACGGGCCGGGCGAGATGGCCGACGCCGACTACGGCTATGTGGGGGCCGCCCCGGGGCGCATCACGCTCTATAAGGGGCGCACGGTCGTCGCGCGCAACATTCCGCAGGAGGAGGCGCTCGACCGTCTGGTGGCCCTCATCCGCGAAAACGGCGACTGGCACGAACCGGGTGAGTAGAGTAGGGCGCCCCTGCGCCCCTCGCCGCGCCTTCCCTCCGGTTCCGACCCGTTGAGGCCCGGCCGCCGCAGATGCCCCTGCCGCCGGTTCCGACCTGCCGGTTCCGGTTCCTTCCTTACCCCGAAAAATCATTCGACCGATGACCATTCTTCCTTTGGCATACCTTCCTTCGGTGGAGTACATCGCGCATCTGCTGCGCGAGGAGTGCGTCATCGACCTGGGCGAACACTTCGTCAAGCGCTCGGAGCGCAACCGTACGCGGATTCTGGCCACGGGCGGCCCGATGGAGCTCACGGCCCATGTCCGCAATGCCGACCGCCCGCGCCAGCCCATGCGCGAGGTGCGGCTCGACTACTCGAAGCGCTGGCCCCACCAGCATTGGGTCTCGCTCGTCTCGGCCTACCGCAGCTCGCCCTACTTCGACCACTATGCCGAGCGCTTCGAGCCCCTCTACCGTGCGCCGGGCGACCTGCTTGCGGAGTTCAACCTTGCGCTGCTGCGCACGCTGCTCGAGGCGGCCAAGGCCCCCTGCGACCTCCGTCTTTCGGAGCGCTACGTCGAGGCGCGTCCGGGCGACATCGACCTGAGGCCCAAACACAGAGAGGGCCCGGCCTTCGAGGCCAAGCCCTACATTCAGGTCTTTTCCGACCGGATGCCCTTCGTCGCCAACCTGTCGTTCATCGACCTGTTGTTTGCCGAAGGCCCACAAGCCACGGCTGTCGCGGCTCGCTGTCGATTTTGAAGCGGAGGCTGTCGTGTCGCCCTCCCAGTGAAACATCCAGCCATACGATTCCCTGCAGCGTCATCGTGTCGGTGACGTACTGGCAGTCCGCATAGCGGTGCAGCGCTACCGAGTCGCCGTTGATGCGCAGCGTCGGCATGCCCGCCGAGGAGTAGACCTTGAAGGCCTGCCGCTCGGTGTCGCGCAGCCGGTGCCGCTTGTCGGCCAGATGGAGCGTCGTGTCGCTCTTGTTCCACATCGCACGGTAGAGGTAGTAGGCGTCCTTGCGCTCGCGGCGGTCCTGGGTCATCAGTCCCGAGCCGTTGATGCCGTAGGGACGGCGCGACGAGCCGTAGTCGAAGAGGTTGTTGACCCACTGGCCCCAGAAGAGCGAATCGCTCTCGAGGTTCTTGGCATAGGCCTCGTGGAAGCGGCTCTGGCGCTGCTCGGGAATCCAGTTGGTGCGCGATACGGGCGGTACGGCGTTGTACTGGTGGGCCGGGAATCCGGGCTGTCCGTAGCAGACGCCCGAGGCGAGGTGCGACCAGTTGCGGCGCAGCAGGTTGCGCCATACCGAGACATCGTCGGGCGAACCCTTCTCCCAGCCGACGTCCTGCTGCCAGACAATCAGGTCGGTGATGAAGTTGATGCTGCCGTCCTGGTTGCTGCATGCCACCGTCGGTCGGGTGGGGTCCATGCGGTGGGCGGCGTCGTTGAGCCGGCGGATGTAGGGCGAGGCGTCGTCGCCCTTGGCCTGCAGCAGTGAATAGATGCCCCACATGACCACCGAGGGGTGGTTGTAGTTCTGGGCGATGATTTCCTGCAGCTGCTGGAGCCCGTTCTCCTCGAACTGCGGGGTGGGGAAGTAGCCCATGTCGCCCAGGAAGGGGGCCCGCTGGAAGGGGATTTCGGTCCAGACCAGCACTCCGCGCTCGTCGCAGCGGTCGTAGAAGTATTGTGCGTGGGGCATCATGGCCGAACGTACGGCGTTGGCCCCCAGGTCGCGGATGTACTCCATGTCGGCGTCGTAGTCGGCGTCGGTCAGCGCACCGCCCTCGAGCGCATTGTCGTGGTAGAGCGTCACGCCGCGGATGTCGTAGCGCCGGCCGTTGAGCGTGAAGCGCTCCTCGGGGGTGACATGCACCGAGCGGAATCCGGTCCGCACGGTCACCTCGTCGAGCACCTGCTGTTCGCCCAGCCGTACGCTGACGCGGTAGAGTGCCGGACGGTCGGGGCTCCACAGCTCGGGGTCGTCGACCGAGAAGGGAACCGATGCCGGACGTCCGTCGAGCCGCACGCGCTGGCGGCGCGTGTAGACCCGTTCGCCGCCCGGCGCCGTGATGTCGAGCGTGAGCAGGCAGCTGGCCTCACCCGACGACGAGGTGAGGTGGATTTCGGCCTCGCCCTCGACGCGTTCGTCGGTGACCGAGGTGGTGCGCACCAGCACGCCGTCCGAACCGAAGTAGAGGGGCGAGACGGCCGTCCGCTCGGTGACGATGAGCTCCGCCCCGCGGTAGATGCCGCCGTAGAGGTTGGCATCGGTCGAGACGGGCAGCACGTCCGAGCGGCTGTTGTTGCTCACGATGACCAGCAGCGCGTTCTTGTCGCCGCAGCGCAGCTTGTCGGTGATTTCGAAGGTGAAGGCTGCCGCGCCGCCGCGGTGTTCGCCCACGTAGTAGCCGTTGACGAAGAGCGTGGCGACGTTCTGCACGCCGTAGAACTTGACGAAGACGCGCTTGTTGCTCCATTCGGAGGGGATGCGCATCTCGTTCTGGTAGTTGGCCGTGGTTTCGAGGAACGAGCCGACAGCCTCCGTGTCGGTGTTCCACGTATGGGGCAACGTGACGTAGCGGGCGTTGTCGCTCGTATTCTCCGACTTGAAGAAGAAGCGCCAACCCTCGTTCAGCGGGTAGATTTTGCGGGCCTGCGCCGTGATGCCGAGCAGCACGAGCAGCAGGGTTGCTGCGAATCGTTTCATGGTTTTTCGGAATCCTGTTCGGGACAAATATACGAAAATCTGCCGAAAGTTGCGCTTCCGTTTTCCGGCCCGAGGCTGCAACAACAAAGAGGTCCGGGCTGCGGCCCGGACCTCTTCGTCTGAAAAAACAGGAGACTTGATTGGGATGAAGATATCGATTTTTCGTGGCGTATTTCGATAGAGGGGAAAGCCTCCTGTTGTGCGGTTCGTTACTACTTCTTCTGTGCCACTACCACCTTGACGGTACCCGTGCGCTGCTCGCCGTAGGCGTAGGTGAAGGTCACGTCGATGGAGATGGTCTCGGTGTTGGCCATTTCGGTGTCGGTCGAGCCCTTGACCGTCAGCTTACCCGTTGCCGGGTCGAACGAGATGCGGTTCGAGTAGATGATGTCGGGGGTCGAGTAGCTTACCTCGGCGCCCAGCGGCGTCTTGATGTTCGTCAGAAGGCCCTTCGCGTCGGTCGTTGCGCCCGGTGCGGCGAAGACGTTGGCGTTGTTCATATCCTTGAGCGTGAGCAGCGTCGAGATGTAGAGCGTCTGGTCGGTGGTCGTAGCTCCGATGGAACCGTCCTTGGCGGTGATGGCCTGGTCCTTAATCGGGTCGGCGATGTAGGCCGTGAACTTCTGCAGGTCGAATACCACGCCATTGTTGTCCTCGAGCGTGACGACAATCGGCAGCTCAAGACCCTTGTACGAGCCCCACGAGAGCTTCGTGCCGCTTACGCCGGCCGTGCCGTAGTCGGCCTCCTCGTCGCTCCGGTCGATGGCGAACTTGACGCTCACGCCTGCAACGTCACCGTCGTAGAAGTAGGTGTTGACCAGGTCCTTGTTGTCTACCGAGAAGACACCGCCCTCGAGCGTCGTGGCAATCAGCACGCGGTTGTCGGCCGGCAGGTCGGAGCCGCGCTGCAGCAGTACGCCCTCGGGGTTGTTGAGCGTGAAGGTACCGCCGAAGACAACCTCGAGGCCCCATGTGGTGGTCAGTTTGCCCGAAAGCTCATAGGGAGTCTCGGTCTTGGCGAAGCTTACGGCGATGTTGTCCGAGCCAATCAGAATCTGCGAACCGTCCTCGGCGCGGAGCGTGTTCTCCTCCTCGGAGGTCGATACGAACTGCTTGCCGTTCAGCGCGCTCTTGAAGGTTGCGTAGTCGGCGAAGTACTTCTCGGCAGCCTCACCCCACGTGTTCCAGATAATCTGGGCGAAGTCGAGGAATACCTTGTACTGGCGCGTGTTGGGCTCGTAGGCAATCTCCTTCGTGATGAGCTGGTCGGCTACTGCGGGCAGACCCTCGACTGCGAGCGGGAACTCAACCGTTACGGTCGTGCCGGCTGCGGTCTCGTCGTAAACGGCCTTCACGGTGTAGTTGCCGCCTGCGATGAAGTGGTTGTTCGTATCGGTGAACTTGAGCGTCATGCGCTGTACGTCACCCTCGGCCGACGGCTGCGTGTAGCTCTCGGCAGCAACAGTGATGTCGCCCACAGTCTGGCCCTCGGCGTCGGTTACGGTGAAGGTCGGCGTCAGCGAAGTGAGACCGTTGAAACGCTCGAAGTCAAGCTTGTTGGTGAATTCGAACTCGGCGGTGTACTCCTTCGAGCCCGCAACGGCTGCGTAGTTCCATACCACCGGAGCGTCGAGCTGTGCAGCCTCGACCTCGGTGTCAACCGAGATGATGTTGAGCTTGTGTACGGCCGACGTGTTGACATCGGCGTAGTTGCCGTTCTGGTCCTTCAGACGGAAGGTGAAGGCGCCCGACGTGATGACGTCGCCTACCAGTTCGGGAGCCGACGTTACGATGGCGGCCGTGGTCTCGGTCAGCTCGTAGTTGTCATCGTGGCCGTTCGTTACCGTAGCGGCAGCCTCGGGAGCAACCAGCTCGAACTCGGGAACGTTCTCCCATACGCTGTTGAGTGCTACCAGCTCATCGTTCTGCTCCAGCACGACGGTGAAGCCCTCGAAGAAGGTGCGGGCGGTCTTGTCGGTGAACTCGACGTCGGTGGTGTACTCGTTGTTATCGGCCAGAGCCACATACTTGTCACCCTCAAGCCGGGCAACCTTCAGCAGGTTGTTGATGGAGTATGCAGTGCCACCCTCGGTCGGGATGAACTCGGTGGTGTACTCGATGCCCTGCAGCGGCTTCTCCTCGGTCGAAGCAGCGTTCGGGATGTTGACGTTGAGCGCGATGGCGAGCGTCTTGGGCTGCTCCTCGAGCAGAGCCTCGAGGTAGTTGTAGTCGGTCGATACGACCACCACGAACTCACCCTTGGTGGCGTTCCAGTCCTTCACCTCGTCGATGGTGAAGGCGGCACCCTCGGCACGGGTCATCACCTCCTCGGTCACGATGCTCAGCGTCTCGGTGTTGAGCTTCGACTCTACGGCCAGCGATGCGGGCGATACGCGGAACTTCAGCTCGGCCTGCTGCTTCTCGGCAGCACCCAGCGAGAAGTAGGAGGTCTCGCTCTCTTCGTTGGTCATCTCGATGGCGTACGAAGCGGGGAATACCACCTTGCCGTCGGCATAGGCCGGAACGTAAACCAGCGACTGGATGCGGCTTTCGAGGTCAGCCACGCGCTGCTCGAGCTCCTCGATTTTCTCCAGGTAGCCCTGCAGCTCGTCGTCGAGCATCGACTTCGATACGGTCAGACCCTCGGCTCCGCCGATGAGTGCCAGGATAGCCTCCTTGTACTCCTCGTTCTGAGCCTGAATCTCCTTCAGAACGGCGTCGGCAGCACCCTCGGCATTGACATAGTCGTAGTCGAACTTGTAGTTGGCGATGTAGTCGTTGATTTGCTCACCCAGCCACGAGTCCTTCTTGAACTCCTCGATGGCGGCGTCAATCAGGCTCTGAACATCGACACCCTCCAGCTTCTCGAGGCGCGAGATGAGGTCGTTGAGCGCCGACTTGGTGGCAAACTCGTTGCGCATCGTCTCTTCCGAAGACTTCACGGCGTTGTCCACGTAGCTCTTCAGCGTGTTCTCCAGGTCACGCAGCTTCTGGGCAACGTCGCCCATGCCCTCGACCTTGCCTTCGAGGTCGGAGAGTCGCGACGTGAGGTCGTCGATAGCCTCGACGGAGCTCTTCACGCCGTCAATCTGGCTCTGGAGGTCCTTGATGGTGACGGTCTCCAGCTCGTCGAGTTTCTTGTTTATCGAATCGATGTCGTCGTCGTAGTCCTTACAACCGACACCGGTCAGCATTGTTCCTGTCAAGAACAACGCAAGAAACTTTTTGAAAAAATGCTTTTTCATAATTGATAATAATTGAGTTGTGTTGAATTTGTTGTGGTTTGTCCTCTGTTGCCCTGTGGGGTTCCGCATGCGGAGCCTCGTTTCGATGTGTTTTTTTTAACTGGTTGGTTTATAAAAAGTTGTATCGCCTAAGTCTCTTTTGTTTAGCTCTGGTTTACAATTTGTTGGTATCATATATGATACGCGTGGTGCAAATATAATATATAAATTTTGCACGGCAAAACTTTTTATCCGATTTTTTGAAAATGGCACTCGATTATCAAGAGGAGGTAGCCTATATCTCCAATAGAATCAGACAATTACGCAAGGAAAAACATCTGACCGTCCAGGAACTTGCCTATCGCTGCGATATGGAACGCTCGAACATGAGCCGCATCGAGGCGGGGCGGACCAACCTGACCGTAAAGACGATGTGTATCATCTGCAATGCACTCTGTGTGAATCTGCGCGATTTAATCCGCTAAGCAATATACCTTATTATAATAAGTGACCCGTTGCGGGGAACGAAATAGCGGTTTATCTTGCCGGGGCTACCACGAGGGTCCCTTTTTTTTATGCTTTTTGCGACCATGGTTCCGCCGGGCCTTCGCCTTCGGCGCAAAGATGCGTCGTCGGAGTTTCGCACCCGGAATTTGGCGCTTCGCGCGGCAAACGTTATCTTTGTCGGAGAATCGAAACGATTGACCGATGAATGCAATAGACCTGGTGGTATGCCTCATGCTGCTGCTGGCCGTCTGGCACGGCTGGCGGCAGGGATTCATCGTGCAGGTGTGCTCGCTGGCCGGAATTGTAGCCGGCATCTGGCTCGCCTCGCGCTACGGGGCCGACGTCGGCGGCTGGCTCCGCCTCGACGAGGAGTTCGCCGCCGCAGGGGGCTTCATCGCCCTCTTCGTGGTGGTCGTCATTGCGGTGGCCATCGTGGCCCGACTGCTGCGGGGCGTATTCCGCTTCGCCGGGCTGGGTGTGGCCGACGTGCTGCTGGGCATCGTGGTCTCGCTGGCCAAATGCCTCGTGGTGCTCGGCGTGCTCTTTGCGGCCTTCGAGCGAATCAATGCGCACTATGACCTGGTCGATGGGAAAACCATCGACGAATCAATCAGTTATAAACCCGTCATGCACCTCTCCGATGCCCTCTTCCCCTTTATGGAACGGGCCCTGGGCGAGGTGTCGGCGACAATGCTCGGCGAGGATGGAGACAACGTGGCAGAGTGAACGGCGGGGCATGGTGGTCCGTGCCACGGGCAGCTGGTATGAGGTGACGAGCGACGGTCGGACGTTCCGCTGCCGCATCCGCGGCCGGCTGCGTCTGAAGGGCGTCCGTTCGACCAACCCCGTGGTGGTGGGCGACGTGGTGTGCTTCGAGGAGGGCGAGGAGGGCGAAGGAACCATCTTCGCCATCGAGCCGCGCCGCAACTACATCATCCGCCGCGCGTCGAACCTCTCGAAGGAGTCGCACATCATTGCGGCCAACGTCGACCAGGCGCTGCTGGTGGTGACGCTCGCCGAGCCGGTGACGGCCCCCGAGTTCGTCGACCGCTTCCTGGTGACGTGCGAAGCCTACAAGGTCCCCGTCACGCTGCTGCTGGCCAAACGCGACCTGCAGTCGGACGAGGCGGTGGCCGCCTTCCGTGCGGTCTACGAGGCGGCGGGATACCCTGTGCTGGAGGTCTCGGCGCTCGAAGGGCGGGGCGTGGCGGAGGTCCGCGCGCTGCTGGCCGGCCGCACGACCCTCATCTCGGGCAACTCGGGAGTCGGCAAGTCGACCCTCGTGCAGGCCATCGACCCCACGCTCGACATCCGTACGGGCGAAATCTCCGAGAGCCACCACAAGGGGCGCCACACGACCACCTTCTCGACGATGTATCCGCTCGGCGACGGGGGCTGGCTCATCGACACGCCGGGCATCAAGGGCTTCGGCCTCATCGACATCGACGACGCCGAACTGTGGCACTACTTTCCCGAGATGATGCGCCTGGCGCCCGGCTGCCGCTTCTACAACTGCACCCATACCCACGAGCCGGGATGTGCCGTCGTGGCGGCCGTCGAACGGGGCGAAGTGGCCTGGTCGCGCTACGAAAGCTACCTCAAAATCCTCGACGAAGATGACAAATACCGCAAATAGGGACGTGGCCTGGTACCGCGAGCGGATTGCGTGGCTGGCCGAATTCATGCTCCCCGAGCGCTACGACGTGCTGCGGCGTACGGTCGCCATGCGTACGCGCTACATGACTATCCTGGCCGAGAATACCTTCCATCCGCAGAACGCCGCGGCGCTCATCCGCCACTGCGAGGCCTTCGGCCTGCAGCAGATGCATACGGTCGAGACCGTCTGCCGCTTCAACCCCAATGCCGCCATTGTGCGGGGCACCGACCGCTGGGTCGACATCCGCCGCCACCGCTCGACGGCCGAGGCCATCGCGGCGCTGCGCGGCGAGGGGTACCGCATCGTGGCGACGACGCCCCACCGCGAGGATACGACGCCCGAGTCGTTCGACGTCACGCGGGGCCGCTTCGCGCTGGTCTTCGGTACGGAGCATGCCGGCATCTCGGAGGAGGTGCTCTCCTCGGCAGACGAGTTCCTGCGCATCCCCATGTGCGGCATGGTCGAGAGTCTCAATGTCTCGGCCTCGGCCGCCATCCTCATCTACATGCTCTCGGAGCGGATGCGCCGCCAGGTCGAGGGGTGGAACATGACCGCCGCCGAACAGGCTGCGACGCTCTACGGATGGATGTGCCGCAGCGTCAAGGATTCGGAGGAAATCCTCAGACGCAAATACGGAGAAGAATAGCAAAACATGAATACGATTCTGCGCAAACAGTTTCTGGCCCACGTGGGTCAGACTTCGCCTTCGCCCATGCTGGTGGAGGTCGAGCGGGCCGAAGGGAGCTTTTTCTACACGCCCGAGGGGCGCCGCTACTACGACCTGGTGGCGGGTGTCTCGGTGAGCAACGTGGGTCATGCCAACGCGGCGGTGGTACGCGCCGTGCAGGAGCAGGCGGCCCGCTACATGCATGTGATGGTCTACGGCGAGCTGGTCGAGGCGCCGCAGGTGCGCTACGCCGCGCGCATCGCCTCGCTGCTGCCCGGCGGACTCGAGAGCGTCTACTTCGTCAACTCGGGTGCCGAGGCGGTCGAGGGGGCTCTCAAGCTGGCCAAGCGCTTCACGGGACGCACCGAGCTCATCTCGATGCGGCGCGCCTACCACGGCTCGACGCACGGCTCGATGAGCGTGATGGGCGCCCCCGAGGGCGAGGAGTGGAAGGGAGCCTTCCGCCCGCTGCTGCCCGACGTGCAGGCCATCGAGTTCAACGACCCGGCGCAGCTCGACCGCATCACGCGCCGCACGGCCTGCGTGCTGGTCGAACCCGTGCAGGGCGAGGCCGGCGTGCGGGTGCCGCAGCCGGGCTACCTCGAGGCGCTGCGCCGCCGCTGCGACGAGGTGGGGGCGCTGCTCGTCTTCGACGAAATCCAGACCGGTCTGGGCCGTACGGGTGAGCTCTTCGCCATGCAGAAGTACGGCGTGGTGCCCGACATCGTCTGCCTGGCCAAGGCCTTCGGCGGGGGGATGCCGCTGGGCGCCTTCGTCGCGCGCCACGAAATCATGGATACGCTGCAGTCGAATCCCGTGCTGGGGCACATCACCACCTTCGGCGGCCATCCGGTCTGCTGTGCGGCGGGCCTTGCGGCGCTGGAGTATCTGCTCGAACACCATGTAGTCGAGCAGGTCGAGGCGAAGGGCGCCCTCTACGAGGAGCTGCTGCAGGGCCATCCGGCCGTGCGTGAAATCCGCCGCAGCGGTCTGCTGCTGGCCGTCGAGCTGGGCTCCTCGGAGCGGTTGTACCGCATCATGGAGCTCTTCAAGGAGGCGGGCATCATGAGCGACTGGTTCCTCTTCTGCGACACGGCCTTCCGCATCTCGCCGCCGCTGACCATCTCCGAGGAGGAGGTGCGCGACAGCGCGCGCATCATCCTCGGGTGCCTCGACCGGCTCTGAGTTGCGCAGCCCGGGAGTCTGCCCGCGAATGCCGGCGAGAGGCGGGGCTGCCTCCGCTGTCCGGCGCAAAAATCAAAGCCGCATCCCTGACCATGTGGGGGATGCGGCTTTTTCCGTTGTGTGGGGCGGCCGGTTCAGCCGCAGATGTAGACGCAGTTGTAGAGCAGCGCGGCGGCCAGGGCGCCTACGATGGGCCCCAGCACGGGTACCCAGCTGTAGCTCCAGCCGCTCGGCCCCTTGCCGCGAATCGGCAGCAGGGCGTGGGCCAGGCGCGGCGGCAGGTCGCGTGCCGGATTGATGGCGTAGCCCGTCGTGCCGCCCAGCGACATGCCGATGGCCATGATGAGCATCGTCACGGGCAGTGCGCCGAGGCTTCCCATTCCGATTTCGGGGGTGTTGGCCTCGTTGCCGATGGCCAGGATGACGAAGACCAGCAGGAAGGTGCCGACCATCTCGCAGAAGAGGTTGCGCGGACGGTTCATGATGGCGGGCATCGTGCAGAAGACGCCCAGCTTTGTGGCGGGGTCGTCCGTGGCGTCGAAGTGGTCCTTGTAGTAGGCGTAGACGAGTACCGCGCCGCAGAAGCCGCCGGCAAGCTGCGCCACGACGTAGCCCGCCACGTGGGCCCAGGGGAAGAGCCCTGCCACGGCCATGCCGACCGTTACGGCCGGGTTGAGGTGGGCGCCCGAGTAGGGGCCCGCAATCAGTACGCCGCACATCACCGCAAGGCCCCAGGCCAGGGTGATGACCACCCAGCCGCCGCCCTGGCCTTTCGAGCGGTTCAGACAGGTCGAGGCGACCACGCCGTCGCCCAGCAGCACCAGCACCAGCGTGCCGATGAATTCGAAGATGCATTGGGTCAGAAAGTCGGGTGTCATGGCTTAGCGTTGTTTCGGTGATTCGTAATCGTGCAGTACGCGCCCTACGGCATCGTGCCACCCCTCGATGGCGTGTGCAATCTGTGCGCGGTCGGAGGTGGGCTCGAAGATACGCTCGGCATCCCATTGGCTGCGGATTTCGTCGAGGTCCTTCCAGTAGCCGACGGCCAGACCGGCCAGATAGGCCGCACCGAGGGCCGTGGTCTCGGTCACGCGGGGACGGATGACCCGCTCGCCGAGCAGGTCGGCCTGGAACTGCATGAGCAGGTTGTTGCGCGCGGCTCCGCCGTCGACCTTCAGCTCGCGCAGCGTGATGCCGGCGTCGCGCTGCATGGCGTCGACGATGTCATAGGTCTGGTAGGCGATGCCTTCGAGCGCCGCGCGGGCGATGTGGGCTGCCGTCGTGCCGCGGCTGATGCCGCTCACCGAGCCCCGTGCGTACTGGTCCCAGTAGGGTGCCGCAAGGCCCGTCAGCGCCGGTACGAAGTAGACGCCGCCCGTGTCGGGCACCGACGAGGCGAGCGTCTCGACCTCGGACGAGGAGCGGATGATGCCCAGCCCGTCGCGCAGCCACTGCACGACCGAACCGCCCACGAAGATGCTTCCCTCGAGGGCGTAGGTGACGCGGTCGCCGATTTTCCAGGCGATGGTCGTCAGCAGGTTGTTGGCCGAGACGATGGGCTTCTCGCCGCTGTTCATCAGCAGGAAGCAGCCCGTGCCGTAGGTGTTCTTCACTGCGCCCGGCTCGACGCAGAGCTGTCCGAAGAGGGCCGCCTGCTGGTCGCCCGCGATGCCGGCGATGGGCACCTTGTGGGCGAAGATGGTGGTCTTCGTCGTGCCGTATACCTCGCTCGACGAGCGTACGTCGGGCATCATCGAGCGCGGAATGCCGAAGAGCGCCAGCAGTTCGTCGTCCCAGTCGAGCGTGTGGATGTTGAAGAGCATCGTACGCGAGGCGTTGCTCACGTCGGTGACGTGCAGCTCGCCGCGCGTCAGGCGCCAGATGAGCCACGAGTCGACCGTGCCGAACATCAGCTTGCCCTTCTCGGCGCGGGCGCGTGCACCCGGCACGTTGTCGAGAATCCACTTGATTTTCGTGGCGCTGAAGTAGGCGTCGACAATCAGTCCCGTCCGCTCGCGGATGAACTCGGTGCGTCCCTCGGCTTTCAGCTGGTCGCAGTACTCCGAGGTGCGGCGGTCCTGCCAGACGATGGCGTTGTAGACGGGCTCCTCGGTTTCTGAGTCCCAGACGATGGTCGTCTCGCGCTGGTTGGTGATGCCGATGCCGGCGATGTTGAGTCCGTTGATGTCGATGGAGGCGATGGCTTCGGCGATGACCGAGGCCTGCGAGGCCCAGATTTCATGGGGATTGTGTTCGACCCATCCCGGTTTGGGGAAGTACTGGGGGAATTCGCGCTGGGCCATTGCGCGGATTTGGCCCTTGCGGTCGAATACGATGGCGCGCGAACTGCTCGTCCCCTGGTCGAGCGACAGGATGTATTGTTCCATAAGGCGTAGGTTGTGGTTTTGTCGGTTCCTCGGTCCCTCGCCGCAAAGTGCCTTGCGGTCAGTGCCGATGATTGGGTTGCACTGCAAATATAATGAAAAAAGACGATTCGAAACGAAAGTTATAAACTTTTTATTCGAAACATAATTCGGGATATCTCGAAATTGAAACGAAATGCCCCGAAGCCGTCGGCTCCAGGGCAATTATCGGGCCGGAAGGGGGTTCCGGCAGTCGCTGTCGGCGGGGTTACTCGGCGGCGTTGCGCTTGAGCCACTCCGTGCGGCGCAGGTCGGGCAGATGGTTCACCTTGAACTGCTCGAAGCGGACGCGGAATCCGTCGCCGTCGGGGCTGGCGGCCATCGGGCCCACCATCACCGGGGTGTTGTCCTGCAGCGGGGCGTTGCGCATGAGCGTGTAGGTGCGGTCGTCGAACGAGTAGAAGATTTCGACGGCGTCGAGCCGGCGTACGGCCTTGAGCCAGATGAAGGGGACGGGCCGTTCGAGCGGAATGACGCTCCAGTCGCTGGTCGTGTGGGTCACCACCGTGCTGAGGTTGTAGCGTCCGTCGACGAACTCGATGCCGGCCTTGATGTAGTTGCGGTGGTCGATGCGCAGCATGAGTCCCGCCTGGTCGAAGCGTGCGGCGTATTCGCCCGAGATTTTGATTTTGGCCTCGAACTCGCCGCCGTAAGTGGCATAGTAGAAGGGGGCGTCGTCGACCGTGAAGCCGTAGTGCGAGATGCGCCAGTAGTCGGTGTGCGGGGTGACGCGGAAGGTGAGCGCGTCGCCCTCGATGTTCCACTCTTCGGGCTCGTTGAACCACTGCATCTTCTCCAGCGTCTGGGAGGTAGCCGCCTGCGCCGTGAGCAGGACAAGCAACATGAGAAAACTCTTTTTCATCTGTTTTTTTGCGTTAGTTTCGTTACCTTTGCAAAGGTAGTGCTCCCTGCGCCGGGACGCAATACTGAGGATTAACCATTTTTTTGCCCGAATCATGGAACGCGATGCCGAACGTTTGTTGAACGAGGAGCTGTTGCGGCAGCCCTTCGCCGGGGAGGCGGGCGGCCTTTCCGCCGACGAGTGCCGCCGCATGGCGGCGTGCTATGCCCGGACCGAAGGGGTCATCGCCGTGCTGAGTGACCTGCGCGACGAGACGAGTCTGGTCTTTTACGGCAGTTTTGCCGAACGGCTCGGATTGGGCGGCCGCGGCGGGTCGTACGTCGTCGGCTCCATCTGGGAGGAGGAGATTCTGCGCCGGGTCCATCCCGACGACCTGCGCCGCAAATACCTGCTCGAACTCCATTTCCTGCGCTGGGTCAAGCAGCATCCCCGGCGCTGCGACTGCAGCCTGGCCGAGCCACTGCGCATGTGCGACGCCTCGGGCGAATACCTTCAGGTGCTGCACCGGATGTTCTATCTGGCGGGCGACGCCGCGGGCAGCGTCCATCGTGCGTTGTGCCTCTATGGTCCCCGCGGGCTCGAAACGGCCGATGCGGTCATCGTCGACCCGCTCGAGGGGTGCACCCGGCGTCTTGAGCTGCCGAGTTGCGATGCGCTTCTGACGGAGCGCGAGCGCGAGGTGCTGGGATGGATAAACCGTGGGCTGACAAGCAAGGAGGTGGCCGGCCGTCTCTCCATCAGCGTCCATACGGTCAGCCGCCACCGTCAGAACATCCTGGAAAAGCTGCGCGTGGGCAACGCGACCGAGGCGTGCCGCGTCGCCCGCGGGCTGGGGCTTCTGGACATGGATACCGTCTTCCACGGCGAAAAGGTCCAGCGGCAGACCGCCGGCACGTTTTCCGGCGTGCAGGGGCTGCTCTCCGGCCTCAACGGCCTCGGCTACGAGGGCTACGAGATCCACATGGGCCAGAGCGCGTCGGCCATGCCGCCGCTGGCCGGGTCCGGCAGCGTCTACGGCAGCTATATCCACGGCGTGTTCGACGCGCCGGGCGTCGCCG
>UQNV01000035.1 GCA_900542505.1 uncultured Alistipes sp.
ACGAGATCCTGAGATGTCTCGTGGGCTCGGAGATGTGTATAAGAGACAGGGTTCCCGACGGGCATACGGCGGCGTAAAAACGACAATCCAATGAAAATCGCAATCGTAGGAACCGGTTACGTGGGTCTGGTCTCGGGCGCATGCTTCGCAGAGATGGGGCTCGATGTCACCTGCGTGGACACCAACCGCGAAAAAATCGACGGCCTGCTCCGGGGCGTCATCCCCATTTACGAACCGGGGCTCGACCAGCTCGTCACGCGCAACGCCGAAGCCGGCCGGCTGCACTTCACCACCGACCTCAGGGAGTGTCTCGACCAGGTCGCGGTAGTCTTCTCGGCGGTGGGCACGCCGCCCGACGAGGACGGTTCGGCCGACCTGCAGTACGTACTCGAGGTTGCCCGCACGTTCGGCCGCAACATCAACAAATACACGGTGCTCGTCACCAAGAGCACGGTCCCCGTGGGCACGGCCCGCAAAATCAAGGAGATCATCCGCGAGGAGCTCGCTCTCCGCGGCTGCGAGGTGGAGTTCGACGTCGCCTCGAATCCCGAGTTCCTCAAGGAGGGTGCCGCCATCAAGGACTTCATGTCGCCCGACCGCGTGGTGGTGGGCGTCGAGAGCGAGCGGGCGCGCACGCTCATGTCCAAGCTCTACCGCCCCTTCCTGATTAACAACTACCGCGTCCTGTTCATGGACATCCCCTCGGCCGAGATGACCAAATACGCCGCCAACGCCATGCTGGCCACCCGCATCTCGTTCATGAACGACATCGCCAACCTCTGCGACCACGTGGGGGCCGATGTCGAGATGGTCCGCAAGGGCATCGGCGCCGACGCACGCATCGGCACCAAGTTCCTCTATCCGGGCTGCGGCTACGGAGGCTCCTGTTTCCCGAAGGATGTCAAGGCCCTGGCCCACACGGGTCGCGAATACGGCTACACGATGGAGGTCATCGAGGCGGTCGAGCGGGTGAACGAACGACAGAAGTCCATCGTCTACGAGAAACTGGCGAAGGCGCTCGGCGACTTGAAGGGCAAGACCGTCGCGTTGTGGGGCCTGGCCTTCAAGCCCGAGACGGACGACATGCGCGAGGCTCCGGCGCTGGTGGTCATCGACCTGCTGCTCAAGGCGGGCGCCACGGTGCGGGTCTACGACCCGGTGGCGATGGACGAATGCCGCCGCCGCATCGGCGAACGGGTCAGCTACACCCGCTCCATCTACGAAGCGGCCGAAGGGGCCGACGCCGTAGCGCTGATGACCGAATGGAAGCAGTTCCACATGCCGACCTGGTCGCGGCTGCGCGAGGCGATGCGCGACAACATCATGGTCGACGGACGCAACATCTTCGACAAGCAGGAGGTCATCGCCGAAGGGTTCCGCTACTACGCCATCGGCAAATAGCCGGCTCCCGGGCTTCGGCCGCAACCATACGACAATACGAGGGGCAGCGACCTGAGGTCGCTGCCCCTCGTGCGTAGAGCCGTCCGAGGCTACCGGTAGGAGTCGGCCCCTTCGGTGAGCCACTCGGGCGTAAGACGCGTGAAGTAGATTTCGAAGCCGCGGTCCCAGTTGCCGACCTCGGTCAGCAGCCCTATGTCTCCGTCGGGCAGCACCGTGAGCGACGAATAGCCCGCATCGCCGCTCCACACCGTCCGCCGCACGGGCCACGTCAGCCCCTCGTCGTAGCTGAGCAGCACCGAGACATTGCGCCGCTCGGCCGAATCGAGCGGTATGGAGTGCAGCATCCGGTCGCGCTCGAATCCGTCGGTGCGCAGCGTATAGCGCACGATATCGCCGTTGCAGGCGGGCGACGGCATATCCTCCCAGCGGCGCGGCTCGCTCCAGGTCGCTCCGCGGTCCGCAGAGACGGCATACTTGCGGCGTCCCTTGGCCGGATTGCGGATGCTCATCAGCCAGCTGCCGTCGGCGCGCTCGACCAGTTTGGCCTCATCGCCGTTCATGTCGGCCGGTGTGGGGAGCAGCGTCCAGTGACGGCCTCCGTCCTCCGACATGCAGACGTAGTTGGCCAGCGGCGGAAAAGCCTCGCCCGTGCGGGCCGCCACGACAAAGAGCAGCGTTCCGTCGCGCAGCTGCAGCGCGCGGCCCGAGGCGGCAAAGGCCCCGTACCACCCCTTCGAGACGGGATTGGGGCAGGCCGAGCCCCACAGCTGCGGCGTCACCCGCTCGGGCTCGGACCACGTACGGCCGAAATCGCCGCTCCGGCAGACATTGATGTCAATCGGCGTCTCGGGCGTGGTGTCCCACATACCGCGGCCCGAAGCGAAGATGCAGAGCAGCTCGCCCGTACGCGCATCGGAGACCAGCGCCGCATCGCCGTAGCCGCACTCGCCGCGGTGCTCGACAATCGGGCTTGCGGGCGACCAGGTGCGCCCGCCATCGGTGCTGCGGCGCATGACGATGTCGATTTTGTTGGGCAGGTCGCCCATCGACTCGAGCCGCCTGTCGGCCACGGCAACCAGCGAGCCGTCATCGGCCGTCACCAGCGCCGGGATACGGTAGTACTTCGAGCCTCCGTCGCCGGGGGCGAACAGCAGCGTGCTCACGGGTTCGTCGGAGGGGACGCCACAGGCTCCGCAGCCCAGCATGAGGGCTGCAAAGAGCGTTTTCAGAAGAGGGTTCATCATCGCTTCAAGGATTCGAGCCACCGCCGGGCGGCTCCGTTTTTTTCAAAGATAGTGAAAGGCGAGCGCGGAAAAACAAACTCGTTTGATTTTTTCGCCGAGCCGCATCCTATCTTCTTCAAAGATAGTGAAAGGCGAGCACAGAAAAAGCAAACTCGTTTGATTTTTTTGCCGAGCCGCATCCTGTCGTCTCTAAAGGTACGGATTTTTTCACGCATCCGCCGTCCTACCCTGTCCCCGCGGAGAAAAAAGTTCCGCCACCCTTCCGGGCAGCGGAACCCATGATGCTGCAATACGACCGGGTCGGCATGGCGGAGGTGCAACCCTCCCCGGCCGCAGGGCCGCTCTGGCCCGCTCCGGCCCTCTTCCGGTCCTGTCCCGGCCATGCGGAGCAAAGCCGCAACGGGCGGAGACGGAAACCGCTTGGGGGGGGGCAGTCGGACAAGCGTGCGGGCGCCTACTTGCGGACCTTAACGATAATCTTGCGGATGGCACCCTCGCCCACCATCGGCGCATGGGCGTCCTCGGGCAGCAGAATCGTGAACTGCCCCGGGCGCAGCGTATAGTAGCACTGCGGCTCGTCGTCGTAGAAGCGGATATCCTTTTCGACGTCGAACTCGCCCAGCGGCTTGCGCACGTCCGAGCGCGGGCTCCAGCCGAAAGCCTCCCGCTCGCCGCGGACGAGCACCTGGATGTCGATATAGGCGTCATGCACCTCCAGCTTGGCGTCGCCCGGACGCTTCAGCTCGACATCCATCACGTTGACATAGATGTCGCGTCCGTCGAGTTCGTGGATACCGGGTTCGACGGTCGTCCAGTCGGTGCCGGCAATAAGTTCGAAGGCCCGGGCCATGCGGGGCGAGATGGCGTTGTAGAGCGCGCTGTTCTGCAGTGTGTCGAGAATCATATGGGTTTGGTTTTAGTCGTTTTCTTCGCTTCGCTCAAGCCGTACGACGACCGGGAGGTGGTCCGAATAACCGACCTCGGGGACCTCGTAGGAGCGTACCGCAAGGGCATCGGAGCTGAGCACATAGTCGATGCGCAGCGTATTGAAAAAGCCGCGGAACGTATAGGAATAGCCACGACCGCACTTTCTGAAGGCATCGTTGAGCCCGCGGGACATCTGCCGGTAGACGAACGACATGGGCGTATCGTTGAAGTCGCCGCAGACAATCATCGGATAGGGCGTTGCGGCCATCACGCTGCGAATCGTATCGACCTGCTCGGCCCGCAGCACGCTGTTCTTCCGCAGACGGTACATGATGCTGCGGAGTTTCTCCTCGCGCGCCGTATCCGAAACATAGCGGTGCGAAGTGAGGTATTTGGCGTCGCGCGGCGTGATTTCGGTCGAATGGAGGTGGTTGTTGAAGACCCGGACCGTATCATCGCCTACCAGCAGGTCGGCCCAGATGGAGGTGCGGGGAATGATGGTTCCCGAGCGCAGAATCCTGAATTTGCTGAGGATGGCCTGCTGGCCGCCCCGCTCGGCACGGTTCTGCTCCTCGGTGCGGTTGCCGAGCGTCATCCGGTAGCGGCCGGCCAGTTGGGCAAAGGACTCGTCCTCGGCGGCGCGCTGATGGTTGAACTCCTGGAAGCAGATGATATCGGGCTCCTGCTCGCCCAGGAAACCGGCAATGTGCTCCTCCTGCCATCCCGACCGGGGAAGGTAGAACCCGCGGATGTTGTAGGTGAGCACCTTGAAGACCCGGCGGCCGTAATTGTCGGAATCGTAGGCCCGGCGGAAATCGGGCTTGTAGTAGAGGTTCAGTCGGAAGAGTCCGGCCACGACGCAGACAAGCAGCATGCCGGCACGCCCCCACCGCCAGCGGATGACCCAATAGAGGGCCAACAGCACAACGGCGACATAGGTAAGCGGGGCTCCCAGCCCCAGAATCGGAAATATCCGCGAATTGGCAGGGTTGACGTAGGGGGCACACAACGTCAGCACCATCGCCACGACGCCTCCGTAGGCCAGAATGGTCATCAGGGCATCGAGCAGCAGCATCAATACGCTGCGACGGCTCCGCTTGTTGCCGTCGCGGCTTCCGTATCCGTCGTAATATTCGGCCATGGCTTGTTCGATTCAGAGTCAGAAATAGATGTTGCCGCGACGTTTCCAGTAGTGCAGCAGCAGGAATCCCCACAGCATGCCGCCCACGTGGGCAAAGTGGGCCACATTGCCGCCGTAGCCGGTCCAGCCCAGGAAGAGTTCGATGACGCCGTAGATGACGACAAACCACTTGGCCTTCATCGGAATGGGCGGTATGAGCAGCACAATCGTCGCATTGGGATGCATGACGCCGAAGGCAAGCAGCAGTCCCATGACGGCACCCGAGGCGCCGACCAGCTGGATATAGTACTCGCCCGAGAGCCACGCCGCGAACATCTGAATCAACGCCGCGCCGATGCCGCAGACCATATAGTAAATCAGGAAGCGGCGCGAGCCCAGTTCGTATTCGAGCGTACGGCCGAACATCCACAGGGCGAACATGTTGAAGAAGATGTGTTCGATGTTGGCATGCAGGAACATGTAGGTAACGAACTGGTAGGTGTGGAAGAGCGGATTGCCCACCCAGAAGAGCGAGCCGAAGCCGAAAATCCACCGCCCGACGGGCAGCAGCGCCGTGGCCATGAAGACCAGCACGTTGATGATTATCAGATTGAGCACCACGGGGGGCGTCTGGAAATTACGGTTCATAACCAAATCTGTTTTTCTCTCCAAAGGTCACCGTCCGCCTCGGCGGAACCGGCTGCCGGCCGAAGCCGGACGGACCTGCAAATGTAACAATTTATCGACGATGTCAACCGAGTCTCGACCGAATATCTTCGGACGTGAACTCGGCCATGATGTGCTTGCCCGAGGGCGAAAAGCAGGGGCTGTCGCACGCGGCGAGGCGGTCGAGCAGCGCCCGCGTCTCCTCTTTCGAGAAGGCGGCCGACGTACGCTTCATGGCGCCCCGGACCATCACCGAGGCCATCTTCTCGCGCCGCAGGGCAGCCACGTCAACCGGCGTATCGAAGACCTGCAGCAGTTCGTAGAGCAGGACATCGACCCCCTCGGCGGAAATCTCGGCCGGAAGGCCCTTCACCTCGACGGCCCCGTCGCCCCCGTATTCGAGGTCGAAACCCAGCGCCGCCACCTCGACGGCATTCTCCTCCAGGAGGGCGTACTCCTCGGAGGAGAGCAGCAGGTGTTCGGGGAAGAGCAGCTGCTGACTGGCGGCCGAACCCGAGTTCAGCATCGAAAGGTAGTATTCGTAGAGCACCCGCTCGCGCGCACGGCGCAAATCGACCACCACCAGCCGGCCGCCGTACAGCGCGGCCGCACAACCGCCCGCCAGCGGAAATGCCTCCCCAAAAACGGGCTTCGCGCCGGCAAACGACAACTGCTGCTGCTCGCCGACGGACGAAGAGACGAACTCCAGTTCGCTGGCGGCGTCGTCCGCACCCCCCAGACCGCCCAACTCGCTCGGCGAGACAATATCGTCGAACTCCTCGGCCGACGAATCCTCCCCCGCAAAGGCAGAGCCGCCGAGCGGCATATTCCGCCAGGGTGCCGCATCTGACTCCTCCGCTCCCCCGCCGTACGGCATCGTTCCGACGGCCGCCCGTCCCGACGGCATCGCGCCCCGCGGCACAAACGCCGCAGCGCTGTCGGCCACCCCCGCCGGGGAGTCCGGAGCTGTATAGGGGACATCGAAACCCGTGAACTCCTCGTTGGGGTCGGGTGCCGACGGGTCGATGTACTCCTCGCGGAACGGGTTGTAGTCGAGGTTCGACCGTGCGGGAGGCTCGCTGTAGAGCGCCCCGCGCCGGAGCACCGGAATCTCGACCGTCTGGTCGCTGTCGAAGTCCATCATCGGCACGGCTCCCGTCTTGGCAAGCGTCTCGCGCACGGCGGCGTTGACAATCTGCCACACGGCCTCCTCGTCGGCAAACTTCACCTCGGTCTTCTGCGGATGGACGTTCACGTCGACACGCGCCGGGTCAACCGTCAGATAGAGGAAATAGGAGGGCGAGCAGTTCTCGGGGATGAGCTTCTCGTAGGCCTTCATGACCGCATTGTAGAGATAGCTGCTCTTGAAATAGCGGCCGTTGACGAAGAGATACTGCTCCGTATTGCGCTTCTTGGCGGCTGCCGGCCGGCCGATATAGCCGCTGACGGAGGCGATTGAGGTCTCGGCCGAAACCTCCAGCAGATTCTGCTTGATGTGGCGCCCGATGACGTCGACGATGCGCGTGGCAAGCGTCGCCGCCCCAAGGCGGTAGACCGGGGCGTCGTTGGCGTAGAGTTCGAAGGCGACCTTCGGATTGCAGAGCGCCACACGCTGGAATTCGGTACGGATTTGATTCGACGAGGTCGTGCTCTTGTCCAGGAACCGGCGCCGCGCCGGCACGTTGTAGAAGAGGTTGCGCACGAAGAACTGCGCCCCCACGGGACAGGCCACGGGTGTCTGCGAAGCGAAGACCCCGCCGTTGATTTCGGTCCGCGTGCCCAGCTCGTCACCCTCCTGACGCGTACGCAGTTCGACCTGGGCCACCGCGGCAATCGAGGCGAGTGCCTCGCCGCGGAACCCGAAGGTATGGAGCGCATAGATGTCCTCCACCGAGCTGATTTTGCTCGTTGCATGGCGGTCGAAGGCCATGCGTGCGTCGATGGGCGACATGCCGCATCCGTTGTCGACAATCTGAATCAGTTCGCGGCCGCCGTTCCGGAAATTGACCTTCACCTCGGTGGCTCCGGCGTCGATGGCGTTCTCCATCATCTCCTTCACCACCGAAGCGGGACGGTTGACCACCTCGCCGGCCGCAATCTGGTTGGCGACGACTTCGGGTAACAGTCTGATTCTGTCTGCCATTACGCTACTCCTCCTGATAATCGTTGGGCACCACCGTAATGGGTTGTGCCTGCCACTCCACATCGCTCACGCCGCGCTGGTCCAGTTCATTGACCGGCTCGCGGGGCGTCGAGACAACCTGCTCCTGACGGGCCGGCGACGAGGACTTAATCCACGAAAAGAGGTTCGCCAGACGCGGGAACAGGAACACGATGATGAGCAGCATGACAACCACGCCCATCACCATCTTCCAGACCTGATTGCGCCCCTTGCGCTCCTCGGCATCCCGACGCGCCGCACGGGCCGCACGCTGGGTCCGAATCAACTGCCCCGGCTGGTATTCCCGCCCGGCATCCTCCGAACGCTCGCCCAGCAGCTCGGCCCGCCGCTGTTCACGAGCCTCCTTTTCGGGGTCGTAATAGCGCGGGATGTAGTTGAACTTGTTCGGATGTTTCTTATAGGGACCGAATCCAGACATGGCTTGCAAAAATTGGGTGTTATACAAAAAAGGGGGAAAATCCGCCCTTTACCCCGTAAAGGTACGAATTTTTCCCGCTTTTTATTGTCCGCTAACGGAAGAAACTCTTCATCCGTTCGAAGATATTCTGATTTTTGACCGATTCGGCCCGCTGGAAGGAGGGCTGAGCGGCCAGCTGCTCGACCAGGCGCTTCTCCTCGGAAGAGAGCTTCGAGGGGATGGTGATGTCGACCACCACCAGCTCGTCGCCGCGTCCGTAGCCGTTCACCTCGGGCAGGCCCTTGCCCGCCAGGCGCAGCACCTTGCCCGCATGGGTTCCCGGGGCAATCTTGATTTTGGCCC
The DNA here is from genome assembly GCA_900542505.1 of uncultured Alistipes sp. GTDB lineage: Bacteria > Bacteroidota > Bacteroidia > Bacteroidales > Rikenellaceae > Alistipes > Alistipes stercorigallinarum. Next base: position 8,301 of record UQNV01000035.1, read on the forward strand.
GTCCGTCGACGGTCGGCACCTCGACCGTGCCGCCCAGCAGCGCCGTCGTCACCGTGATGTTCAGGTTATGAATCAGGTCGTTGCCGTCACGCACCAGTTCGGCGTTGGGCTCCTCCTCGATGAGCACCTGCAAATCGCCGTTCACGCCGCCCTGACGGGCCGCGTTGCCCTTGCCCGAAACCGTAAGGACCATTCCTTCGCCCACGCCGGCCGGAATCTTGATTTCGACCACCTCCTGGCCGCGCAGCGTACCTTCGCCCTTGCACTTGTCGCACGTGGCCGTGATGACCTTGCCCGAGCCGCCGCACGTGGGGCATACGCCCTGCGTCTGCATGCGGCCGAAGAAGGTATTTTCGACCCGCGTCACATAGCCCGAGCCGCCGCACGTCGAACAGGTCGAATAGGAACTGGCATCCTTGGCACCCGTTCCGCCGCACTTGTCGCACGCCACGGTCTTGTTGATTTTGAGCTTCTTGGTCACGCCGTTGGCAATCTCCTCGAGCGTGAGACGGACCTTGATACGGATATCCGAGCCGCGGTTCACACGCCGTCCGCCGCCCGACGACGAACGGAATCCGCCGCCGAAATGGCCGCCGAAGATATCGCCGAACTGCGAGAAGATGTCCTCCATCGAGAACCCTCCGCCGCCGAATCCGCCGAATCCGCCGGCGCCGCCGCCCGCCGCGCCGCTCATGCCGGCATGGCCGAACTGGTCGTAACGCGCACGCTTGTCGGGATTCGAGAGCACGTCGTATGCCTCGGCCGCCTCCTTGAACTTCTCCTCGGCCTCCTTGTCGCCGGGGTTCTTGTCCGGGTGGTACTTGATGGCCGCCTTGCGGTAGGCCTTCTTTATTTCGTCTGCGTTAGCGTTCCTGGCTACGCCAAGGACCTCGTAATAATCCCTTTTCTCTGCCATGGTTCTACTCTCCTACAACAACTTTAGCGAATCGCAGCACCTTGTCGCCCAGCTTGTAACCAGTCTGGACCACATCGATGACACGACCCTTGTTCTCCTCGCCGGCCGCGAACTTGGCCACGGCCTCGTGCAAATCGGCGTCGAATTCGCTGCCCTTGGCCTCGATTTCCGTCACGCCGCGCTGACGCAGCGTCTCGGTGAACTTCTGGGCAATGAGGTTGACGCCCGCCCGCAGCGCCGCAATGTCATCGCTCTTCTCCATCGCCTCGACGGCGCGCTGCACGTCATCGCGCACCGGAAGGATGGCCAGCAGCACGTCGCGGCCTCCGGTCTGGACCAGCTCCATCTTCTCGCGCAGCGTACGCTTGCGGTAGTTGTCGAACTCGGCCTGCAGACGCAGGTACTTGTCGCGCCACTCGGCGATTTCGGACTCGAGGTCGGGAGTCTGCTCCGCGGCCTGCTCCCCGTCGGCTGCAGCCTCCGCATCTGACATCGTGTCATGCGGCGCCTGCGCACCGTCTGCCATATTGGCATCCCCACTCTGCGCTCCGGCAGAGGTTTCGGTCTCGGGAGCAGCCCCTTCGCGCTCTTTAACCTCTTCGTTATTAGATTTTTCCTGTTTCATATATCTGTGTTTTTTCATATTTTCCGACTCCTATGGCACAAATTGCATACCAACCGCCCGAATACGTTATCCGAGGATGAAAATGGCAGGCCGACGATTCATGTCGGGCCGCGGCCGCTCGCGCCATTCGCGCACCGTATGCGTCTCGACCAGTTCGCCGGGCGCCGTGAGGTCCATCGCCACCGTCAGGCGCGTTTCGGGGGCGCAGACCGTGAGCAGCTCCTCCAGCAGCTTCACGTTGCGGTAGGGCGCCTCGATGAAGAGTTGCGACTGGTGCTCGCTGCGGGCACGCCGCTCGAAGGCACGGATGGCCCGCTGCCGCTCGGGGGGCTTGACCGGCAGATAGCCGTTGAAGGCGAACGACTGTCCGTTGAGCCCCGAGGCCATCACCGCCAGGATAATCGACGAGGGTCCCACCAGCGGCACCACGCGGATGCCCCGGCGGTGGCACGCCTCGACCACCAGCGCACCGGGGTCGGCCACGCCCGGCACGCCCGCTTCGGATATCACGCCTGCCGAGCGCCCCTCATCGAGCGGCCGCACCAGCTCCTCGACCTCGCGGCCGGCGACCGTATGTTCGTTCAGTTCGCGGAACTCCAGTTCGGCAATGGGGCGCGCAACACCCGCCTTCGAGAGAAAGCGCCGCGCCGTGCGCACATTCTCGACGATGAAATAGTCGAGCGCGTCCATCACGGCCCGGTTGGCTGCGGGAAGCACCTCCCACGGTGCCGTTTCGTCCGAAATGGGACAGGGTATCAGGTAAAGCGTGCCTTTCTTCTTGTTTGGGGATTCTGTTGCCATCGTCGTTCGTTGTTGTTCGGAATGGTTACTCCTTGAGGTATATGCGCTTGACGCGGCCCGACACGGAGGTGAGCACCTCGTAGGAGATGGTGCCGAGCACCTCGGCCATCGCTTCGGGGTCGTTGCCCGGCTCGGCCGAGAAAATCACCGCCTCGTCGCCCTCCGCGACGCCGGGAATGTCCGTCACGTCAATCATGCAGCTGTCCATGCAGATGCGCCCCACGACGGGCGCCGGCATCCCCTTGACGCGCATCGACCAGCGGCCGCAACCCAGATGGCGGTCCAGACCGTCGGCATAGCCCACGGGGATGGTCGCCGTCACCGTGTCGCGGTCGAGCTTTCCGGCTCGGCCATAACCCACCGCATCGCCCGCGCGGAGGTGCTTGAGCTGCACGATGCGGGTCTTGAGCGTCGCCACGGGGCGCAGCGCCGGATTGTGGCGCCAGCCGAAGCCATAGAGCCCGATGCCCAGCCGGCACATGTCGAACTGCGCCTCGGGGAAGCGCTCGATGGCGGCCGAATTGGCCGTATGGCGGATGACGCCGTAGGGCAGCGCATCGACCAGCGCCGAACTCATCCGGTCGTAGCGGGCAATCTGCGCCCGCGTATATTCGTCTTCCTCGGGCATGTCGGCACAGTTGAGGTGCGAAAAGACGGTCGCCACCTGCACCTGCGTCGTCGCGCGGAGCCGCTCGCACAGGGCGGGGAGCTCCTCCTCGACGAAGCCCAGACGGTGCATGCCCGTATCGAGCTTGATGTGAATCGGATAGCGGCTCTCGCCGGCATGTTCGGCCGCCGCCTCGAAGGCATCGAGCGAGTGGAAGCTGTAGATTTCGGGCTCCAGACGGTTGGCAATCATCACATCGAAGCTGTCGGCATCGGCGTTGAGCACCACCACCGGCATCGTGATGCCGCGCTCGCGCAGCAGCACGCCCTCGTCGGCGAAGGCGACGGCCAGATAGTCGACACCCTCGTGCTGGAGCATCTGGGCCACCTCGAAGTCGCCCGTGCCGTAGCTCGCCGCCTTGACCATCGCCACCAGCCGCGTCCCGAAGGCGAGCTTCGAGCGGAAGTAGTTGAGGTTGTCGCGCATGGCGTCGAGGTCGACCTCGAGCACCGTCGTATGGCTCTTGCGCGAAAGGGCATGGGCCAGCTTCTCGAAGCGGTACTCGCGCGCCCCCTTGAGCAGCACCGTACGCCCGGCCACGGCCTCCCGCCCGATGCGGGCGATGCACTCGTCGGTCGAGGCATAGAAGGCGCGCTGGCAGGTGAAGAGCCCCGCGAAGCGGCGCAGCCGCGGGCCGATGCCGATGAAGCAGTCCACGCCGGAGCGCTCGACCATGCCGGCCACGCGGGCATAGAGCTCCTCGTCGGGCAGTCCGCTCTGGGGAATGTCCGACAGGATGAGGGTCTTGCGGCGCGAGAGGGCCACATTGTGGAGGTAGTCGAGCGCCAGCGCCAGCGAATTGAGGTCGAGGTTGTAGGCGTCGTTGACCAGCACCGAGTCGTTGATACCCTCCTTCACCTCGAGGCGCATGGCCACCGAGGGGGCTGCCGAGAAGCTCGGCGCCGGATAGCCCATCACGGCGCAGAAGGCCTCGACCAGTTGGGCGTTGCGCCGCGAGGCGGCATTGCCCACGATGCTCTCGGGCACCTCGGGAAAACGGGCCGCATCGACCGGCTTGCGCTCGGGAAAGCGCGACTCAATCATCGCGCCCAGCGGCTCGTAGTAGCTGTGGTAGATGATTTTGCGGGCGCTGCGCGCCAGCTCCATCTTCTCGTCGCACTTCTGTTCGAGGCTCACGAAATTCTCCTGGTGGGCATCGCCGATGGAGGTGAAGACCACCACGTCGGGGCGGATGATGCGCTCCAGACGCGCCATCTCGCCCGGACGCGAGATTCCCGCCTCGAAAATCGCCAGCTCCTCGTCGCCCTCGAGCATCAGCACCGAGAGGGGCACGCCCAGCTGCGAGTTGTAGCTCTTGGGCGAGCGGTAGTATTTCACGCCTGCGGGCAGCTCCTCGACAATCCACTCCTTGATGACCGTCTTGCCGTTCGAGCCGGTGATGCCCACCACCGTGCCGTGGAACTGCGCTCGGTGATAGGCCGCCAGGCGCTGCAGCGCCGCAATGGCGTGGTCGACCACCACAAAACCGCAGCCGTCGCATTCGAGCTCCGCCAGGCGCCGTTCGACGAGGAAGGCCCGAACGCCCCGGGCCTGCATTTCACGCACGAAATCGTGCGAATCGTGGTTGGCGCCGCGCATGGCGACGAACATCGGCTCCGTGCCGAACTCGCACGAGAGCGAGCGGCTGTCGGTCACCACCGAGCGGACCTCCGCGTCCGCCCCGTACAGGCTGCCGCCCACGATGGCGGCAATCTGCGAAAGAAGGTATTTCATGAACGAATCACTAATAATGTTCCACAACCTCTGTTCCCGATACTTCGGGCCGCCGGAACCGGGCCCGGCATCATTCGGCCGAGAAGGTGACGATGGTGATGCCTGCACCGCCGCGGTCGGCATGCTCGTCGACGGCGCTCACCACCTCGGGCACCGTCCGCAGATAGCGGCGAATCTCCTCCTTGAGCGCACCGGTGCCCTTTCCGTGGAGAATGGTCACCGAGCTTACGCCCACCATCAGCGCATCGTCCACCAGGTCCTGCACCGCCTCGAGCGCCTCGGCAGCCCGCATGCCCCGCACGTCGATGTGGTCGCGGAAGTTGAGCTTGCGCGCCGAGATGTCGACCGAGATGCGGGTCCGCGCCGTCTGGGGACGCGTCGCCTCGCGGTATTCGTTGTTCGAGACCACCTGCAGACGCTCCTTCTCGACGGTCGTGAGAATCTGGCCGAAGGCCACCTGGGCCCGTTTGCCCTTGATGGACTGCACCACGCCGACCATCTCCTGCCCCGCCATGCGGACCTTCGAACCGACCTCCACCTCGCGGGGTTTCGCCGCCACGGGCTCCGCCGCAGCCGGCTTCACGCCGCTCTGCTGCTCGCGCCGCTCGGCACGCCGCTGCTGCCGCCGCTCGATGCGCTCCATCTCGCGGGCCACCGAGGCGTCGCGCGCCTCGTCGTCGCGCCGTTCGACCGTCTCGCGGAACTCCTCCAGCTCCTTGCGCGCCAGGCGCGTGAGCTCCCGCTCGGCCTGCGCCTCGCGGATGGTCTTGATGGTATTCTCAATCTGGCGGTTGGCCTCGGCCACCAGCTCCTGCGCCTCCTGCTTGGCACGGCGGATGATTTCGTTCCGCTCGGTGCGGATTTTCGCAAGCTGCTCGGCGTAGTTGCGCTCCAGCTCCTCGACCTTGCGGTCGGTCAGGCGGATACGCTCGCGCTTCTGCGCCCAGTAGTGCTTGTCGCGCGCAATCTCGCGCAGCTGCTTCTCGATGTTGATGTGGTCGCTGCCCGCCTTCTCGCCCGCCTCGCGGATGAGCTCCTCGGGAAGGCCGATTTTGCGAGCGATTTCGACGGCGAACGAGCTGCCCGGCTTGCCCATCTCGAGACGGAACAGGGGGCGGATGTGCTGCACGTCGAAGGCCATGGCGCCGTTGGCGATGCCCTCGGTGCTGGCCGCATAGTACTTGATGTTGGCGTAGTGGGTCGTGATGACTCCGTAGCACCCCTTCTCGAGCAGCCGCTCGAGGATGGCCTCGGCAATGGCGCCGCCGATGATGGGCTCGGTGCCCGAGCCGAACTCGTCGATGAGCACCAGCGTCTCGGGCGAGGCGCCGGCGAGCATGTGCTTCATGTTGAGCAGATGCGACGAATAGGTCGACAGGTCGTCGTCAATCGACTGTTCGTCGCCGATGTCGATGTAGATGCTGCGGAAGACGGGCAGTTCGGAGACCTCCGACGCCGGGACGAGGTATCCGCACTGGAACATGTACTGCACGATGCCGGTGGTCTTCAGGCAGACCGACTTGCCGCCGGCATTGGGGCCCGAGATGACCAGGATGTGTTTCCCGCGGTCGAGCTGCATGTCGAGGGGCACCACCTCGCGGCCCTGGGCGCGCAGCGTCTGCTGCAGGAGCGGATGGCGCGCATTACGGAGCACCAGGCGGTCGTCGGTCGAGACGATGGGGCGGCCGCAGCCGTTTTCCGAGGCCCAGCGCGCCTTGGCGCGCAGCATGTCGACCTCGGCCAGATAGTCGCCCGAAGCGGCGATGAGCGGGGCCTCGGGACGGATTTCATCGGTGAAGGCCGTCAGGATGCGGACAATCTCGCGCCGCTCGGCGTACTCCAGTTCGCGCAGCTCGTTGTTGATTTCGACCACCTCGACCGGCTCGACATAGAAGGTGCGTCCCGTGGCCGACTCGTCGTGGATGAAGCCCTGGAGCTTGCGCTTGTTCGAGGCGGCGACGGGTATCACGGGGCGGCCGTCGCGGATGGAAATCTGGGCGTCGGCATCGACGATGCCCGCCCCCTTGGCGGCAGCCAGCACCTGCTGCAGCCGCTTGGCCGCCTGCCCCTCGCGTTCGCGGATGGCGCGCCGCACCTGCTGCAGTTCGGGCGAGGCGCTGTCCTTCACCTGGCCGAAGCCGTCGACGATGGCATCGATGCGCCGCACGATTTCGGGGAAGGCCTCCACCCCGCGGCTGCAGGCATGGAGCGCCGGATAGCGGTTTTCGCCACGGGCGAGGACGAAGGAGACTATGGCCCCGATGGCCGCAAGCGCGCGGCGCAGCACGACGACCTCCTCCACATCGAGGAAGGTCCCCTCGACCTGCAGCTTGGCCATCACGCCGTCGACATCGGGGAAGTCGCCCGACGGGAAGTCGCGTTCGAGGTCGAGCAGCTGGCGCATCTCGTCGGCCAGCGCAAGGCGTCGTTCAATCTCGCGGGCCGAGGTCGAAAAGCGCTCCCCGGCGAGCTTCTCGCGGGCCGCCTGCATCGTACAGCCGGCAGCCACCTGCTCACGGACCCGGTCGAAACCGATTTTCTGTTCGAAACTATCGGGATATATCATAACATTCTGTTTTTCATCTGTCTGTCCGCACGACGGACGCCCAACCGAACAGCGGCGCGGCGTGCGGTGCACGGGGCGGCACCGGCTCCCGGAGCCCACCCCACTTCATGAATCAAACCCCTCCCGAGGAAGGGGTTTGTACCAGTCTCTTCTGCCGCTCCCGCCTGTTGCTCCCGCCTGCCGCTCTCTTCAGCCGCCCGCAGCGCACGTCCCGGCGGTTTTCACCCCGGCGGACCCGCGCCGCCTCACGGCGGCATGCGTCCCGGCGCCCGAAGCCCCGGCTGCACGACTCACCGCAGCGTCTACTGCCGCGCGGCGCGCTTGAGCGAATCGCGCTCGGCCCGAGCCGCCTCCTTCGCGGCCCGGCGCTCCGCCTTGGCCTTCATCTTTTCGGGGTCACGCCCGAAGACCGACAGATGGACGTAGCGCGCCGGATACTGCTTGAGGTCCTCGAGCAGCGCGGCCAGATTGCCGCTCGCCTCGGTCAGCGAGTCGTAAAGCGCCGTATCACCCACCAGTTTGCCGAGCGTCCCCTGCTGCTCGTTGAGCTTTTCGAGCAGCGTGTTCAGCTCTTCGACCGAGCCGGCCAGGTTCGAGGCGAACTCCTGCTCGGAGAGGTCGCCGGCCATCTCGTTGACACGGCGCAGGATGCTGTCCACACGGCCGGCATTCTCGCCGAGTGTTCCGGCGAATTCGGACAGTCCGCCGATGGCTTCGTGCAGATGCGTCCGCTCGGTGGCGAGCAGTTCGTCGACGTTGCTTGTAATGGAGTTCAGATGGGCCATCGTCCCCGAAAGGCTGGCCGCATTCTCCTCGAGCAGGCGGTTGATGTTGCCCAGCGTCTGCGACAGGTCGTCGGTCAGCCGCGAAAAGCGCTGCTTGAAGAAGTCGAGCTCCGAACCGGCCATGTCCATCAGGTCGCGGTCGCGGCCCGAACGAATCGTGTCGCCCGCCTCGAGGAAGGTTGCCGCCGTGCCGTAGCTCACCTCGATGGCCTTGGCACCCATCAGGCTGCTGCTGACGATTTTCGCCTCGGAGTCGGTCGGGATGCGGTAGGTGCGGCGGATGGTGAGCTGGAGCACCACCTTGTCGCTGTGCGACGGGTCGAACGAAATACCGGTCACCGTACCGATTTTCACGCCCCGCATCATGATGGGCGAGGCGGCCTGCACGCCGTTGATTTGGTCATAGGCGGCATAGTACTCCACATTGCGGCTGAAGATGTCGATGCCGCTCAGGAAGCGGATGCCCGCCCATGCGGCAAGAATCATCGCGACGGCGAATATTCCGATTTTGGCTTCTCTTTTCACGTTCATGATTGAAATGCTTTATTTGACAATCCGGCCTCCGCTGCAACGCACCACGAAGGCATCGGGGAAGCTCTTGCGCACCTCGCGGAGCGCCTTGCGGGCCTCCTCCTCGGTGCGGTACTCCCCCACACAATATTTGTAGCGGAAGGTACCCTCCGCATCGTACTGCTTCACCTTGTTCCGATACTTGCGGAACTGCGACGAGGAGGTGGCAACCCGCTTGGGGCTCGCCAGCACCTGCACCGCATAACGCACCTCGGACTTCCCGGGTGTGGCAGCGGCCGCGCCGCCATCCGTCTTGCCCGCCGCTGCGGCCTGGGCGGCACCCGTCTCCCTGCCGGCGGGGTCGGAGAGCTGCGTACCGCGCAGGTAGGCGTCGTAGTCGCGTACGGCGTTGTAGAGCGACCGGGCGATTTCGGCCTGTCCCTTTTCGGACTTCATGTAGGCCATCTCCTGGGGATTGGACATGAAGCCGATTTCGGTCAGCACACCCGGCATGTCGGTGGCGTAGAGCACGCGCAGCAGCTGAGGCTTGATGCCCCGCAGGTGGCGTCCCGCCTTGCCGTAGCTGTTCTGGATGCAACGGGCCATCGCCATGCTGTATTCGCCGTAGGTGAACTGCAGGTTCTGGATATAGGCCCGTACGATGGCAGCCGTCCGCTCGTCCGACATGTCGATGAGGTCTTCGCGGTTGCTTTCGTAGAGGGCATCCTCGTTGTAACGCTGCTCCTTGGGCGTCTCGCCCATGATGAGCGTCTCGACACCGCGGGCCGCCGTCGACGCCGCGGCATTGACATGCACCGAGACGAACAGCTCGCCGCCCGCCCGGTTGGCGATGTCGGCACGTGCCTGCAGGTCGTCCAGCAGCGTCGCACCCAGCTCCTTGTCCGTCTTGCGCGTATAGACCACCTTCACCCCGGGCATACCCTCCTCGATGAGCTTGCCCAGACGGAGCACCACCGACAGCGTGAGGTTCTTCTCGTAGACGTTGCCGTAGTGCGCCCCGGGGAACTTGCCTCCGTGGCCGGCATCGAGCACCACGACCTTGAGTCCCGGTGCAATATTTTCCGCCCGCAAACCGTTGGTAAAAACGGCCGCCAGAGCAAATGCCACGATTGCAAGAGGTCTTCCCAGCATATATTATGAGGTGAATTGTAAGCTTTCTGTAAATTTTTACCTATCTTTGTCGCGCTTTCGTCGCGCCCGGGAAGAGGCCGCGCCACGTCGGCGGGCAGGGTCCGGAAGCGTTTTGCCGACTTGTCGGCAAAGGTACGTAATTTTTTGAAAATTTGGAGAGATTCCGGGTAAAATATCTCGTTTCGGCAGCCGTTCTTCTGCTCTTCGCACAGCTGGTTTTCGGCTTTTCGGCCCCTTCCGCCGCGGAAGAGGTCCGGTTGCGCGACACCCTGAACCTCTCTCCCGCCCCGGCCGATGAGGTGGCGGCCCCCGCTCCCGAGGAGCCGGCGGCAACCCGCCGCGAACGCCGCCGCCGACAGCGCGAGGAGCGCGAAGCCGAACGGCGCCGCGCCGCATTCGACTCGCTGCCCCGGGAGGAGCGCGATTCGCTCTTCAGCGCATCGGTCGATTCGCTTGTCGAGCAGAAGAGCACCCCGCAGCGCCGCGACACCTCGAAACGCAAAGGAGGCGGCGCATTCCTCGACGACATCATCTCGGGCCAGAACACCGACTCGCTGGTATACGACGTGCGCAACAAGATTGTCTACATCTACAACCAGGGCAGCGTCAGCTACCAGAACAGCAACCTCAAGGCCGACTTCATGCGCATCAACATGGACAACAAGTTGATTTACGCCTACGGCAAGGCCGATACGCTGGAGGGCGAGCCCGTGGTGACCAAGCCCGAATTCGCGGAAGGCAGCGAATCCTACACGATGGATACGATTGTCTACAACATCGACACGAAGAAGGCCAAAATCAAGGGCGTGGCCACGCAGCAGGGCGACGGCTGGCTGGTAGGCGGCAGCGTGAAGAAGATGCCCGACAACACCATCAACATCGAAAACGGCAAATACACCACCTGCGAGGATACGGACCACCCCCACTTTTACCTGGCGATGACCAAGGCGAAGGTGATTCCCGGCAAGAAGGTGGTCACCGGTCCGGCCTACCTGGTGATGGAGGACGTGCCGCTCTATTTCCTGGGCATTCCCGAAGGGTTCTTCCCCATCAGCAGCGGCCCGAAGTCGGGTCTTCTGATGCCCACCTACGGCGAGGTGGCCACCAAGGGTTTCTACCTGCGTGACATGGGCTACTACTTCACGCTGGGCGACCACGCCGACCTGGCGCTGCGGGGCGGCTTCTATACGCTCGGCTCGTGGGAGGCCTCGGCAGCCGCCCGCTACATCAAGCGTTACAAGTACAGCGGCAGCTTCAACATCCAGTACTCGAACAACAAAATCGGCGAAAAGGGCGAACCCGACTATGCCAAGAGCAGCGACTTCAGCATCCAGTGGACCCACTCGCAGGATGCCAAGGCCAACCCCGGTTCGACCTTCTCGGCCTCGGTGAACTTCCGTACGAGCGGCTACAACCGCTATGCGGCCACCAACCTCAACGACATTCTGGCCACGCAGACCAACTCCTCGATTTCCTACTCGAAGAACTGGGCCGGAACCCCCTTCTCGCTCTCGGCCAACATGGCCATCTCGCAGAACTCGAGCAACAAGACGCTCTCGGTCACGCTGCCCACGCTGGTCTTCAACGTCTCGCGCATCTACCCCTTCAAGCGCAAGGAGCGCATCGGCAAGGAGCGCTGGTACGAGAAAATCTCGATGCAGTACACCGGCAAGATGACCAACTCGGTGACCACCACCGAATCGGAATTCTTCTCCAGCAAGACGCTCGACAACATGAAGAACGGCATCGAGCACTCGATTCCCGTCTCGGCGTCGTTCAACCTGTTCAACTACATCAACATCTCGCCGTCGTTCAACTACACGGAGAAGTGGTATTTCAAGAAGCAGGAGTACGAGTGGAACCCCGTCACCAACCGCACCGACACGCTGGCGCCCCAGTACGGATTCTACCGCCTCTACAACTACACGGCGAGCGTCTCGGCCTCGACGACCGTCTACGGCATGTTCGACTTTACGAAGAAGCGCAAGGACCGCAAAATCCAGGCCATCCGCCATACGCTCACCCCCTCCATCGGCTTCTCCTACGCCCCGAACTTCGGCGACCCGCGCTACGGCTACTACCGCATGCGCCAGACCGACTCGCTGGGCAACTTCACCACCTACTCGCCCTATTCGGTCAATGCCTACGGCGTCCCCAGCTCGGGCCAGCAGGCGGCGATGACCTTCTCGCTCTCGCAGAACCTCGAGATGAAGGTGCTCTCGAAGCGCGACACCTCGGGCGTAAAGAAAATCAAGCTCATCGACGAGCTGCGCCTGAGCGGTTCGTACAACTTCCTGGCCGACTCGATGAAGCTCTCGAACATCAGCCTCTCGTTCCGTACGACGCTCTTCAACAACTTCGGCATCAACCTCTCGGCCACACTGGACCCCTACCGCGTCACACCCGAGGGACGACGCTACGACAAGCTCTTCTTCCCGGGCCGCATCGTCTCGACGGGCTGGTCGTTCGGCTATACGTTCAAGTCGCGTGACGACCGCTCACAACCGGCCGTCAACGACATCACGAGCATCCCGCCCGAGTACATGAACCCCTTCTTCGACCCCTACGGGACGATGGACCCCGTGCTGCGCAGGCAGTACATGGCCCAGAGTTACTACGACTTCTCGCTGCCGTGGAATTTCGGCTTCAACTATACGGTGAACTATTCGGTCTCCTACGGCAACTACCCGCCCAAGGGCTACCGGGCCAACGTCTCGCAGACCATCGGCTTCAACGGCAGCGTCAACATCACCCCCAAGATGGGCGTCACGTTCCAGGGCGGCTACGACATCGCCAACAACAAGCTCACCACCTCGTCGGTATCCATCACGCGCGACCTGCACTGCTGGCAGATGTCCTTCTCGTGGATTCCCTTCGGATACTACCGCAGCTGGAGTTTCAACATCGGCGTGAAGGCCGCCTCGCTCTCGGACCTCAAGTACGACAAGAGCCAAAGCCGCTACGACAACATGTATTGACAGAGTGTGCGTCCCCACCCCGGCAGCAGGGCATGTGCGGGGCGTCATGACACACCCCTCGGCCGAACGGGCGAGCCATGCGGCAGCGGCTCGGCGCTAAGCAACTCGACACCAAGCGGCACGACACTATAACTATACTATACGATACGACACCATACGAAAAGCGGAAACCTGTACGGTTTCCGCTTTTTGCTTTCAGGAACTATTCCCGCAATCGATGATTGGCCCGGCACGCTCCGCCGGACCGGACCCCGCGTCAGCCCTCCGTCACAAGAGGCAGGGCCGGGCACCTCCTTTTCAGATACGCTCGAGGGGCGATGCCGGCCGCACGAGCATCTTCGCGAAATGGAAGGCCGGCACTCCGAAGGCCATGGCCGCACTGACGGTGCGCTCAGGACCGAGCCCCAGCAGACGCTCGAGCGCTCCCCGCCTGCGGCGGGCGGCCACCAGCACGAAGCCCATGTAAATCTGACTCACGCCGAGCGATTCGGCCATCAGCGAGGCATTCTGGATGGCCAGATTGGCATCCTCGGCCGCGAACCGGCTCTTGCGGGGCGCATGGACGACGAGCAGGACCGTCGCTCCCCGCAGAATGGGGTCATGACCCTCGGCATACTCCCGCTGCATGCGCCGGAAAGCGGGAAGATAACGCGCCGCATCGGGCAGGAACAGACGCACCCAGGGATACACCAGCGGATTAGAAAGCAGCCGCGCCACGCGGCCGAATACGCCGAGGGTAAACTCCGTGACGCTCCGCAGCACGGCCGGGTCGGTCACCAGCGTATAGCCCAGTTCGCGGGCATTGGTGGCCGTCGGTGCACAGTCTGCCGCAGCGACAATCCGCCGCAGTGCCTCGTCGGGCACGGGTTGGTCGGTCAGCGCACGGTTCGAACGGCGCGCACGCAGCAGCATCGCGACCTCGTCGGGCGACGGCAGCGCCCCACGGTCGAGCGGGAGCACCGTCCCCGCCGGGAAGAGCTCGTGGCTCACGGCCGAGACGGGACACGCCGCCACACAATGGCCGCAACCGATGCAGCGCTCGGGCCGCACCACAGCCGCGGGTCCGCCGGGCAGCGGCTGCACCAGAATTCCCGAAGGACAGACCCGCACGCAACGGCCGCAGCCGATGCAATCCGTTCCGATTTCCACATTCATCGCCGACCGGTTCCGTTTATTGGTTATTTCGCATTGCCGACCGCACGGGGGTCATGCCGATAACGGAAGACCAGCGCGAAGACCAGCGCCACGACCAGTGCATAGGTGGCAAAGATGAGCCACGTGGCGGTCCAGCCGCCGGCGACGCCTTCGCGCGCCACCAGGAAGCCTCCGTTCCAGTCGCAGTAATGGGAGACAATGTTGCCGGCAATCCAGGTGCCGACCGAAGCGCCGATGCCGTTGGTCATCAGCATGAAGAGCCCCTGGGCACTGGCCTGCATGGGCTTGGCGGCCTCCTGCTCGACGAACAGGGCGCCCGAGACGTTGAAGAAGTCGAACGCCACGCCGTAGACGATGCACGAGAGGAAGAGCAGGACGATGCCGATTGTGGTTTCGGTCGTTCCGATGCCGAAGAAGCCGAAGCGAAGCACCCACGCGAACATGGCCATCAGCATGACCGCCTTGATACCGAACCGTTTGAGACAGAACGGGATGAGCAGGATACACAGCGCCTCGGAAACCTGCGAAACCGAAACCAGCAGGGTGGGATTCTCGGCAAACCAGCTTTCGGACGCGGCGGCGAAGCTGTTGATGTAGGGGGTCGCATAGCCGTTGGTAATCTGCAGCGAAACACCCAGCAGCATCGAGAAGATGAAGAAGAGGGCCATCTTGCGCTGTTTGAAGAGCACGAAGGCGTCGAGACCGAGACGCTGCGCAAGCGTCTTGTGACCCGATGCGGCCGAACGGTCGATGGGACACGAGGGAAGCGTAAAGGCGTAGAGTCCGAGGATGAGGCCCAGCGCTCCGCAGACAATCAGCTGCATGTAGGTGAACTGGGCAGCCATGGGTGCCAGCACGAGGCCCTGAGCACCCTCGCCCGCTGCGGACTGGACACCGGCACCGCCAAAACCGACGAAATTGACGAACCACATGGCGGCGATGAATCCGACGGTTCCGAAGACGCGGATGGGCGGGAAATCCTTCACGGTATCAAACCCGCGGCTCTTGAGAATCGAGAAGGCCACCGTATTCGAGAGGGCGATTGTCGGCATGTAGAACGCCACGCTCAGACAGTAGGCCGTAAAAATCGGGCCGACGGAGGTCGGCAGACCGGCGAGCGTCAGCTCCGTCGCCTGATAGCCGAACCAGGCGGCCAGAAGCATGAAGAGGGCTGCCGTCAGATGCGAAATGCCGAGCAGCCGCTGGGGCTCGACGAATTTGTCGGCGATGGCCCCGATGATGGCAGGCATGAAAATCGACACGACACCCTGGGCCACATAAAACCAGGAGATGTAATCGCCCAGCCCTACCCGGCCCAGGAAGTTACCGATGCAGACCAGATAGGAGCCCCAGACGGCGAACTGGAGGAAATTCATGACGACAAGCCGGAGTTTGATTCCCATAATTCAATGATTTAATGCAAGTTTCAAGTTTCAACAGGTTTTCTCCGCGGAGATAAAAACAAATATAGGAATTTTTTTTCGGATTTTTCTTGGTAGTTGCAAAATAAAGTTCTACTTTTGCATCACCAAAACGTCATTGAGCTATGGTGTAATGGTAACACAACAGATTCTGGTCCTGTTATTCTTGGT
>UQNV01000036.1 GCA_900542505.1 uncultured Alistipes sp.
GAGATCCTGAGATGTCTCGTGGGCTCGGAGATGTGTATAAGAGACAGGTTGATGGCCTCGGCCACGTGGGGCGCCGCAAGGAGCTCCTCGCCCGCCAGGTCGGCGATGGTCCGTGCCACCTTCAGAACCCGGTCGTAGGCGCGGGCCGAGAGCCCCAGCCGCTCCATGGCCCGCATGAGCAGCGCCTCGGCCGCCCCGTCGAGCGGGCAGAAGGCGCGCAGCATGGCCGAGTTCATCATGGCGTTGGTATAGAGTCCCTCGATGCCGCGGAAGCGCTCCGCCTGCAGCGCCCGCGCACGGATGACCCGCTCGCGGATGACGGCACTCCGCTCGCCGGGCGCCGCCGACGAGAGTTCGCCGGGTGCAACGGGCGTCACCTCGATGTGAAGGTCGATGCGGTCGAGCAGCGGCCCCGAGATACGCCCCATGTAGCGGTGGACGGCTCCCGGCGCACAGGTGCACTCCTTGGTCGGATGGTTGTAGTAGCCGCACGGGCAGGGGTTCATCGCCGCCACGAGGGTGAAGTTGGCGGGATACTCCACACTGTACCTCGCCCGCGAGACGACAATTCGCTTCTCCTCGAGCGGCTGGCGCAGCACCTCGAGGACGTTGCGCCCGAATTCGGGCAGCTCGTCGAGGAAGAGCACGCCGTTGTGGGCCAGCGACACCTCGCCCGGACGGGGCGACTGTCCGCCGCCGATGAGCGCCACCTGCGAGGTGAGGTGGTGCGGCGCCCGGAAGGGACGATGGGTCAGCAGGCCGCCCGAAACGCCCTCCTTGCCCGCCACGGAGTGTATTTTGGTGGTCTCCAGCGCCTCCTCGCGCGAGAGCGGCGGGAGGATGGTCGGCATGCGCCGCGCAAGCATCGTCTTGCCCGAACCGGGCGAGCCGATGAGCAGCACGTTGTGGCCGCCGGCCGCGGCGATTTCGAGCGCCCGCTTGGCATGGGACTGCCCCCTGACGTCGGCAAAGTCCTCGGCAAAGCGTCCCGCCGCCTCTTCGAAGGGTTCCGCCTCGGCCGCCCGGGCCGGGGCGATTTCCCGCTCGCCGCCGAGCCAGGCGAGCGTCTCGCGGAGCGACTCCACGCCGATGACGTCGATGCCCTCGACCACGGCCGCCTCGGCCACGTTGGCCCGGGGCAGCACGATGCGCGCCATCCCGTCGGCACGCGCACGGAGCGCCAGCGGCAGGACGCCGCGCACGGGCATCACCGAGCCGTCGAGCGACAGTTCGCCCGCAAACATCGTTCCCTGCAACCGCTCCGCATCGATGCGCTGCATGGCCGCAAGAATCCCCACGGCAATGGGCAGGTCGAAGCCGGCGCCCTCCTTGCGCAGGTCGGCCGGCGCGAGGTTGACCACCACCTTGCGGCCGGTGAAGCGCTCGCCCGAGTTCTCAAATGCCGCACGGATGCGCTGCTCGCTCTCCTTGACGGCATTGTCGGGCAGCCCCACCAGATAGAGGCCCAGCCCGCCGCCCGCGATGTTGACCTCGACGGCCACCGTCACGGCGTCGATTCCGACGATTGCTCCCGCATAGGTCCGGACAAACATGGTGCTGCAGCTTTTCGGGTTCGACAGGGATTAAAATCAGAAGGGAGCCTCGTCGCCGAGCAACGTCGAGGCGTTGATATCGAATTCGCCGCCGCCCGCCGAAGCACCCAGACCGCCGACCATCGGGGCATTCGAGCCGCTCGCATAGTCGTCGTAGGCCTGCTGGCTCTCGGAGGCCTGGGCCGGAGGCAGCATCGAGTCCTCGACGTCGACGAAACGCGCCTGCTCCTTGAGGAAGCGGAGGTTGACGTCGCACACGGCGCCGTTACGGTGCTTGGCCAGGATGATTTCGGCCATGCCGGCCGTCGGCATGCCGTTCTCGTCCTGGTTGATGCCGTAGTACTCGGGGCGGTGGATGAAGGCCACGATGTCGGCATCCTGCTCGATGGCGCCCGACTCGCGGAGGTCCGAGAGCTGGGGCCGCTTCGAGCCGCCGCGCATCTCGGTGGCGCGGCTCAGCTGCGAAAGGGCGATAATCGGCACGTTGAGCTCCTTGGCGATGGCCTTGAGCGTACGCGAGATGAAGGCCACCTCCTGCTCGCGGTTGCCCTTCGTGTCCTGGTTGCCGGTCATCAGCTGGAGGTAGTCGATGATGATGATTTTGATGTCGTTGTGAATCTTCAGACGGCGCGCCTTCGAGCGGAACTCGAAGACCGAGAGCGCCGGCGTGTCGTCGATGTAGAGCGGGGCGGCGCCCAGCGGCTTGGTGGCCGATTCGAGGTGGCGCCACTGTTCGGGGGTCAGCCGGCCCGACTTCACGTCGTTGCCCGAGAGGCCCGTCTCGGCGATAATCAGACGCATCATCAGCTGCACGGCCGACATTTCGAGCGAGAAGAAGGCCACGCCCTGTTCGTAGTCGACGGCCATGTTGCGGGCCATCGAGAGGACGAAGGCCGTCTTACCCATCGAGGGGCGCGCCGCCACGATGATGAGGTCCGAAAGCTGCCAGCCCAGCGTCACGCGGTCGATGGCCATGAAGCCCGACGGCACGCCGTTGTAGGCACTCATATTCTTCGACGCCTCCTCAATCTGCATCAGCGCGCGGGCCAGGATATCCTTCGACGACTGGACCGAACGCTTGACATGGCCCTCGGAGACCTTGAAAATCTCGCCCTCGGCAAAACCGATGAGCTCCGTCACATCGGTCGACTCGTCGTACGACCGGCGCTGAATCTCTGTCGCCGAGCGAATCAGCTCGCGCTGCACATACTTCTGGGCGATGATTTTGGCATGGAACTCGACGTTGGCCGCCGAGCCCACCTTCTGGGTGAGCTGCGCAAGGTAGGCGGCACCGCCCACCTTCTTGAGCTCCTTCTTGGCCTTGAGCCGCTCGGTGACCGTATAGAGGTCGATGGGCTTGAGCTCCATCGAGAGCTCCTCGATGGCCTTGTAGATGAGGCGGTGCTCCTCCGTATAGAAGGCTTCGGGAGTGATGAACTCCTGCACGGTGATGATGCTGTCCTTTTCGAGCATCAGCGCGCCGAGGACCGCCTCCTCCAGTTCGACAGCCTGGGGCGGTACGTTGCCCGCACCCTCGGTCAGGGCCTCGAAGGCCTCGCGGTTGCGGTTCGAAGGGGTATATTCTTTCGCCATGATATGCGGTAGTGGGGACTCGGGGTCAATACGACGGTTTCAACGCCCAAAAGTAACGATTCACGCCGAAAATTCAAAACGGCGGGAGGGATGTTTTTCGCGGCACGGACGCTTCGGAACGCATGCAGTAGGCTGCAGACCAGCACATTGGCCATCGCAACGGCAATGGAAGCAATCAGTCGCGGACACCCAGCTCGCGGTGCGAGACGGCCAGCACCGCCACGCTCAGGCGGCAGTCGGGCACCGCCCGGAGAATCGCCCCGCCGCACGAGATGACCGTATTGCCCGTCGTGAAGACATCGTCGACCAGCAGCACGTGCCGTCCGGCCAACGCCCCGGGACGACGGACGGCAAAGGCGTCGCGGACGTTTTCATAGCGTTCGCGGCGGGGACGGCGGGCCTGGCTGGCCGTATTGCGGCAGCGCCGGACGCTGCGGCGGTCGACGCCGACACCCAGTTCGCGGGCGATGCCCTCGGCGATGTATTCCGACTGGTTGTAACCGCGCCGCATCCGCTTGAAGGGGTGCAGCGGCAGGGGAACGACCACATCGACATCGCCGTAGAGGCCGCTTTCGCGCAGGCAGCGGCCATACCAGCGTCCCATCTCATAGGCCAGGCGCCAGGCATTGCGGTACTTGAACGAGCGGATGAGCTCCCTCCACCCGCTGCCGCGGCGGTAGAAGAGGAATCCCGAGGCACGCTCGACGGGGAGCTGGCCCCAGAAGCGGCGGAAGAGCGGGTTGTCGGCCTGCAGCCAGAAGCCCGTCAACGGCGCCGAGGCGCGGCAGCGCGTACAGACCGTACGCTCGCCGGCATTCATCACACAGCCGCAGACCGGGCATCGGGGCGGAAAGAGCAGCGCCCAGACATCGCGCAGCAACTCACTGAGGGTCAACATCGCACAGAAGGGTTATCTTGCGGAAATCGGCGTCGGCGGCAAACTTCCCGAGCTCCTCGCGCAGCACCTCGCGGGCGCGGGCGAACGAGGCGCCGCTCTCGACCTTGAGCAGCAGTCCGACCAGATATTCGCCGCGGATACGGTCGACGGGAGGCGCCATGGGGCCCAGCACCCGGCGGCCGAAACGGCCCCGGAGCGCCTCACCGAGCGCCGCGGCACCGCGCCGCAGCAGTTCGGGGTCACGGTGGCGGAGCGTCAGCGCCACCAGCCGGGCATAGGGCGGGTAGAAGAAGGTGCTCCGCTCGCCGAGCTGCTGGCGCGCCATCGCCTCGTAGTCGCCCGCCACGACCTGGCGGATGAGGGGCGACGCGGGGTCGGAGGTCTGGATGATGACCTCGCCCGGCACGGCACGGCGCCCGGCGCGGCCGGCCACCTGCGTCATGAGCTGGAAGGCGCGTTCGGCGGCCCGGAAGTCGGGATTGTTGAGCAGGTTGTCGGCATTGAGGATACCCACGAGCGAGACCCCCTCGAAGTCGAAGCCCTTCGAAATCATCTGCGTGCCGACCAGAATGTCGGTCTGCCGGCGTGCGAAGTCGGAGACGATGCCGCGGAAGGCGCGCTCCGAGGTGACGCTGTCGCGGTCGAGCCGCGCCACGCGCGCCTCGGGGAAGAGCCGCGCAATCTCCTCCTCGACCTTTTCGGTGCCGAAGCCGCGCGGAACGACATCGGTCACCCGGCACGAGGGGCACTTCGCCGGCACCGGCTCCGTATGGCCGCAGTAGTGGCAGACGAGCCGCTCGGAGGCGCCCCGGTGGTAGGTCAGCGTCACGTTGCAGTGGGGGCAGCGCGCCGTCCAGCCGCACTCGGTGCACTCGACATAGGGCGAGAAGCCGCGCCGGTTCTGGAAGAGCATCACCTGCTCGCCCCGGTCGAGACGCTCGCCGATGGCGTCGAGCAGCTCCTTGTTGAAGTGCGTCCGGCGTTCGCCCCGCTTGACGGCCCGCAGCGTATCGGAGACGAAGATGCGGGGCGGCTGCGCCCCGCCGTAGCGCTCCGTGAGGCAAACCTTGCCGTATTTGCCCCGCGCGGCATTGAGCCACGTCTCGAGCGAGGGGGTGGCGCTGCCCAGCAGCACCCGGCCGCCGAAGAGCCGCGCCGCCACCACGGCGCAGTCGCGCGCATTGTAGCGCGGCGCCGGGTCCGACTGCTTGTAGCTCGAGTCGTGCTCCTCGTCGACGACCACCAGACGCAGCCGCCGCAGCGGCAGGAAGAGCGCCGAGCGGGCCCCCACGACGAACTCGCCCCCCGTCGAGCGGCAGAGGCGCAGGTAGGTTTCGGTACGGGCGTGCTCCGTCAGGCGCGAGTGGTAGACCGTCACGCGGCTGCCGAAGATGCGCTCCATGCGCTCGACCAGCTGCGCCGTGAGGGCTATTTCGGGGACAAGCAGCAGCACGTCGTCGCCGCGCCGCAGCGTCTCGGCAATCAGATGGATGTAGATTTCGGTCTTGCCCGAGCCCGTAACGCCGTGCAGCAGGACGCTTTCGTGCGAGGCGAAGAGGTTCCAGATGTCGTCCAGGCAGCGCTCCTGGGCCGCAGAGAGGGTCGGCAGGCGGAAGCGCGCATCCTGCTCGGAGCCGGGCTGCCGCTCACGCTCCTCGGAGCGGATGAATCCCTTGCGCTCGAGCTGGTGGAGCACCGGGCGCTCGGCAGCCAGCAGGCGTCGCGGCACGGCCCCGTCGAACCCGGCCGGAAGGCAGGGGGCAATCGGGGCGGCAGGTTCCGCACCGGTCGATGCGGTCAGCGCATCGGCAGCCGGTGCATCGGCAGCCGGCGCGGCTGCGGTCGGGAGTTGTCCCGAGGCCCCGGCCCCGGCTGCCGGTGCAGAGCCCGTCCCGCCATCGGGCAGGGAGCCGGATGCGGCTGCGCCCTCCGGTGCAAGGTCGGGAGCAAGGGCCGCGGCGATTTCGAGCAGCGCCTCGTACTGGCGCGGGGCGCGGCGGGAGAGCTTCTCGAAGAGTTCGTGGAGGCGCTCCTCGGAGCGCAGCGCCTCGCCGAGCGAGAACCAGGTCTCGCTGCGCGGGCGGAACTCCCCGGCAGCGAACTCCTCCTCGGAGCTGCCGCTCGGCTTCATCAGCGCGGGAAGCGCCACGCGCATCACCTCGCCCAGCGAACACATGTAGTAGGAGGCGACCCACTCCCAGAAGCGGCGCTGCGCGTCGCCCAGCAGCGGCACGTCGTACAGCGGCCGCAGCACCGGTTTGATGCGCCGGAAGTCGGGACGGCGGTCGTGCAGCCGCCAGACGATGCCCGTATAGTAGCGGTTGGCGCCGAACTGGACCACGACGGCACGGCCCTCGACCAGCTCCATCCCCTCGGGGACGGCGAAGGTGTAGGCGGGCTGCGCCAGCGGGAGGACGATATCGGCAAACAGGGACACGGAATTCAAAGCATCGGTATCAAAAAAAGAGGGGCGAAAGACCCGGCCGCTCCTCGGCAAGGGAGCGGGAGTATCGCCCGAAGCATGTGCTGAAGAGAGCGGCAACGGCTGCCGCCGGGACTCCGTCGGAAAGCCGGCGGAGCGGCATCAGATTTTGTTGAGCGCCTGGAAGCCCTTGCCGTAGACACCCATGACCGAACCCACGGTCATGAAGGCGTCGGGGTCGATGGTCTTGGCAAACTTCAGAATCATGGCCGTCTCGCGTTTGCGGCAGACCACCATGACCATCTTCGACTTCTCCTTCGAGTACCACCCCTCGGAGTCGATGAGCGTCACGCCGCGGTGGATGTTGTTGGCAATGGCATCGGCCATCTTCTCGTAGTCACGCGTCACGATGAGCACTTGGCTCGACTGCTGGTTGCCGGCCATAATCATGTCGACCGTATAGCCGACGACGGCCGTCATCACGTAACCGTAAATCACCGTATCGATGTGGAAGCCCACGAGCAGCGACGAACCGATGATGACGAAGTCCGAGAAGATGAGGATTTTGCCGTAGCTCACCGTACGGTACTTGTTGATAATCATCGCCACGATGTCGGTGCCGCCCGTCGAGCCGCCCTGCGCGAAGCAGAGCGCGATGCCGATACCGGCCAGGATACCGCCCAGAATCACCGCCAGAATACGCTCCAGATGGAGGAAGTCGCCTTCGGGCAGCACATCCTGCCAGAAGTTCATGCCCAGCGAGATGACCACCACGCAGAAGATGGTCTTCACGCCGAAGTTCCACCCCACGATGAAGCCCGCGATGAGCAACAGCACGGCATTGAGAAAGAAGACCATCGTACCGATTTGGATGTCGATGCCCACCTGTTCGAGCGCATGGCACAGCACCAGCGAAAGACCGGCCGCACCGCCGCCGACACCCCGTGCCGGCATGATACAGCCAATCCAGCCGAACGAATAGAGCATCATGCCGAGTGCCATCAGAAAATACTCCTTGAGATGGAGCAGCACGCTTTCGATACGCAGGGATTTCATAGGGGTAGGTTTTAAAGGTTGGGGGACAGCGCACCGGAGCGGCTCCGGCCCGCCTGTTCTTCCTGCAAAGATATAAAAATTTCGCCTTGATATGCATCGAGCGCCTCCAATCTTTTTTCGAGCATCGACAGAAGGGTTTCGTTGCGGATAAGGCCCCAGTTGCGGCCGTAGTGGTAGCGCGGAGGGGCCTCGCTCGCGAAGCGCTCGACGACGATATCGGGCCGCAGCCGGCGCAGCATCTCGACGAAGAGGTCGATGTACTCCCCGACCTCCCAGAAACGGAACCGACCGGGGTCGGCATCGTACTCGTCGGCCATGGCCGTACCGCGGAAGACCTGCAGCTGGTGGAATTTCACCGTGGTGAGCGGCAGCGAGTTGATGGTGTCGATTTGGCGGAGCAGCATCTCGTCGCTCTCGCCCGGCAGGCCGAGGATGAAGTGGGCCCCCACGTGCAGCCCCCGCCGGGCGGTGAGCTCCACGGCGCGGCGGGCGCAGGCGAAGTCATGACCCCGTCGGACGGCGCGCAGCGTCGCGTCCGAGGTCGACTCGATACCGTACTCGACGGCCACGTAGCGGTCGCGCGCCACCTCGGCCAGCAGGTCGAGCTTCGCCTCGTCGACGCAGTCGGGACGCGTTCCCACGACGATGCCCTCGACCTGCGGATGGGCGAGCGCCTCGTCGTAGAGCGCCCGCAGCCGCTCGGGCGGCGCATAGGTGTTCGAGTAGGACTGGAAGTAGACCAGATAGCGCCCCGCCGTGCGGTAGCGGTTCACATGGAAGGCAATCCCCTCCTCGATTTGCTGCATGATGCTCTTCTCGGGCCGGCAATACGAAGGGGTGAACGCTCCGTTGTTACAGAACGTACACCCCCCGTGTCCCAGGGTTCCGTCGCGATTGGGGCAGGTGAAGCCCGCATCGACGGATAGTTTCTGGACCCGCCCGCCGAACATGCGGCGGAAGTAACCCGCATAGGAGTTGAAGCGGCGGTCGTCTCCCCAGGGATAAGCCATGACGTCAGAGCCCCCAGTCCGAGGGGTTGTAGGTATCCTTCGGTGCGTTGGGCACGTTGGGGAAGTAGTCGAAATCGGTGAGCTGCTCGAGCTCGCGCACCGAAATCATGTCCTTCGACGAAACCTCCTTACCCTTGAGGTTGTTGTTGTGGCAACGCACGAAGACGGCGCACATCAGCTCGTCGGCCGAGCACTCGAGCACCGACTTTTTCGTATTGCCCGACTTGGTCCGCAGCACGGCGATGTAGAACATCGTGGGGCAGGAGACGTCGCTGCGGCCGCCGAAGGAGATTTTCTTCGGCGAGGCCGAGTTGCCGTAGCGGTCCGTATACTTCTCGAAGTAGGTACCGATGACCAGGTAGGTCGTATCGGCGCAGACCTTCGTGTCAATCCAGTCCTCGAGGATGTTCCAGCCACCGCCGCCGGTGTTGAAGCCGCTCGAGTACTGCGGCGCGATGTTCGAGTAGTAGAAAACCTGGCGGTTGACGCTGCTCGTGCAGGTGCGCTCGGCCGAGCCGAGCATGTGGCCCTTGTTGCAGCCTCCGCCCGTCGACTTGCTGTAGTACTGGATGTCGGAGGGGATGTCCGGGTCGGCCTTGTAGGCTTCGGTGCGGTCGGCCGGGCCTTCGTAGAAGTCGTTGTGGCGCGGCGCGGCAACCCACACCGGGCAGTGGTGCTCGGCGCTGAAGCAGACCGTATAGTTGCGCGCATAGTCGCCGCGGGTGGTCTTCAGGTCGGGGCAGAGGTGGTAGGCGTAGTAGTAGTCGCTGTTCGAGTCATCCTCGGCCAGCAGCTCGGGCCATCCCGAGAACTTGGCCTCGGAGCCGCCGCCCGACGACTGTGCCGAGGTGGTGAACGACGCCTCCTGGCTGCGGTACTCGCGGCCGGCAACCACCACATAGGCCGCCGCAAGGTACTCGGTGGAGGCCGCAAGCCCCTCGAGCCGGCATGCGACGGGCGAAGCGACGCCGGCTGCGGCAACCTTCTGCTCGGCCGTGCTGCCCGAGGTGTGGTAGTAGAATCCGGCCTCGCTGACCGACTCCCCACCCGCGTAGGTGTAGGTGCAGCTCAGCTGCGCCGACGAGGAGCCTACCTCCGTGAAGGAGGGGGTTCCGAAGCGGGGCTCCTCGGCCTGGGGGTCGTCCGGATCGGGGTCGTCGCTCGGCGTGCCGGTGGTCCGGAAGGTGACCACGGGCGAGTTGTAGCGCATGCCGCCCGCCTCGACGTAGCAGTAGAATTCATATTCGGTGCCCGACTTCAGACCGTCGAGCTGCAACACCACGTGTGTCTGGTCCCACTCGTCGCCCGGGGTGGCCACATAGCTCTCCGAGCCTCCGGCGGGCCGGCAGGCAAAGCCGGCAGCCTTCACCTGCCCCACGCTGGCGCCGTCGTAACGGCCGTAGAGCAGGGCTCCGTTGTCGCCCGTGTCCGAAACGAAGACCGCCTGGAAGGGCGGGTCGAGTCGGGGCTCCGAGCTCTCCTTGTCGCTGCACGACATTGCGGCCCACGCCAGCACGGCCACAAACAGGGTAAAAAATTTCTTCATCGCAAATGTTTAACGGTTAATACTTTGATATGTCACATGTTGTTTTCGTCGCAATCGGGGCCTTGCGGCCCGCCGCCTCACTCCTGCGGCTACTCGCGCCGGCGGGAGTCCATCCAGATGGTCACCGGGCCGTCGTTGACCAGCGCCACCTGCATGTCGGCGCCGAACTCGCCCGTAGCCACCGGCCGGCCCGTAAGCGCCTCGACCGCCGCCACGAAGCGTTCGTAGAGCGGGCGCGAGACGGGCTCGGGCGCCGCGGCAATGTAGGAGGGGCGGTTGCCCTTGCGCGTCGAGGCCATGAGCGTGAACTGGCTGACGACCATGATGTCGCCCCCCGCCTGCCCCACGTCGAGGTTCATCACGCCCCGCTCGTCGTCGAAGATGCGCAGCCGCACCAGCTTGCCGGACAGATAGTCGATATCCTCCGCGCCGTCCTCGGGCGTGATGCCCACGAGGACCAGCAGTCCCGGTCCGATGGCTGACCGGACGGCGCCCCCGATGGACACCGAGGCGCTGCTTACACGTTGAATCAATATTCTCATGACAGGTCAATCCGTTGCTTGAAGCTCCTCGAAATAGCGCCACAGGTTGTCACCGGCCGGCACGGGGGCCGTCACGACGAGCTCTTCGCGGCGCACCGGGTGTTCGAAGGCGACGCTCCGCGAATGGAGCGAGATGCCGCCGTCGGGGTTCGAGCGGCGGGCGCCGTACTTCAGGTCGCCGCGAATCGGGCAGCCGATTTTCGCGAGCTGCGCCCGAATCTGGTGGTGGCGGCCCGTCTGCAGTTCGACCTCGACCAGCGTATAGTGGGTGCCGCGGCCGAGCGTGCGGTAGCACAGGCGCGCCTCCTTGCCCTCGGGCTTCGGCATATCGTAGGCCCGCGAGCGGTTGTTCCGGGCATCTCGCACGATGAAGTGGCGCAACGCCCCCTCTTCGGGCGAGGGGGTCTGCTCGGTAAGCGCCCAGTAGATTTTGCGGATGCGCCCTTCGCGGAGCATCTCGTTGAGCCGCGTGAGGGCCTTGGAGCTCTTGGCGAAGAGCACCGCACCGCTCACCGGACGGTCGATGCGGTGGACCACACCGAGGAAGACGGCGCCGGGCTTGGCGTCGCGCACTTTCAGGAAGGCCTTGATTTGGTCCTCGAGGGCGCTTTCACCCGAGGGGTCGGGCTGCACCAGGTCGCCGCAGTGTTTGTTCACCACCAGCAGGTGGTTGTCTTCGTAGAGGATATCTTCGGGTCGGAACATGCCTCAATCAGGATTTCAACGAGAAGGTGAAGGGGAGCAGCAACGAGGCCGATTCGACGACCGAAGCCGTGCCGCCGCCGCTCATGATGACGCGCATGGGGCTCTGCTGCCGGCGCTCGACGTCGACCATCACCTGGCGGCACTGCCCGCAGGGATAGCACTCGCGCTCCGAGGGGACGGATGCGATGGCCAGCGCCTCGATGGGGTCGTCGGGATGGTTGGACTCGGCATGGAACATCAGCGTACGTTCGGCGCAGAGTCCGGCCGGATAGACCTCGCTCTCGATGTTGCTGCCGCGAAGAATCAGGCCGCTGCGCAGCCGTGCGGCGGCGCCGACGCGGAATTCCGAATAAGGGGCATGGGCATTGGCCGTAGCCCGCTCGGCCTCGCGGACCAGCCGGAGGTCGGCCTCGGGCAGCGCCTCGAGCGAGGCGTAGTGCTCGTAATTGAAACGGAACTGCTTTTCCATAGTTCAATCTTTATTCGAAATAACTAAACAATATATCCGCTTGTTGGTCATCAAGCCTTCTAAATTGCGTATGTCTTTTAATACCTATACTCTCCAACATATCAAGGGATAATTCTTGACCTTGATACATAGGATATATAGCTATCATTTTATAACTATGATTATCTGGTCTGAACGTTTTTTTCCAGCAAACAGCATCTTCTCGCCGACAATCAGTATCTACAACTTCCAAACAATATCGAATTTGATTGTGTCCTTTTCCAGACAAATAAAGAAAACAAATATCGCCTACCTGGAATTTTTTATTTCTCGCCTTTTTCCAATAAGCACATTTTAATTCCTCCAAACTCTTGACATGGTCAATCATTCGTTCAATACCTTTCAGCAAAAAGACATTTCTCACTTTCATGGTCAATCTATCAACTAAAAACTGAGCCTTTGCGTTATAGGGAAGATTACAAAGATACTACTTTTTATCCAAAAACAAAAAAAGAGGCCTAAGCCTCTTTTTTTCTTGATTTTGCCCAATTTATCATTCGAGGACGAACTTCGCCTGGACGCTGTACTCGAGCTTGATGTTCTTGAATTCGAGCGGCTCCTCGACCGACTCGGCCGCAACGTCGCTCTCGACCTTCAGCCCGCGCGCCAGCATCAGCCCGTTGTTGTAGTAGGCGGGAAGCACGTCGCTGTTCGAATCGTAGATGTAGAAGCACTTGCCCACCTTCTGGCCGATGGCACCGGCCAGCGACTCGGCGCTCTCGCGGGCGTTGCGGATGGCATCCAGACGCACCTGTTCCTTGTACTGGTCGAGCTTCGAGTGGGTCACGCGCTGCAGCGAGACATCCGAGAAGCCCAGCGCGTCGAGCGCCTGCCAGACACGGGCCACCTCCTCGGCCGAGGAGAGCTTGAGCTGATACTTTGCCGTAGCCACCGAGCTCTTCTTCTTGAAGAATTCGCTCGAGAGGTTGGCCATCTTGAGCTGTTCGGCGACGTTGACCCCCTGTTTCCTGAGCGTCGAGACGAGGTCGCGCTGCTGGCTCTCGACCGAGACCTTGCCCTTCGAGTCGCGCTCGTCGATGACAATCGAGAGGTAGAATTCGTCGGGCGTGAGCTCCTGTTCGGCCCGGCCCGTCACCTGGATGTAGCTGGGATAGGCCTCGGCGTTCTGTGCCGCGGCGGGGAGCGCCATCAGGACGACCGCCGCCATCAGAATCAACTTTTTCATCGTATCGGGTTTTAAGGTATCTCGTATCCTTAGAACGTCGGCTCCCCTCCCGATATTGTACGACCGCCCTTTTCCGCGGTCCGCAGCGCCGCCGCCCTCCGCCGCAGAAACATCCGCCCGCCGCAGAAACATCCGCCCGCTCCGTCGCGAAACCGCAGAAGCGCCGGCCACGAACCGCAAGGCAGCAATCCACCGGCCCGGCCCGGCGAAAAGCCTCAAACCACCGGCCCGGCGAAACCGCAGAAGCGCCGGCCCGCCGCCGCACAGCCCTACCGCCGCACGAGCTTCACGACATTCTCGACGTGGTGCGTGTGGGGGAACATGTCGACCGGCTGCACCGCCTCGACGCGGTAGGCGCCGTCGAGCAGCGCCAGGTCGCGCGCCTGCGTGGCCGGATTGCAGCTCACGTAGACAATCCGCCGGGGCGCCGCACGCAGAATGACCTCCAGCACCGGCTCGTCGACTCCGGCACGCGGCGGGTCGAGGATGATGACGTCGGGGCGTCCGTTGGCCGCGACGAAGGCGTCGTCGAGCACCTCCTTCATGTCGCCCGCATAGAAGCGCGTGTTGGTGATGCCGTTGAGCGCCGAGTTGAGCTTCGCATCCTCGATGGCCTCGGGAACATACTCCACGCCCACCACCTGCCGGCAGCGCGCGGCGCAGAAGTTGGCGATGGTGCCCGTCCCGGTGTAGAGGTCGTAGAGCACCTCGTCGCCGCCGAGCTGGGCGAAGTCGCGGGCCACCTTGTAGAGTTCGTATGCCTGCCGCGAGTTGGTCTGATAGAAGGATTTGGGCCCCACCTTGAAGCGCAGCCCCTCCATCTCCTCGATGATGTGGTCCTTGCCCCGATAGCAGACCGGCTGCAGGTCGCCCACCGAGTCGTTCCACTTGGTGTTGACCACGTAGAAGAGCGACGTGATGGCGGGGAAGGCGGCGGCAAGGTGGTCGAGCAGCGCCTCGATGCGCGGCATGTCCTCCTGGCCGAAGACCACGATGACCATCACCTCGCCCGTCGAGGCCGTGCGGACAATCATGTTGCGCATCAGGCCGCTGTGTTCGCGGGCGTTGTGGAACGTATAGCCGTGCTCCACGCAGAAGCGCTTCGCCTCGAGGCGGATGGCGTTCGAGGGTTCGGGCTGGAGCCAGCAGCGGTGGATGTCGAGCACCTTGTCGAACATGGCCGGGATGTGGAAACCCACGGCGGGCGAGGCGTCGAGCGCCGCTCCGGAGGCCACCTCCTCGTAGGTGAGCCAGCGGCGGTCGGCAAAGGTGAATTCGAGCTTGTTGCGGTAGAACTGCGTCTCGGCCGAGCCCAGGCAGGGGGCGATTTCGGGCAGTTCGACCTTACCGATGCGCGTGAGCTGGTCGCGCACCTGCTCGCGCTTGAAGCGCAGCTGCTCGTCGTAGGGCAGGTTCTGCCACTTGCAGCCGCCGCAGACACCGAAGTGTTCGCAGAAGGGCTCCACGCGCAGCGGCGAGCGGTGCACATAGCGGACCACGTAGCCCTCCATGTAGCGGCGGCGCTTGGTCCGAATCTGTACGTCGACCACGTCGCCCGGTACGGTCATCGGGACGAAGACCACCTGTTCGTTCCAGCGCCCCATCGCCTTGCCTTCGGCGGCGAGCGTCGTTATTTCGAGTCCCTCGAGCAGAGGGTAGTCGGCTTTTTTGCGTGCCATAGGTTTTTTTTCGCGTTTTTACGCCGGCAAAGGTAGGGATAATTCGCCGTTCGGCGGCGAAATGCGCCCGATTATTTCGTTTGCGGAGTTCCGTTTGCCCCCTTGTCGGGCGACTTGCCGCCGTCGCCCGGCACGGATTCGGGTCCGGCGGAGGCATCCCCGGCGGCAGACGCCTGCCGGCGGGCGCGCAGTCCGCCCAGCCAGAAGCCCGCCAGGAAGGGGAGTCCGAGCAGCACCACCAGGGCCGTCACCACGTAGAAGAGCACGCGCCCGACCAGCCCCGGAATGCCGGCCAGCGCATCCTGCACGGCCTCGTCGGCCGCCACGCGCACCTGCTCGATGAGCGCCTCGCGTTCGGCCGAGACATAGCGCTGGATTTCGACCCGCTGCCGGTCCAGGTTGTCGAAGGCCGCATCGACACTCGCGTCGATGGTGCCGATGAGCTGGGCGGCCTGGAGGTTTATCTCCCCGAGCACCTGGCCCGAGAGTTCGGGCAGATGTTCGGCCACGGCCACCAGCCGGCCGAAGTTGCGGTCGAGCGAATCGAGCTGTCCCTCGACACGGCTGCGGAGGCTGTCCTGTCGCATCCTTATTTCGAGCATCTCCTTCGACCACCCCACGCTGTTGGCCAGCTGGCGGGTCTGCCCGCCCACACGGTCGCTCACGTCGGCCATCACCTCCGAGATGCTTCCCGTGGCATAGACCGGCTCGCGGCCGTTCGCACGCAGGAATTCGAACCAGGCAAGCAGCGTATTGGGCGCCGCCGCACCGTCGTCCGGTCGGGGATGGGCCCGGACATACTCGTCGACAAAGCGCTCCATGAGGCGGTGGCGCTCGGCGGTGAGCAGCTCCGAGGAGAGCTCCCCGACACGCCGCTCAAAGCGTTCGGCCGCCGCCCGCGCGATGGGGCTCTGGGGCCCGAACAGCAGCGAGTCGGGCATCTGTGCGAAGGCCTCGTTCATGCGGCGGCAGAGAATCCACGTATCGGCCAGCGCCACCTCGGGGTCGGACTGCATGGCCGCCTCGACGGCCGCCCGCGTGGCGCGGATTTTCCAGCGGATGGCCGCAAGCTGCGTCGCGGCGCGGGGCGAAGCGGCGACAATCGAGTCGGCCGCCGCGGCAATGCCCGACGAAAGGTCGTAGTAGAGACCCCGCGTCATGGTGCGCAGACGCAGCGTCCCGTCGGGCAGCGGGTCGCCCGACGAGACCGAAACCTTGAGCAGCGAGCATCCCGTCGCCGCAAGTACGCAGGCCCACGCCAGCAGGCTCCGCAGAAGGATGGATTGTTTCATGACAGGCTTGTGACTTGCAAACGGCGGGCCGCAGGCGCCGGCATGGCCCCGCCCCGCCGTTCAGGGGTGAAAGATACGAAAAATTCCGCTCATCCCCTACCCCGCCGTTCGCCTTTCTTCGCCCGCTGCACGGCCGCCCGCAGGGCAAAAACAGCACGCTCTTGTTTTTGCGCGCCGCATGCACTATCTTTGTCACGTTATCCGGCCCGCACCGGGCGGCACTGCGCCTCGCCCCGGGCCACAAACCGCTTCATCCGCATGAAAATCGCCTGCCTGACCTTCAACCCCATTCAGGAGAATACCTACGTCCTCTGGGACGAGACGAACGAGTGCGCCGTCATCGACGCCGGCTGCAGCAACGACCGCGAGAATGCGGCGCTGCGCAACTTCATCGAGCAGCACGGGCTGCGTCCCGTCCTGGCGGCCAACACCCACGGCCACTTCGACCACACGCTCGGCGTGGAGTTCCTCAAGCGGCAGTACGGCATCCCCTTCGCCCTCTCGTCGAAGGACCGCTTCCTGCTCGAGAACGCCTCGGTGAGCGGCTCGGTCTTCGGGGTGCCCGTGGGGGCGATGCCCGAGGTGGACATCGACCTCGACGCGACGCCCGAGCTCCGCTTCGGGCAGACGACCCTGCGCGTCATCCCCACGCCGGGCCATACGCCGGGCCACGTGGCGCTCTACGAGCCGCAGTCGAAGGCGCTCTTCACGGGCGACACGCTCTTCCGCGAATCCATCGGCCGCACGGACCTGCCCGGGGGCGACTACTCGTGGATTATGCGCTCGATTCTCGAGCAGCTGCTGCCGCTGGGCGACGAGGTGCACGTCTATCCGGGCCATGGCCCCGAGACGACGCTGGGCCACGAGTCGCTCTACAACCCCTTCATCGTCGAGGTGCTCAACCACGAGGTGAACTACCGCGACCCCGAAACCGACCACCGTTAAGATTCAAGTACGCTCCGCACCGTGGGAAAACCGATTCACAAACTGCTCTACCGGCTGCTGCCGCTCGAGGGATACCTCCGCGCGGTGAGCCGCATGTTCTTCCTCTGCCAGCGCCTCGGCCTGGGACGCCGCAACCCCGCCACGGAGTATGTCTACCACCTCGGCGCACTGGTCTCGCCGGGCGACACGGTCATTGACATCGGCGCCAACCTGGGCTACTACACCCGCACGCTGGCCCGCCTGACGGGCCCCGCGGGCAAGGTCTACGCCGTCGAACCGGTCGAACCCATCCGCCGCGTGCTGCGCCGCAACGTCGGAGGCTGCCGCAACGTCGAGCTCCTCCCCTACGCGCTGGGCGACTCCTCGCGCGATGTCTCGATGGCCAACGACTCGGCGCGCGAGCAGGGCTACTTCGGCACGGGGCAGAACTTCGTCAACGAGCGCGGCGAGGCGGCCTCCGACGAGTTCCCCGCCCAGATGCGGCGCGGCAGCGAACTCTTCGCCCCGCTCACGCGGCTCGACTTCATCAAGTGCGACATCGAGGGGTACGAGCTGGTGGTCATGCGCGAGATGCGGCCGCTGCTCGAGCGCTTCCGCCCGCGGGTGCTCATCGAGACGGGCGGCGAGAACCGGCCGCAGATTGTCGCCCTCTTCACCGGACTGGGCTACGAGGGCTTCACGCTCGACCGCGGCCGCGAGGTGCCGCTCACGGAGGGCTCCGCAAAGGACATCATCTTCCGCCCCCGCACCGCCCGCAACTGAGTGGCCACCGCCCTGCCGCCGGGAGGCCCCGGCGACGCGCCCTGCGAAGGGGCCCCACCGCAGGTTCGCCCCGCCGGCAGCCTGCCCGAAATGCCCCAGAAGGGCCGAAAAGTCTGAAATATCCGAAATGTCCGGAGCCTGAAAGGCTCCGAAACCGAGAACTCCAAAAAACGATTGCACAGATGCGCATCGACATCATAACCGTCGTTCCCGAGCTGGTAAGCTCGCCGCTGAACGAATCCATCCTCAAGCGGGCCCAGGAGAAGGGGCTCGTCGAGATTGTGGTGCACAACCTCCACGACTACGCCCACGACAAGCGCAAGACCACCGACGACTACCCCTTCGGGGGCGAGGCGGGCATGGTGATGAAGTGCGAGCCGGTCTTCGAGCTGGTCGAGAAGCTCTGCGCCGAGCGCCGCTACGACGAAATCATCTACACCTCGCCCGACGGCGTGCGCTACGACCAGCACGAGGCCAACCGCCTCTCGATGCTCGAGAACATCATCATCCTCTGCGGCCACTACAAGGGCATCGACCACCGCATCCGCGAGCACCTCATCACGCGCGAGATTTCCATCGGCGACTACGTGCTGACGGGCGGCGAGCTGGCCGCCTGCGTCATCGCAGACTCGGTGGTGCGGCTCATCCCGGGGGCGCTGGGCGACGAAGCCTCGGCTCTGACGGACTGCTTCCAGGACGACCTGCTGGCCCCGCCCGTCTATACGCGGCCGGCCGAGTTCCGCGGATGGCGGGTTCCCGACGTGCTGCTTTCGGGCAATTTCGCCGAGATTGCCCGCTGGCAGGAGGAGCAGTCGCTCGAACGGACGCGGCAACTGCGCCCCGACCTGCTCGGCGAGGAGTAGCCGCTCCGCCGCAAGGCCCCGGAAACCGCGGGTGACGGCCGGAGCCGACTGAGGAGGCCGGATGCCGGACGGCGGCGGGCATCGAAGGATAACGGCCTGGCGGCGAAGGGTGACGGCCGGGCACCGGACAGCGGCAGCACCGGACAGAGACAGCCCCGGACAAAGGCCGGATGCCGGGCGGCGGCAAAGGCCGCCTCCGGACACGGAACCGCACAAAACAGGGAGGCGGGCCCCACGCGCGTGGGGTCCGCCTTCTTTTCGTTACGGGCGCAGGGCCGGACTAAGGCTCGGCAACGAGCACCACGCGGCTGTTGGGCAGGTCGGGAATCCAGAGCCGCCCGTCGCGGAGCGTCATGTCGGCGGGGCCCGCCAACGGCTCCCGGAGCGTGAGCTCAACGGGCGTCACGGCGCGGCTCTCGAGGTCGATGCGCGCCAGCGAGGCCGGAGTCCAGTTGCTCACCAGCAGCGAGCGGCCGTCCGACGAGAGGGCGATGCCGTCGTACTGGCCCGGCAGTTCGATGAAGCGCTCGGCCACGGGGTTGCCGAGGTCGGCGATGCGGTAGACAACGTTCTCCGCGGTGGTCACTCCGTCGGCCGGATACGACACCACGAAGAGGGCGCCGTCGTGGAGCAGCATGCCGTTGGCCCCCGGCACATCGAGCCACGCTTCGGGTGCACCCACGGCATCGGGGTCCGAGATGTCGAGCCGGAAGATGCGGCCCGTATTGGTCACCGAGGCGTAGAGCGTGTTGCCGTCGGCCACCAGGTCGTTGACGAAGAGCTCGCCTTCGGGCAGGCGCACCACCCGGGGCGCCGCTTCGGGCCGGGCAAGGTTGAAGACCACCACGCGGTTGACGTCGCAGACGAAGAGGCGGTCGTCGCGCAGCAACATCCCCTTGGGGGCCGAGAGGGCGCCCGTGGCGGGAATCACCACCTCGCTGCGTTCGGGTGTGACGTAGAGGATATAGCCCTTGCCCTCGTCGTTGAGCGGATTGAGGCTTTCGGTGCCGAAATTGGCGACCAGCACGCCGTCGCGGTAGGGAAAGGTGCTCTCGCAGAAGCGGATGCCGTCGCTCAGCACGCTAACGGAGGGCTGCGCCGTCTCGCGGCAGGCGGGGAGGAGCAGCACGGCAAGGAGCAGCAGGGCTCCCGTCCGTCGGATTCGGTTCATGGTTGCGTTCATCTTCATACTTAAATACTTAAAGGTTTCGAACGGCGCTGCACGCCCCCGGAACCGTTCCGGACGAGGTCGCCGTCGGGACAAAAATAGTGAAATTCCGGAGAATCCGCCCCTGCGTCATCTTGCAGGGAGATGTCCTCCCCGCTACGGCCGGCGGCGGAACAGGGAGGTGATGTCGTCCATCGTGCCGTCGGGCGCAACGCGGTAGAGGCGCTGGTTGGTCGTCGGCGAAGAGAGCGGCCCCAGCGCCTCGACCCAGGGGCCCAGCTTGACGTAGTCGAAGAGCCCGGCGCGGAACCCCTCGGGCAGCTCCGGCCGCCCCGAGTACCACCCCGTGCGCAGCGCCGGTGCGGCACGCCGCACCACGGCGGCCAGCTGCGCCACCTCGTCGGGTGCGGCGTCGCCCCCCATGAAGCAGAGGCAGGTCACCGAGCGGCCGTAGCAGTCGAGGAGCGCAAGCAGTTCACGCTCGTCGAGCGGCCGCCCGCCGTCGCCCTGCAGGTGGGGGCTGTGGCACCCCGGGCAGCGGTTGGGGCAGCCCGTAAGGTTGAGCGCCAGGGTCACCTCGCCGGGAATCTCGGCGAAGACCACGTCGAAATTGTGGTAGCGGAGCCCCCTCATGCCCGTTCACGGATGGGTTCCTCCTCGCCGCCGGACTCCACCGCGGCCGTTCCCGCGGCCGTTCCCTCCGGGCGCAGCGTGCCGTAGTAGCGGCGCGAGGCCTCCTGCTGGCGCGCCGCCGAGAAGTTCGAGACGCGCTTCATGTAGCCGATGACGCGCGTGAGGTAGTCGACATTGGCGCTGTGGCAGACGGGACACTCCTTCAGGTAGCGCTTGTCGATGTGGCCGCAGTCGTTGCAGACCGTATTGGGGATGTTGAAGGTGAAGTAGTTGCACCCCTCGGCGGCGGCTACGCGCAGCAGGTGGCGGTACTGCTCCTTCGTGAGGTGCTCCTCGAGGTTCATGTGCAGCGCCGAGCCGCCCGTCAGATGCTCGATGTAGCGGCGGCCGTGGAGGCGGAACTTGTCGATGACGTTGAGCGACTCGTCCTCGACCACATAGAAATAGGAGTTGTAGCAGTCGCGCGGCACTGCATAGCCGTCCTCGCGGTCCCACTTGGCATGCTTCACGCCGACGTTCTCGGCGGGAATCATCTCGCAGTTGAACATCAGCTCGCGCGTGCGGTACTTGCGGTTGTAGCGCTCGATGAGCCCCAGCACCTCCTGCACGAAGGCGGCGTAGTCGTCGTTGTCGGTGATGGGGATGCCCAGGAACTCGGCCGCCTCGACCAGACCGTTGACGCCGATGGTCAGATACTGCCGCGAGAGGTTGATGTAGCCCGCATCGAAGAGCGGCAGCATCCCCTTGGCCTGCAGCCGCTTGAGGTTCTCGTTGTAGGCCGTCTGGACCTTGTGCACCAGGTCGACCACCTCCTCCAGATAGGTCAGGTAGTGCATGCCGTTGCGCACGGCGTACTGCACGCAGCGGTTCAGGTTGATGGTCAGCACGCTCTTCGAGCCGGTCGAGACGCCGCCCGCACCGAGTGTATAGCTGAAGCCGTTGTCCTGGATTTCGTTGCGCAGGCGGCAGCACGACGAGAGCGAGTCGGCATTGTCGCTGATGTAGGTGAAGAACGAGTGGCCCTCGGCATACATCTCGGCCGTGAAGTCGCCCCACTCGCGGTCCATCACGTCGCCGTCGCGCGTGAGCAGCGCCATGGTCTCGACCGGGAAGGTGAGCACGGTGCGCGTCCGCTCGCGGTTGAACCACTTCATGAAGCGCTTCTGCAGCCACGAGAGCGACTCCCAGTGGGGACGCGAGCCGTCGGGGAAGCGGAACTCGCCGAAGAGCGACTCGAAGTAGTAGAGGTCGTAGTAGGCGACGTTCCAGAAGACGGCCTGGAAGTTGCGCGCCCCGGTGGGCTGGTTGATGGAGTAGACAATCTGCTCGAAGCAGTCGGTGATGACCTTGTCGAGCGTGCGCCGCTTCTTCGAGAGGTCGACCACCTCGTCGGCGCGCAGGTAGTAGTCCTCGCCGTACTCCAGCCCGATGAAGTAGTTCATGTACATGAGGAACTCGGGGGTGGCGCAGGCGCCCGAAAGCATCGACGAGACGATGAAGACCATGTTGACGAAGCCGCCGCAGAAGGACTTGAGGTTGGTCGGACGCGTCGAGTTGCCGCCGATGGAGAGCGTTCCGCCCAGCAGCCACGGGTACATCGTAATCGAGGCGCAGTAGTTGGCCATCGACGTCTCGTCGTTCTTGTAGATGAAGTGGTTGTTGAGCAGGTACATGTATTTGTCCGACAGCTCCTTGCCGTACATCTCGCGGATGCGGTCGGTCAGCAGACGGCGGTTCAGGCGGATGAAGTTGCGCTTGGGCAGCTCGCCGATGAGCGTGGCGATGTTCTTGTTCTCGACGTTGGCGTTGGCGTCGTACTTCGAACCCGAGGCGGGGTTCTTCGCATCGCAGTAGTCAATCAGGAAGTTGAGCTTCTCGCGGTCCTCGCGGTCCTCGGTGTGCTTCTGGCGGTAGAGCATGTAGCTCTTGGCCACGGCGAAGTAGCGTTCGGCCATGAGGGCCACCTCGACCTGGTTCTGAATCTCCTCGACCGACATGCCGTCCGAGACGTGCACCCGGCTGAGCACCGACGTCAGGTCGTCGTCGGTGGCGTAGCTGCCGACCGAGAGGAAGGCCTTGCTGATTGCGCGCTTGATTTTCTCGACCGAGAACGGCTCGCGCTTGCCGTCCCGCTTGACGATGCGGAGTTCCGAAATACCCATAGCAGTTCCGTTGTTTGGTTATCGTGCGGGGAGGCTGCGCCGCCTTCCGACCGCACCCGGCCGGAAACCGCACACCACCCTTTTCTAAAAAATGTTACGAAAGCAAAAATTCCGTATACCGCCTGCGCCCCATGTCCCGGGGACGGACGGCCTGTTCCGCAAGGCAGGTCTTCTGACTCGCTCCCCGCCGCACGCCTTCCCGCCCCCGAGGGGCAGTGGCCTGAGAGTGTGCGGAGCGGATGCGGAGCTTACAGCTACGGGCATAGTCCCTGAATCGCACAGGAGTTCCCTTTTCATCCCGCGCCGGCGGCCGCCGGCGGGGAAACCTTGTACGTGAACAAAGATACGGCACGGCGGCCGAACGGCCAACGCGGCGCAGCGATTTTAATGAACAAATTATAAACACCCGCCGGAACCCGCTCCCGCACACCATTTTGCGTTATCACCGTCTTTGCCGGGACTTCGGCGCCCCGCGAAGCAGCCCTCCCGCGAAGAGGCAACGGCACGGCGCCGGCCCGAAAAGACCGGTGCGGATAAAAGCAACCAAAAGCCTGTCTCTTATACACATCGGACGCTGCCGACGATATGCAGTGTGTAGATCTCGGT
>UQNV01000037.1 GCA_900542505.1 uncultured Alistipes sp.
CGAGATCCTGAGATGTCTCGTGGGCTCGGAGATGTGTATAAGAGACAGACCGAAACAGCTACCCTAATAAAACAAAACGCCCGAGAACGGAAGAGAATGGAAACCCGAACAGTCCTTTTGCAGCCAAAAAGAGTGCGCCGAGGATATGTTCGGAGTCCAGGTCATGGTTCGCGGGTTACAAATCAAGTGCAAAGATAGGGCTTTTTCCCGGGCTCTGCAAAAGATTTCACGTTTTTTTCATCTCCCCGTGCCGCCGGGGGGAGCCGTCGCGCACATCCGCAGATGCTTCCGCGCCACAAGGCCCGAAGGCGGCACGCCGCAGGACCATCCGTCCGCACAGGGAGGGGGCGCTGTAGCCGCGCCCGCAACATTCCGCACTGCCGATTCACCGCCCGCCGTCGGCAGGGAGCGGCGAGGCTGCCGCGTCACTCGACGATTATCAGGTCGACCCCGGCATCCTCGACCATCGAGGCCGCCTGCTCCGAAATCCCGCTGTCGGTCACTATCACGTCGATATCCTCGAGCGAGCAGATGCGGCCGAAGCCCCTCTGTCCGAACTTCGACGAATCGGCCACCACGATGCTCCGCGAGCAGGACCTCATCATCTTGCGCACGAGCTTCGCCTCGTCGATGGTCGAGGTGGTGACGCCGTACTCGAGGTCTATGCCGTCGACCCCGAAGAAGAGCTTCGAACAGATGCAGTCGTCGAGCGCCCGCGAGGCCGCCTCGCCCAGCACCGAGAGCGACTTTCTGTGGATGCAGCCTCCCAGCTGGACCACGTTCACGTTCTCCGCCTCGCTGAGCAGCACGCCCAGCCGCAGGAAGGGGGTCACGATATTGAGGTTGTGCCACGCCCGACGGCGAATCTCCTCGCCCAGCGCATAGACGGTCGACCCCGACGAGAGGATAATCGAATCGGTCTGCCCGACCAGTCCGACCGCACGCGCCGCGATGCGGTGCTTGGCATCGGGATTCATGCTGTCCTTGATATGCACGTCGGTATCGTTGACATGCGGATTGGTCGGGCGGGCGCTGCCGTGCACCTTGTAGAGCAGCCCCTTGCTTTCGAGAATCTTGACATCCTTGCGAATCGTCACCTTCGTCACGCCGAGTTCGTTCGCCACGTCGGTGATGCGCACAAAACCGTATCTGTTCAGATTATCCAGAATGTACTTATGCCTTTCCGCTATGCTTAACATACCCTTTCGTTTTTTCGTTATTAACAAATATACAATATTTAATCGAAAAAGTCAAGAAAAAGCCCGAATCCGCACAGATTCGGGCATTCCGGCATCGATGCCGTGAACTTTTCCGGCCTGCAAAAGGGCCGTTATGCGCCTTGCGGCAGGGCCGCGTTCGGCGAACGCTACTCCGCCTCCGCCGAACGCTCGTCGTAGCCGTCGGCCCGCGCGCTCCACATCAGCAGGAAGACCGCCATGCCGACGAGCGCCATCACCAGAATCCCCACATAGGCGAGGTTCCAGCCGTAGTGCTGCGCCACATAACCCAGCCCGACGCCCGAGACGAGCGTGCTGGCATAGCCGAACAGGCCCGTCAGGCCGTTGGCCGTGGCGGCGGCATGCTTGGTAGCCTGGTTGGCCGCCGCAATGCCGATGAGCGCCTGCGGTCCGTAGATGCAGAATCCGGCGGCACAGAGCGTTGCAAAGAGCAGCCACACGGGGGCATCCGACGGCAGCCGCCAGAAGAGGAAGACGAAGAGCGCCGCCCCCGCCATGCAGAAGACGCACGTACGGTGGGCGCGCCCCTTGAGCCAGCGGTCGGTCGCCCATCCGGCGAAGACCATGCCGACGATACCGGCGATTTCGAACATCGCCACCAGCCAGCCGGCATGCTCCATGCTGACGCCCTTCGACTGGCTGAGCAGCGAGGGGCCCCAGTCGAGCACCGAGAAGCGGACGACATAGACGAAGAAGTTGGCGAAGCCCAGAATCCAAATCAGCGGATTGCCGAAGACATGCTTGCGCAGGAAGGCGCGGTACTCGGGGCCCTTGGTCGCCTCGGTGCCACGCTTTCCGCCCGACTCGGTGCCCTCCAGTTCGGGAAGACCCACCGACGTGGGAGTGTCACGCAGCAGGAGAGCCAGCGCGATGGCCCCGACGAAGGAGATGCCGGCCGGAATCCAGAAGCACCAGCGCCAGGCACCCGTATGCGCGGCGCCCACCCCCATGTTGCCCATGATGTAGCCGCAGAGAATCACCACCAGGCCGGCACCGATGGAGTGCGACGTGTTCCACCACGACATCTTCGTCGCCAGCTCCGTAGGGGGAATCCAGTGGGTCAGCAGCCGCGCGCAGGGCGGAAAGCCCGTTCCCTGCAGCATGCCGTTGACCACCCACATGATACCCATGAAGAGTATCATCGTATTGGTGAACTGCGTCCCGTCGTGCTCGCCCGTGAACCAGTAGGAGACATCCTCGCCGAAGCCGAAGGCGAAGTTCGAGAGCGCACAAAGGGCCAGTCCGATGGACATGTACCAGCGGGCATTCATGCGGTCGGCCAGCACGCCGTTGACAAAGCGCGAAATGCCGTAGACCACGCCATTGAGCGTCAGGAAGATGCCCAGGCTCGTCTTCGAAATGCCGAGGTCGGCCTCCAGACCGGGCATCGCCAGCGAGAAGTTCTTGCGCACGAAGTAGAAGAGCGCATAACCCACCATCGTGGCGATGATGGTGCGCGTCTGCCAGTACTTGAAGCGCTGTTTCTGTTCGGGGTTCATTTCGTAATGAAAGTTTTGATTTTCGAAGAACAAAGATACGAAGTTCGTTTCTAATTTCGAAACAAAGCGTCCAAAAAATCTCCCGCAGCGTCGAAAAACCGCTTCTGCGCCCGACTCCGCAAACGGGCATCCGGCTCGTGAATGCCCGTCCGGAGCGCCCATCCGCAACAAAAAGTTGCAAAAACGCAAATAAGAGCCTATCTTTGGGGTGCGATTGCAGCCCCGCTGCGGCAGGAGCTCCGCCGAGGTCCGGAGCCCCGGCATCCGGCCCGACGAAATGAAACATTTCGAAACCACGCCCGGACGCCCTGCCCCGCGTGCATCGCACCGGACGCCGAACCGCCGAGGCCTCAACGCCGCCCGGACCGCCGAACGACTACGAAACCGCAACATATCATGAAGGAATTTCACGAATACCGCTCCGTCTATCCGCACGAGGAGCTTCTGGCGCGCCTGCGCCGCATCCGTCACGTGGCGCTCGACATGGACGGAACCATCTACATGGGGATGTCGCTCTTCGCATGGACGCAGCCCTTTCTGGCCGAACTTCGCGAGTTGGGCATCGGCTACTCGTTCCTGACGAACAACCCCTCGAAATCGATTGCCGACTACCTGCGCAAACTGGAGTCGCTCGGCATCCGCGCCACGCGCGAGGAGATGTACACCACCACGCTGGCCACCATCGACTACCTGCGCGAACACCACCCCTCGGCCCGGCGCCTCTTCCTGCTGGGCACCCCGTCGATGGTCGCCGAGTTCGAGGCCGCGGGCTTCGTCCCGACCGCCGATTCGCCCGACGACCGGCCCGACGCCGTCGTCGTCGCCTTCGACATGACGCTCTGCTACGACCGGCTCTGCCGCGCGGCATGGTGGATTTCGCAGGGACTTCCCTACATCGCCACCAACCCCGACCGCGTCTGCCCGACCGACCAGCAGACCGTACTGGTCGACTGCGGTTCCATCTGCGCCTGCCTGGAACACGCCACCGGACGCCGGCCCGACATCACGCTGGGCAAGCCCGACCCCAACATGCTCACGGGCATCCTCACCCGCCACGGACTGCAGCCCGACCAGATTGCGATGGTCGGCGACCGCATCTATACCGACGTACAGATGGCCCACAACGCCGGCGCGATGGGCGTACTGGTGCTTTCGGGCGAGACGACGCTCGAGGTGGCCGACCAGGCCGACCCGCAACCCCACCTGACGGCCGACCACATCGGCATCCTCGGGCGGCTGCTCCGCGAGGCGCACGGCAGGTAGCGCGGCTGGCCGTGCGGCGAGCGCCATAGGCGCAGTCTATGTCACTATCGGAAATACCGAATTCATGCGAGGCGCCGCAATTCGTTTCAGGAGCGAAAATAGACTATCTTTGCCCCTGAAACCGAAAAAACACGACACGACATGGATTCCAACATACTCTATCCGCTGCTGCTGACCCTCGGCGCCGGTCTGGCAACCGGCATCGGCAGCGCCATCGCCTTCCTCGCGCGCCGCACCAACAAGCGGCTGCTCTCCTTTTCGCTCGGACTCTCGGGCGGCGTGATGATTTACGTCTCCTTCGTCGAGCTCTTCCAGCAGTCGCAGCTGACGCTCGCGGCCGAATGGGGACAGCGGCCCGGCACGGCGATGACCGTCGCCTGCTTCTTCGCGGGCATCCTGTTCATCGGCATCATCGACCGGCTGGTGCCCTCGGTCGAAAAT
Source organism: uncultured Alistipes sp. (assembly GCA_900542505.1). Classification (GTDB taxonomy): domain Bacteria; phylum Bacteroidota; class Bacteroidia; order Bacteroidales; family Rikenellaceae; genus Alistipes; species Alistipes stercorigallinarum. The sequence goes on from UQNV01000037.1 coordinate 4,442, forward strand.
CCCCACGAGGCGCACCGCGTCGAGGAGATGGCCGAACAGCCCCGCAACCCGAAGCTCATGCGCATGGGGCTGATGACGGCCCTTGCCATCGCCATCCACAACTTTCCCGAGGGCATCGCCACCTTCACCACGGCCGTCGACGACACGACACTCGGCGTCGCCATCGCCGTAGCCATCGCCATCCACAACATCCCGGAGGGCATCGCCGTCTCAGTCCCGGTCTACTACGCCACGGGCGACCGTGCGAAGGCCTTCCGCCTGTCGCTGCTCTCAGGCGTGGCGGAGCCCGTGGGAGCGCTGCTGGCATGGCTGGTGCTCATGCCCTTCATGTCGCCGACGCTCATGGGATGCATCCTGGCCGGAGTTGCTGGCATCATGGTCTTCATCTCCATCGACGAACTGCTCCCCGCCGCCCGCGAATACGGCGAGGCGCACATCTCCATCTACGGCGTGGTGACCGGCATGGCCGTGATGGCCGTCAGCCTGCTCATGCTGGGCTGAGCCGGCACGACGCACAACACATGACAATACCCTTTTTCTCAACATGGATATCCTTCTGCTCATTCTCGGACTGGCGCTCATCCTGGGCGGCGCCAATTTCCTGACCGACGGCTCGGCCGCCCTCGCCCAGCGCTTCCGCGTTCCGGAGTTCATCGTCGGACTGACCATCGTGGCGGTGGGCACCTCGACCCCCGAGCTGGTAGTCTCGGTGCTCTCGGCCGCTGCGGGCAACAGCGACGTGGCCATCGGCAACGTCGTCGGGTCGAACATCTTCAACGTCTTCGTCATTCTGGGCATCTGCGCCCTCATCGCGCCGCTGCCCCTCACGGGCGGCAACATTCGCCGCGACATTCCCTTCGTCACGGCCGCTTCGGTGCTGCTGCTCCTCTTCACTTCGGACCGGCTGCTGGGGCTCGGCCAGGCGGATGCCATCGGCCGCATCGACGGCATCATCATGCTGCTGCTCTACATCGCACTCATCCGCTACACCATCCGCGCCGAAGGGCGCACCGCCGTGCAGGCAACGCCCGAAACGGCCGCAGCGGGGAAGCCGCAGCGGGGAAAGGCGATGTGGCTTATCGTCGTAATGATTGTGGGAGGTCTTGCGGGGCTGGTCTTCGGCGGCGAGCTCTTCCTCCGAAGCGCCACGGCCATCGCCCGTGCGCTGGGCGTCAGCGAATCGGTCATCGCCATCACACTCGTGGCGGGCGGCACGTCGCTGCCCGAACTGGCCTCGTCGGTCGTATCGCTCATCAAGGGCAAGGCCGACATGGCACTGGGCAACGTCATCGGTTCGAACATCGCCAACATCCTGCTGATTCTGGGCCTCAGCGCAACGATTAACCCCCTGACGCTGGGCGGTATCACGCGCATCGACCTGCTGGTCGTGCTGCTGAGCTCGGTGCTGCTCTTCGTCTCGGCCTTCACCTTCCGCCGCAAGGCCGTCGACCGCTGGGAGGGATTCCTCTTCCTGGTGATTTACGCCCTTTATATCGGATACCTCATCAGATAGCGCTCGACAAGGCGCGGCACGGCATAATCGTCGAGCGAAGAACTCCGTATGCGCAGCACCCCCTCGGGCAACGGCCCGGGGAGGCGCTCCACGCGCAGCCGGTGGAACGTGGCATGAAGCAGCTGGTGCGAGAGGCGGTGCGGCGGCATCGCCACCGACGAAAGCCATTCGCATGCCGCGCCGCCCGTCAGGCGGACGAATTCGGGCCGGGCCGCCAGTTCGGCGGCATCGAGCTGCCGGTCGCTCTCGACAAGGGGAAACTCGAACAAACCGCGCCAGATATCCTTTCCGTCACGCCGCGTCAGAAGCACCTCGTCGCCGCACGTGAGCACCAGATAGGCGAACCAGCGGTCGCGCACCTTTGTCCGTCCCTGCTTGACGGGCCGCGCGTCGACCGTACCGGCCGCAAGGGCGAGGCAGCGTCCGGCAAGGGGGCACTCGCCGCAGCGGGGCTGCGCGGGGGTGCACTGTAGCGCCCCGAAATCCATAATGGCCTGGTTGTGGAGCGCCGCACGTCCGGGCGGCAGCAGCGAGGCGGCCAGTTCGGCGAAGCGGCGGCGCCCGGCGGTCGAGTCGATGGGCTCATCGAGGTCGAAGGCGCGCGACAGCACGCGGAAGACGTTGCCGTCGAGTACGGCGCGGGGGTCGTCGTAGGCGAACGAACAGATGGCCGCCGCCGTATACTCCCCCACTCCGGGCAGCGCGCGGACCTCGTCGTAACGTTCGGGGAAGCGGCCTCCATACTGCCCAGCAATCTGCCGGGCCGCCCGATGGAGGTTGCGGGCACGGCTGTAGTAGCCCAGCCCCTGCCAGAGTTTGAGCACCTCCTCCTCCGAGGCAGCGGCCAGCGCCCCGACATCGGGGAAACGGGCGACGAAACGCAGATAGTACTCCATTCCCTGCTCGACACGGGTCTGCTGGAGAATCACCTCCGAGAGCCAGATGAGGTAGGGATCACGCGTACGGCGCCACGGCAGGTCACGTCCGCAACGGGCGTACCAGGCACAGAGGATATCGGAAAAAGCATTCACTTCGGGAAAAAACTTCATTCGGACGATAAAGATAGGGATTTTTCCACTTTTCGGAACTATCTTTGGAGGAGGCAGGATTCACAAATAACCAAACACCGCACCATGAACCGATATACGCTTCGACACGACCCCGCACGGCAACGCTACTCGTTCGACCTGGGCGACGAGCAGGCCGTCATCGACTACGAACGCACGGGCGACACGCTGCACATCACCCACACCTGGGTTCCGCCCCGCTACGAAGGGCAGGGCATCGCCGGGGAGCTGGCCCGGGCAACGCTGGAGGATATCCGCGCCAACGGACTGCGGATTGTCCCCGAATGCGTCTACATCATCCGCTATCTCGAACGCTATCCCGAGTGGCGGGAGCTGGTGGCCGAACGGCCGTAAGGCGACGTCCATTCGCTCCTCATGCGGGGTAAGCCGACGGCAGCGGCTCCTTCATTCGGCGAACGCTTCCGCTTGCCGGGGGCAGCGGCTATTTCATCTGTTTTCTTCTGCTTTTCGACGGCGAAAAGCAGAAGGCAGCCGTTCCATCCTGTCACGCGGGCGGCTGCCTGCGGCTCATATCCTCACCTTTTCTTCTGCAGAGCGCATCTTGCAAAGAAAAAGCGACCTTCCATCATCCATTTTCTCCTGCTTTTTGCCGTCGAAAAGCAGCAAAAGCCGCTCCGTCCTGTCACGCGGGCGGCTGCCTGCGGCCCGCGTGCGGCGTCGGGCAACCATGCGGGTTTGCAAGCAAACCGTCCCCGACGCTTCCCGCACCCAGGCCTGCGGCTGCCGCTTCGCCCCCATGACTCAGTCGGAGGTTTTCCGCCAACCCTAACATGAAACCAAACAGTCCCTTCCAGACGCGTCTCCCCCGTGCGACACGGCCGGAGGCGTTTTTTCCGCTGTTCCACAACAAAAGCACAGCCCTCTTCCTCCGACAAAACTGCCGCATACATTAACTGCCGCATACATTAAAGAGGTGGCACAGCGCCCCACCCCTCCGCGCTCCGTCCGGTCCCCGATTCATTACGCCATCCGACCATTCTCCCGCACAGCAAGATGGAAAAGCGAAAATTTTGCTCCGAAAATTTGGTTTATTTTATAAACTAATTTATATTTGCATCAACAAAGCATCCCGAGCAACCGCCTGCGACCGGCCGGAGCACGGCGGCGGGAGAACGGTTAACCCTCAAAAAAACGAAGCGATGAAAAAGAGAATTACCTGCATGGCCGCACTGCTCAGCGCGGCGACCGTCCTGGGGGCAAACCCGGGTATCACGATTACGAACCTTCGCTCCGACCGGGGAAGACTCCTCTGGATGCTCGCCGAGGCAAACGGCCAGAGCCACCAAGGCATGGAGACCCCTTCGTCCGGCGCGGCAACCATCGCCATCGCGGGAATCAGTTCCGACTCGGCCACACTCTACGCCTACCACGACGAGAACGGCAACTACGCGCTCGACCGCCGCGAGGACGGAATGCCAGCCGAAGGGTGCTGCACCCACACCATCCGTCGCGAGGAGCTGGCCGAGGGCGTCCGTCTGGAGCTGCGCTACGAATTCGGCAGGAAGACCCGCCAGGAGGCTCCGCAGCAGGAGACGGCAGCGGCGCACACGACCAAATAACCCTCCATCCCTATACCGACCAACCGTTATCAACCGCAAAACGACAACACCATGGAAGAGAAACAACTCGATGCCCGGGAGAGCATCGAACTCATCACCCGCATGATTCGCAACACGCGCCAGCGCCTCGAGCGCAATGCCGGACGCCCGTTCCTCGTCTGGGGCTACACGACCGTCGCCGTCTCGCTGCTCAACTATGCGCTCAACATCGCCGGAGCCGACCCGGCATGGAGCCTCACATGGTTCCTCATACCCCTGCTCGGAGTGGTGCTCATGCGGCTCTTTCCCACAAGGAAGAGCACCGAGCCGCGCACCGAAATCGACCGTATCGTCAACGCTCTATGGCTCGTCTGCTCGCTGGCGCTCATTCCGATTTTCATCCTCGCGCTGTTCCACGGCCACTCCTACCGCCCGAGCCTCTTTGCGCTCATCACCCTGGTGATGTCCATCGGCACCGCCTCGACGGGGCTCATCGTCCGCTCGAAGGTCTACACCGTCGCCGGCCTGCTCGGCATGGCGGGAACGGCCGCCCTTGCCCTGTGGGACTTCACGCTCAAGCAACTCGCCCGGACACAGGAGGTCGACAGCTTCATGCTCAACAACGAGATTCTGATTTTCGCCGCCATCTTCGTCGTGATGATGGTCATTCCGGGCCACATCATCAACTTCCAGAACCGGCGCGAGGAGGCAGGCCGGAAGTGACCTCACGCCCTCGCCGGCCTGCGACGCCCTTTCCGGAGCCGCAACCCTACGACAAACAGAAAGAAATGCATACCTTTGTACCGTAAACTCCGCTTTCCGATGAATACCGAAAACAAAGATAGCCGTCAACTCACCGAACGGGAGGCGTTCGAGCTCATCGCCCGCGTCTTCGACCGCAACATGCGCCGCATGAACTTCGTAAGCGGCGAGCTCTTCATCGCGTGGGGAGCGCTCGCAGCGCTGACCGCCCTGGCCGAATATGCCCTGCTCCGCTGGACGGGCACGCCGCAGGTGCTCTGGAGCGCCATCATTCCCTTCACCGCATGCTACCTCTTCACCGTCGGGCGAAACCGCCGCAAGGGCATCGTCCGCACGGGATTCGACGACCTGCTGCTGCTCGTCTGGGGCTTCCCGGCGATGACGGCACTCGCCTCGGTCGCCTATGCCGTCATCACTCCCGAGAACACCGTCAACCCCGCAGGAATCGTCCAGCTGCTCTTCTCGGGCGCACTGATGGTCACCTCGGAATTCTTCCGCGGCAAGGGAAGCAACCAGTCGGGGTCGTTTGCCGCACTGGTCGGTCTGGGAATGGCCGGCTTCATCGCGACATTCTCCTTCACCTTCCGCACACCGTTCGACTTCATATCAGGCGAATGGCTGCTGCAACTGGCGCTCTGGTGCACGCTGCTGGTGCTGCTGCCCGGTGTCATTCTCCGTCATATAGCACGCAAACCATGTTCAAGGAGCTGAATCCCCTGCTGCACTCCGAGCTGCGGCTCGCCGTGATGTCGATACTCATCGGTGTCGAGAGTGCCGACTTCGTCTTCCTGCGCACGGAAACGGGAGCGACGGCCGGCAACCTCTCCGTGCAGCTGGACAAGCTCGCCAAGGCCGGATACATCGAAATCGAGAAGAGCTTCCGCGGCAAGATGCCCCGCACCCTCTGCCGCATCACCGACGCCGGCCGCGACGCATTCGGCGAATATGTCGATGCGCTCCAAAGCTACATCCGCCCCCGCTAATCGCCGCCCGCCGACGGCTCACCGGAGGCCGCGCGGCACAAAGTCCCGAGACGACCGAGGGGCGCACCTCAAACGGTGCGCCCCTCGCCATTTCATGGCCGCAAGGCCCCTACAACCGGCAGAAGAGTGTTACAAGGAACGGAACGCTGAAATCGAGCGCACAGCCGTGAAAGATGGAAAGGACGACATAGCGCCGCCCTGCCGCGCGCGTAATGACGGGCAGCGTCGTGTCGAACGTCGTCGCTCCGCCGATGGAGATGGCCGCCAGCGGACCGGCCCACCGCGCAACAAGGGGCACGGCAAGCAGCGTGAAGATTTCGCGCATGATGTTGCACAGCAACGCCACGGTTCCCAGCTCGACACTGCGCAAATCGGCAATGAAGATGCTCGAAAGCGAATAGTATCCGAAGCCGGCTCCCACCGCAAAGCCGTCGGTCGGAACAAGCCCCTGCACGAGCAGCGCCGCCGCACCGGCCCCGCCGATGGAGCCCAGCGCGGTCATCAGGGGAAGCCACGCCATGCGCGAATCGAGGCGCCGGATTTGCGCCGGCAGTGATTTGTCGGCGCCGAGCGTAACCCCCACCGAGAACATCAGCGCATAGAGCACCCACGTCGCAGCACCACCCTCGATGAAGGTCCGGGGGACCCATCCGCCGAGACCGACGACGCATCCCGCGACGAAGAACCCGACAATGACCAGACTGCCCCGCAATGCCGACCAGAGCGACGCCGCCCCATCGGCCGCGTCGACCTCGCCCCGGCCGCCGCAATCGGTCTCGCCGGCACGCTCCATGGCGGCACGACGCTTCACCCCGCGCCAAAGCAGCCACGCCAGGAGGATGCTGCCTGCGGTAGAGCCGGCAAAAAGCACGAAGGCACTCCATCCGAGCGTCGGCAGGCCGCCCACGACATCGGGGTCGGAGCCCACCTCAACGCCCAACAGAAAGAGCAGCAGCCAGATGATGCACGTCACCACACGCCCCACAAAGGCGAGACGCCATCGCGAGCACACACGGCCCACGACGACGCCTCCTGCCAGAACTGCAAAGACCTTCAGCATGTCACTCCCCCTGCGATGCAAGTTTGTCTATCTGCGCCTCGGCCTCGGCCACCAGCTTGTCTGCCTGCCGGCGCGCCTCCTCGACAAGTTTGTCGCCCGCCTTCTCGGCGGCAAGTTTCGCTATGGGGTTCTTCGCCGCCTCGACCAGTTTCGCACGCTGCTCCCCGGCTGCGGCCACCAGCTTCTCGCCCGCCTTGCGCGCCTCCTCGCGCAGCTGCTCGGCCTGCTTCTGAACGGCCTCCGAGAGCGAATCGCCGCCCGTGAGCTTCTGCACCTGCTCGTCGATGAGGTTGCGGGCCGCCTCCTCGACCGCCTCCTTGACGCCGATAGTCACCTTCGGGTCGGTGAACGTGCCGCCGATGCCGACGTTGACCTTCGAAAGCACGCCGCCCGTAGCCGAAGCCGGCAGCGCCACCTTCGCCGCATAGTCGATGCTCTGGTCGAGTCCCGTCGAGCCCGAAAGCGTCACGGTCACGTCGCCCATCTTCAGGTCGAAGGGCTGCGTGGTGACGCGTCCCTGGCGGATGGCGAAGGGAATGACCACATCCTTGGCGCGGATGGTGCTCAGCGCATCGTTGCCGAGCGTCTTGGCCAAAAGTTCGAAGGCCTTGAGCTGTTCGATGCGGATGTCGGCCGAGCGGAGCTCACCCTGCGCATCGAGCGACATGAGGTCGGGCTCCATCGCCGCATCGAGGTTCATCTTCATGTCGAGCGACATGGAATAGACGCCGCCCGCCGTCTCGAAGAGCGGCACGATGCGCTTGACCATATCGAGCTGCTCGAAGGTGCGGGCATAGGAGGCGTCGGTGAAACCGAGCTTGAATGCCAGTGCCGGACGCAGGGGGTCGGCCGCCGTCGAGTAGCTGCCCGAAGCGGTCAGCGAGCCGTCAAAGGCCTTCATGCGCAGCCCGTCGAGCGAAAGGATGCCGTCGGCAACGCGCACCTCGCCGGAGAGCTGCTCGATGACCATCTTTCCGTAGAGGAGCTTCTCCACCTCGGTACGCAGCGAAAGATTGAGGTTGCGCGGAACCTCGACCGCCTGCCCGGCGACCGCGTCGTCCCCGGCCGGGGCCTCCTCAGCGGCGGGCTCTTCGGCCGCTTCGCCTTCGGTCGTGTCGGACGCGGAGAGCGAAGCGAGGATTTCATTGAGGTCCAGCAGCTTCGAATTGACGTAGAGGCGCCCTGAGAGCGTTGCCCCGCGCAGCAGATAGTCGATGTAGTCGGTCAGCTGGCCGTTGGCCGCGAGGTCGCTGCCGCCGACGGTGAGTGTCAGCTCGCCGAGGGTCATGGACTGGGGCGAGATACCCGCAGCGGCACGCTTGAGGCGGATTTCGGGCAACCCCGGAAGTTGCGCGTCGACATTCTCGACGACGAAATGACCCGAGGCCGAAATCTGTTCGTAGCGCCGCTGCTCGACGTCGGACATCCGTCCTGCGGCACTCAGGTCGGCCCGAATGAGCCCCTTGAGCGACACCTCCTTGTCGAGCGGATAGACTTCGCCGATATCGGACAGGTCCAGCTTGCCCTCGAGCGTCGCACGCAACTGCGGGTCGCTCACGAGCGACGTACCGTAGAAGGTCGCCGAAAGCGAATTGTCGCCCATGCGAAGGCCGAAGGTCGGGATGTCGACCACCGTGCGGTCCATCACACCGCCGGGATTCGAGACCCGCGCCTCGATGTTGATGTCCGAAACCGACTTGGGAAGCGATGCATACTGGAATCCGCCCTCACGCACGCCCAGCTCGAGGCCGAAGGCCGGCAGCTCGGCTCCGCGCAGTTCGCCCTTGGCCCAGAGTGCCAGCGTCAGCTCGCCCGAGGCCGAAAGCCCACGGTAGTTGCGCGTATAGAAGGCCGGGATGAGCGAGAGCACATCCTTGAATTCCACCCGGTCGCACCCCAGACGGAGGTCCATCGCCACGGCATCGTCGTCGAGCTGCGCCCAACCGTCGAGCGTCGCCTGGATGGCATTCAGCCGCAGCATGTTGTCCCGCAGTTCGAATCGGCTCTGCTCGAGGTCGGCCGAGACGTCGGCCCGCAGTTCGATTTCGGCATCGCTCAGCAGCGTCACCACGCCCGACGAGAAGGTCGTTGCCGAGGTGCGCAACCGCAGGTCGAGGTCGCTCTGTGCCGCCGAGAAATCGCCCCGAAGGCGCAGCATCGGAAGTGCGGTCCGGAACACCGTCCGCGTCGAATCGTCGACATACGACAGCGAGGCGTCGTCGATACGGAAGTCGCGCACCGACAGGCGGAAGGCCGATGCCTCACCGTCGGCCGGCTCCTCCGGGGAGACCTCCTCCGCGGCAGGCTGCTCCTCCGAGGGTTTCATCAGTTCCCAGTTGACGCGACCGTCGGAGAGTTTGTGCGCACGCAGGTCGGGCCTGGAAACAAGCACCTTGCGCACCTCCAACCCGTCGTCGCCGAGCAGCGACCAGGGGTCGACCACCACCGACAGACGCCCTACCGAGGCGATGGTATCCCCCTCGAAGGGCCCGACACCCACGAGCGTTACCCCCTTCAACTCGAGCGAAGCGTTGGGGAAGTGGCGCAGCAGGCTGATGCCCAGCCGCTCGAAATCCAGCCGCGGCACGAGCATCGCATTGGCCTCGGTGCGGACCACTTCGGCGATTTTTCCGCGCAGGAACATCGGGGCCGTCAGGACGACCACCAACAGGACGGCAACGACCGTCACCGTGATTTTCAGCAGTTTCTTCATAACGCAACTTTATTCAAATCGAAGCGGAAGAGCGTCGTCTCCACCTCTTCGAACCCACATTTACGATAGAGCGCATGCGCCGCCACGCGGGCCGGATTCGAGGTGAGCGACACGCTCCGCGCACCGACGCTGCGGGCATGGGCGAGCGCCGCCTCGACAAGCATGCGCCCCGCGCCTCGGCCCCGCTCCCGGGCATCGACCACCACATCCTCGACCCAGGCCTTGCGGCCCGACGGAACATCGTACCACACCAGCGCCAGCAGGCCGACGATACGCCCGTCGTCCACCGCCGCAAAGAGCGCCGTACGCTCATCGCCGACCATCGCCCGAAGCCGCCCGGCCTCCGGCGCGGCAAGCCCCGGCGCAAGCTGCGGCAGCAGCCGTCCGAAAGCCTCCCCGAGGTCGGGTGCAACCCGGCTCATCCGTCGAATTTCCAAAGACATAGCCATTATTTTCTACAAAGATAGTTTTTTTGGCCGATTCGCAGGCGACATTCTGCCGAAAAAAACGTATTTTTGTCGCGCAACGGTTCCGCATGGCGCACCTTCGGTGCGTGCGGATGAAAAGGGAATGCCGTGCGATTCGGCAACAGTTCCCGCTGCTGTGAGCCGCAACCAACGCTCCGATACTCCACTGGCCACTGCCCTCCGCGGGCGGGAAGGCATCGGAACGGCGGCGAGTCAGAAGACCTGCCTTGCACTCCACCGTAAAAGCCCTGCGGAGAATGGGGCCCGACGTCGTCCGCGCATCTGCCTTCCAACGCCGGTCATCCCGCACTCCGCCCAAACGCACGAGGATGAAACGAACGCCGCATACAATGCTTCTGGCCGCATGCGCCGCCACGATGGCCGCCTGCATGGAGTTCGGCCCGCTCGACGAAGAGCCCTTCGGCTTTTCGCAGGGAGGCGTATTCATCACCTGCGAAGGCAACTTCGGCAGCGACAACGCCTCGCTCTCGTTCTACCAGCCGTCGGAACGGACGGTCGAGAACGAGGTCTTCTCGCGCGCCAACGGCATGCGGCTGGGCGACGTGGCGCAGTCGATGGCGCTCCACCGGGGGCGGGGCTACGTGGTGGTCAACAATTCGGGCGTGGTCTATATCATCGACCCGGCAAGCTGCTCCGTCACGGGGCTCATCGAAGGGGTCGTATCGCCCCGCTACATCCACTTTCCCAACGATACGACGGCCTACGTCACCGACCTCTACGACCCGCGCATCACGGTCGTGGACACACGCTCGAACCGCATCCGGGGCCGCATCGCCATGAACGGCCACAAGTCGACCGAGCAGATGGCCCAGTGGGGCGACGAGCTCTTCGTCAACTGCTGGTCGTACGACGACAAGTTGCTGGTGGTCGACACCCGCCGGGAGCAGCTCGTCGACTCCATCGAGGTGGGGCCGCAACCCACCTCGCTCGTCTGCGACCGCCACGGCAAAATCTGGACCGTCACCGAGGGGCGCACCGACGGCATCCCGGCCGTACTCTACCGCATCGACGCAGCAACGCGCACCATCGAGCGGAGCTTCCTCTTCCCGGCGGGAGACCATCCCTCGGAGCTGGTCCTCAACGGACGGCGCGACACGCTCTACTTCCTCAACCGCGACGTCTGGCGCATGCCCGTAACGGCCGAGGCGCTCCCCACAACCCCCTTCCTGCCCTACTCCGAAACCACCTACTACGGTCTGGGGGTCGACCCCCGCAATTCGGAGGTCTACGTGGCCGACGCCATCGACTACGTGCAGCACGGCGTCGTCTACCGCTTCTCGCCCCGCGGCGAGGCGCTCGACACGCTCCGCGTGGGCATCACCCCCGGCAGTTTCTGTTTCTGGCAACCCGAACAAAATCAGTAAATCCGCAAAAAGATGAAACATATCCGCACACTCTCCCTTGCCGGCGCATGCGCCGCAGCGCTGCTCGCCGGATGCAACTCCGGCGAAACGACCACCACCAAACGCATCATCGAACAGGCAGCCACCATCTTCGAATACACGCCCGCACCCGGGCAGTTCATCAACGAGCCGCTGAGCGGCTACAACAACGTCACCACCCCCGAGGCCGCCTGCGCCTACGTGGCCCAGCGCTTCGCCAGCCGCCTCTATGTCTCGCTCGGCGGCTGGGGCGGCTATCTGGTCGTCGGCTTCTCGTCGCCCGTTCCCGAGAACGGCGGCGGCGAACTCCTCATCCGCGGCAACTCGTTCAACAACTCGTCGGAGCCGGGCGTGGTCTACGTCATGCAGGACGAAAACGGCAACGGACTTCCGGACGACACGTGGTACGAGCTGCGCGGCAGCGAGTACGACCGCAGCACCCACGACTACGCCATCACCTACACCCGTCCCTCGGGGGCGAACCAGCCCGTCGCCTGGCGCGACAGAAATGGGGAAACGGGCGAAATCGCCCGCATCGGCGAACATACGCAGGAGAGCTACTATCCGGCCTGGGTCGAGGCCGACGAGCTGAGCTTCACCGGCGTGCGGCTGCCCGAGAACCTAGATGAAAAGGAGGTCGACGGCACCATGTCGTGGACAACGACCCCCTTTGCGTGGGGCTATGCCGACAACTACTCGTCGCAGGACCTCATCAACGGCTACAACACGCTGAGCATCGCCAACGCCGTGACGGCCGACGGCTCGCCCGCCAACCTGCAGTCCATCGACTTCGTGAAGGTCCAGAGCGGCGTGAACGCCTCGGCGCCCCTCATCGGCGAAGTGTCGACCGATGTCTGCGGCGTGGCCTGCTACCGAAACGTCACCGAATAACACGCTTCCGACCACGATGTTCCGCCGTCTCCGCCCTCTGGCTGCACTACTGTGCCTCCTTCCGCACGCCGCACTGGCCGACGCGCCGGAGGATTCGCTCTGCGTGCGCGACATCGAACGGGTCGAAATCACCGGCACGCGCCCGATGAAGGAAATCGGTGTCCAGCGCACGAAGCTCGACAGCATCGTGCTGCGCGACAACATCTCCTCGTCGCTGGCCGACGCACTGACCTCGGGCTCGACCATCTTCATCAAATCGTACGGCCGTGCGACGCTGGCCACCGCCTCGTTCCGGGGCACCTCGCCCTCGCACACGCAGGTGACCTGGAACGGCATGAAAATCAATTCGCCGCTCTTCGGCCAGGTCGACTTCTCGCTCATCCCCGCCTACTTCATCGACGACGCCTCGCTCTACCACGGGGCCAGCTCGGTGGGCATCACCGGCGGCGGACTGGGCGGCGCCGTCGCACTGGCCACGCGTCCGGTCGACGACGAGGGGTTCCACATGCGCTACATCCAGGGCATCGGCTCCTTCACCACCTTCGACGAGTTTCTCCAGCTGAGCTACAGGGGGCGCAGCTGGAGTGCCTCGACACGCGTGCTGTGCAGCACCTCCGAGAACGACTTCCGCTACCGCAACTACCACTCCAAGGAGTTCGAGACCGACGCCGACGGCAACATCATCGGCACCAGCTATCCGCTCCGCCGCAACCGCAACGGGGCATTCCGCGACATCCACCTGCTGCAGGAGCTCTACCACACCTTCGGCGACGGCAGCCGCCTCTCGGTGGCGGCATGGTATCTGGATTCGCACCGGGGGCTGCCGCTGCTCAGCTCGGACCGCAACGACGAGAAGTCGAAAAAGGACCTGCAGGACGAGCGGACGCTGCGTGCCACCGTCAGCTGGGAACGGCTCGCAAACGGGCTGAAGCTCGATGCGCGGGCGGGCTACACCTACACAGACCTGCGCTACCAGCGGCTGCAGGACCCCGAAGGCCAAGGCAATTTCCTCACGATGACCGACTCGCGCAGCTACGTGCACTCGCTCTTCGCCCGTGCCGGGGCCGAATATGCGCTGGGCAGCAAGTGGCTCTTCACGCTCGACGTCACCGCCTCGCAGCACATGGTCAACAGCGGCGACTTCTCGCTCATCGACAACTCGACGGGCGAGTATGTCCGCCAGCTCGACGACCGCTCGCGCTTCGAGCTGTCGGGCTTCGCCGCCGTCAAGTGGCGTCCCGTGCCGCGGCTGGGCGTGGCGTTGAACCTGCGCGAGGAGCTCTACGGCGACCGCACGACGCCGCTCATCCCGGCGCTCTTCGTCGACTGGCTCGCCTCGAAGCGGGGCAACGTCGTGCTGAAGGCCTCGGCAGCCCGCAACTACCGCTACCCCACGCTCAACGACCTCTACTTCCAGCCGGGCGGCAACCCCGACCTGAGGCCCGAGCAGGGCTGGACCTTCGATGCCGGCGGCGAGTTCTCGCTCGGCGGCGAGCGCCGCTCGCTGAAGGCTTCGCTCACCTTCTTCGATTCGGAAATCGACGACTGGATTCTCTGGCTGAGCGACGGCGCCAAATCGGGCATCTACACCCCCGTGAACGTCAAGCGGGTCCACAGCTACGGCACGGAGCTGAAGTTCGACGCCCGGGCCGACCTGGGTCGACGGTGGAGTGTGCTCATCGACGGCAACTACGCCTGGACGCGCTCCATCAACCGGGGCGACCCCTTCAGCCCGGCCGACGAATCGGTGGGCAAGCAGCTGGTCTACATTCCCGAACACTCGGCGGCCTTCACCGCCAAACTGCGCTGGCGCAGCTGGGAGCTGAGCTACAAATGGTGCTGGTACAGCGCCCGCTACACCATGTCGAGCAACGACCGCGACCATCTGGGCTACGTCCCGCCCTACTTCATGAGCGACATCGCGCTCGAAAAGCTGCTCTCGTGCCGCTGGGCCGACTTCACGCTCAAGGGGTGCATCAACAACCTCTTCAACGAGGAATACGAGACGGTGATGGGGCGCCCCATGCCGCGGCTCAACTGCTCGTTCTTCATCGGCATCACCCCCAAATTCGGCAAAAAGCGATGAACATCCGCGAACGACTCCTGGCGCTGGGCGAACCGGCCTACCGCGACTTCAGCGCCTCGCTGCTGCCCGGCGTCGAGCACATCATCGGCGTGCGGCTGCCGGCGCTGCGCCGCCTGGCCCGCGAAATCGTCCGCGGCGACTGGCAGGGCTATCTGCGCGAGGCCAACGACCTCTATTTCGAGGAGCGGATGCTGCAGGGGATGGTCATCGGCTACGCTCCGTGCAGCCCGGAGGAGTTTCTGCGCCTCACGGCGGCACATCTGCCCAAAATCGACAACTGGAGCCTCTGCGACAGTTTCTGCCGGCGGCTCCGCCCCGCCGAGCGCGAACCCGTATGGCGCTTCATCGACCCGCTGTTCCGCGCCGAAGGCGAGTACGAGGTCCGCTTCGCGGCCGTCACGGGGCTCAACAACTTCACCGACGTGGAGCACCTCGACGCGCTGCTCGGGCATCTGGGCTCCGTCCGCCACGAAGGATACTACGCCCGCATGGCGGTTGCCTGGGCCGTCTCGGTCTGTTACGCAGCCGACCCCGACCGGACCGGAGCCTGGCTCGGCGAGGGATGCCCGCTGCCGGAGTGGACCTACGGCCGGAGCCTGCAGAAAATCCTCGAATCGCGCCGCACCACGGCGGAGCAGCGGGCCGACATCCTGCGCCTGAGAGAGGCATCGAAACTCCGCACGGCCAGGCGCTGAGCTCCCCGCCGGCGGCCCCCTGCACCGACCTCCGCAAGCGCCAATCCCGCCGCAAAAATGGAGAAAATGGCTCCGCAGCGTTCATTTCTGCAAAAAAATGCTATCTTTGCTTTATCGATTTTTTCAGACAAGAGGCATTTAACTTCGAACGACACATGCGCAAACTGGTTATCATCCCGACCTACAACGAGAAGGAGAACATCTCCGCCATGATAGACAAGGTCTTTTCGCTCGGCGAGCCTTTCGACCTGCTGGTCATCGACGACGGCTCGCCCGACGGCACGGCCGCCATCGTCCGAAGCCGCCAGACCGAGTTCCAGGGACGGCTCCACCTGCTCGAGCGGAGCGGCAAACTGGGGCTTGGGACGGCCTACCTGACCGGATTCGAATGGGGACTTGCGCAGGGATACGACTACATCTGCGAGATGGACTGCGACTTTTCACACAATCCCGACGACCTCGTGCGTCTCTACCGCGCCGCGGCCGAGGGGGCCGACGTGGTGGTGGGTTCGCGCTATGTCCAGGGGGTCAACGTCGTCAACTGGCCGATGTCGCGCCTGCTGATGTCGTACTTCGCCTCGAAGTACGTGCGTCTGGTCACCGGACTTCCGCTCAACGACGCTACGGCGGGATTTGTCTGCTACTCGCGCCGGGCGCTGGAGCACATCGACCTGGGCGCCGTCCGCATGAAGGGATACGGATTTCAGATTGAGATGAAATATACGGCCTGGAAACTGGGCATGAGGCTGTGCGAGGTGCCCATCATCTTCACCGAGCGCCGCGAGGGCGCCTCGAAGATGAGCGGAGGCATCTTCCGCGAAGCCTTCTTCGGCGTGCTGGGACTCCCCTTCCGCCGCATCCGGGGCCGCGAGGTGCGACGTTAGCCGCTCCGGCCCCGACCCTCTCAGAAGTTGAAGTAATAGTTCATGAAGAAGTTCCAGAAGGTGACCACTCCGACGGCGAAGAGTTTGGCCAGATAGAAATTGAACCGGAACCGACCGTTGAGCAGATAAATCGTCAGATTGTTCACCAGAAGCCCGACAGCCGCAATTCCCAGAAAACGCAGATACTGGGTTGCGATGTCGGGATTTTCGTTGTGGAAGGTCCAGAGGCGGTTGAGCATGTAGTTCGAGGTGGTGGCACAGATGAATCCCATCGAGTTGGCCAGATACTTGTTCAGCCGCAGCCACTCCTTGCAGGCATAGGTGATGCCGAAATCGACGAAGACACCCGAACCGCCGACGACACAGAACTTGATGAACTGCTCAATCATAGGGCACCGACCTCCATCCGGTGGCTTTTGCCGTTGAACCAATAGGCCTGCTCGCCGCGGCGCAGCGAGAAACCGACGTCGAAGCGGCGGCCGGCCAGCGAATCGGGCAGCACGAAATCGTAACGTACACGGGCCTCACCGCCCGCCTCGAGCCGCAGACGAAGCGGCGTGGCATACTCCATCGCATTGCGTCCCTCGCGAAGGGCCACCACCAGACGCGTCAAATCGCCGTCGATGTCGACCGCACGCCCGTAGGGGTTGTGCAGGCAGAGCGCAAGACGGAGCGTATCGCCCGGAAGCGCCCGCTCGGGAATGCCCTCGGTTGCGATATCGACCCGGCGCACGGGATGGAACTCCTCCTCGACATAGTAGTTGAAGCGCGAGCCGTTGGGCAACGCCACGCTGCGGAAAACGGAGTCGCTGCCGACCAGCGAGGCGGGGCACTCCACCAGCACGCTGCGCCCGTCGAAGCGGTCGTCGTCGTTGCGCAGCGCCCATTGCGAGGTGCGGTAGTAGACGTTGGGCTGACCGTAGGCCTCGCCGCCGGTATAGAAGCCGTATTTGGCCGCACGGGCATAGCTGCCGCGGAAGATGACCGGACGGCCGTCGGCCAGTTCGGCGATGCGGCCGTAGCTTTCGCCATTGTCGAAGACCTCGAAGCGGAGCCCCAGCGGATTGAAGAGCATCTCGAGCCGTACGAGAGCTATCAGCGCCAGCGTCACCGCTCCGGTACGCATCAGGTAGCGGCGCGTACGGGGATGGCGCCGGGCATAGAGGAAGGTCACGTAGAGGATACCGAACGTCGCGGCAATGACCCACTGCGGCTGGACATAGCCCCGCAGGGTGGTGAGCAGGAAGAAGCCGATGAACATCGGCGGCATCCAGCGCAATGCCCGGCCGACGGCGTCGGAGGGCTTCACCGCACGCCACGACTTGATGTAGAGGGGGACGAACAGCGGGTTGAAGACCACCAGTATGTTGAGCAGATACTCGACCACATAGCTGAGTCGGAAGGCCCGGTTGCGGCCCGAGAGGTGGTAGGCAAACGAGGCCCAGTCGTTGTCATACTGCCAGAGGAGGTGCGGCACGAAGAGCAGCAGGGCGACCATGCAGCCCAGATAGAAGCGCGGGCGCAGGAGCATCCGCGGGCAGACGGCCAGCGAGAAAAGGACGACCAGCGCCCCGTGATACTTGCTGTAGGCCATGGCCGCCATGGCGACGCCCAGCCAGAGCCATGCGCCGCGCGACCCCTCGTTGAACCGTTTGAAGAAGAGGAGGTAGAGCGCCGTGGTGAACATCAGCGGGCCGTCGGGTACGGCGATGAAGCCGTAGAGCTGCAGCATGAGCGTGGCGGCCGAGAGCATGACGTAGAGCGTCGCATCGCGCCGCGAAGGGGCTTCGGGGCGGATGAGCCGCCAGAAGAGAAACAGATAGAGCGGCTGCAGCAGTGTGAAGAAGAAGCGCACGCCCAACTCGGTGACTCCGAAGAGCCGCTCGCCCAGCCAGACCAGCAGCGCCGTCATCGGCGGATGGTCGAAATAGCCCCACGAAAGCCTCTCGGCAAACATGTGGTAATAGGCCTCATCGTTGGCGAGCTCCGTGCAACCGGCCTGCACGAGGTTGAGCAACCACCACAGGCCGAGCCAGAAGGCCACGACGCCGTCGGGCCCCAGCGACCGGTACCGGGTTCTGAGTTTCTCCATCATAACGGGACAAAGATAGTGAAAGGCGAGGGCAGAAAAAACAAACTCGTTTGATTTTTTTGCCGAGCCGCCTCCTGTCTTCTCTAAAGATAGTGAAAGGCGAGCGCAGAGACAAATGAAAACCGAGTTTTCACAATTTGACTCTGCCGAGCCGCCTCCTGTCTTCTCTAAAGATAATATTTTCCCGCCGTTTTCGCATCGGCAGGCGAAGACAGCGGTCAAAATGAGGAGACAACGAACACCTCCGACGCAATTTCACCCACTCTCCCGAGTCTGAAGGCCGTTCCCGGACCTGTCTCTTATACACATCTCCGAGCCCACGAGACATCTCAGGATCTC
>UQNV01000038.1 GCA_900542505.1 uncultured Alistipes sp.
GCTCCGGTCCCATGCCCGACGCCCGACGCCCGACGCCCGATGCCCGACGCTCGACGCAGCTCCGACTCTGGCCATTCCCGCCCGACATGCCTGAGTTCTGCCGCTCCCGGGTCGCATCCGGCCGTCCAATCGCCCGACGCGGCTCCGGCCCGACGCGGCTCCGGTCCCATGCCCGACGCCCGACGCCCGACGCGGCACCGAGCAGCGCGGCCCCGCTCTGTCCCGCATTCCCGCTCTGCTCTGCTGTCCGTTCCGGGGCCGCAGCCCATGCCCGGGGCGCTGCGGACGAATGCTTTTTTTGCGGTTTGCGGGCGAAAACGCTTCATTTTGGGAGAGTTTGGAAATTTTGTTACCTTTGCCCCGAATTTTAAACCGAAACAACAATGGCATATCAATTACTCAAAGGTAAGAAAGGCTTGATTTTCGGCGCGCTCAACGAGCAGTCGATTGCTTGGAAAGTGGCGGAACGCGCCGTCGAGGAGGGCGCCGAAATCGTTCTTACGAATACTGCCGTATCGATTCGCATGGGTACCATCGGCAAGCTGGCCGAAAAATGCAATACGATTGTGATTCCCGCCGACGCGACGAGCGTTACCGACCTGGAGAATCTCATCGACAAGACCATGGAGCACTTTGGCGGCAAGTTCGACTTCATGCTCCACTCCATCGGCATGTCGCCCAACGTCCGCAAGGGCCGTACGTACGACGACCTGGACTACGATTATCTGGCCAAGACGCTCGACATCTCGGCCATCTCGTTCCACAAGGCCATCCAGGTAGCCCGCAAGAAGGACGCCATCAACGAATGGGGTTCGATTGTGGCCCTCTCCTACATCGCCGCGCAGCGGACGCTCTACGGCTACAACGACATGGCCGATGCCAAGGCGCTGCTCGAGTCCATCGCCCGCAGTTTCGGCTACATCTACGGCCGTGAGAAGCATGTGCGCATCAACACCGTGTCGCAGTCGCCCACGCAGACCACGGCCGGCAGCGGCGTGCTGGGTCTGGGCGACCTGATGTCGTTCGCCGAGAGCATGTCGCCGCTGGGCAATGCCACGGCCGAGGATTGTGCCGACTACGTGCTGACGCTCTTCTCGGACCTCACGCGCAAGGTGACGATGCAGAACCTCTACCACGACGGCGGTTTCTCGTCGATGGGTATGTCGCGCCGCGCCATGAAGACCTACGAGAAGGGTATGCGGTTCGACGATGTGCACGACCATCAGTATCCCTTCGGCCGCAAGGAGGAGTAGTGCGGGACGGACACCCTCTGTCTCCGCCTCGGTTTCCATAAGCAGGCCGGACGCTCATGCGAGCGTCCGGCCTGCTGTTTTTCGTTGAGGCACCGGGCTTCAGAGGGGCGCCGGGCGGTTTTTCCCAGGGCTGCATTGCATCTGCATTTGCTCCAGCTCTCGTACTCGCCACCCGTGTCCGTGTCCGGAGACGCACCTGCGCTCAGGTCACTTGTATTCGGGAGCCGCGGCCGCACCCATGTCCTTGTCCGGGGTTTGGAGCCGGGTACCGGACGCAAAAAGGGAGCGCGATTGCATCGGCAATCGCGCTCCCGTAAACGGACCCGGTTTCCGCCCGCAGACGTCTCCCGGTTCGGTTATTAACGCATTACGCGGGTGTAGCTCTGCTGTGCGCTCGTGTACCGGACGGAAGCGGGAGTCGCATGCTTTGCCGCAGCCGCGGCGTTCGACGTGTCGGGCAGCTCGAGCACCAGACCTTCGGCCACATCCTTCCGCACCAGATAATAGCAAGCCGTCGGCTCTTCGTTGGCGTCGTTCAGCATGACGTACTCTCCGTCGGCTGTGGAGCCCAGCGGCCAGATACCTTTCATGTAGGCACCTTCGCCCATCGTATTGGGGTCGGTGTACTCTTCGCCGAAGATTTTGATGACCGTCTGGTTCAGGTTGGCTACGTAACCCTTGAATCCCAGAGCCCAGGCCGGAACGCTCTGGGCCATTTCCGAGTCGTAGGGTGTGTACTGAATCGCTTCCTCACCATCTACCGTGCCATAGAATATGAACCACGATACATATTCCCATGTTGTGCCGTTCTCTTCGGTGATTTGCTGCGGGAAAGAGATGGAGAAACGGTTGTAGCCGTCACTCTCGGCCATATAGTCCAAGCGGAGGGGGTGCGAGGCAAAACGGTTCTTGTCTCCGCCCCAGCCCGTCAGTTCGAAACCGTTGCGGTCGGAGGTTGCTTTGATGTTCACGGGGAAGATGCTGCCCGCGGTCTCGCTGACCGTACCGCTCGGTGTCGAAGTCATCGTGCCGGCGGTCGTGAGCACCCAATCACCCAGGAAGTCGTCGTATTCGGCGGCATGGCGGATGGCCTGGTCGGGAGCTTCAGTCCAGAACGGATGGCTCAACGAGGGCTCCGAGAGTACTTCGATGCCCGAGAGGGTCTTGCCGATTGCGGCTGCCATGAAGACGAAGTCTCCATAGTCGACGAATTTGAAGAGTTCGCTGTCGCTTTCGCCCTGGCAGATGAGTCCGGTTTCCAGCAGGTCGTCCCACTGCAGTCCCAGCGAGGTGTAGTATTCGATGTCCTGTGCAATCCAGTCGGCGGCATCCTCGGTCTGGTCGCTCGGGATGGCACCTACCCAGTAGTACAGGTCATTGTCCGACGGAACGGTGTGGGCATAGGGATAGACGTATCCGTCCTCGCTGTACTTCTCGTAGGGAGTGATGGTGAACGTCATGGCACCCGTGCCGCTGGTGGTTACCTCGCTGTAGAACCAGTTCTTCGAGGTGACCCCGTCGGCACGTGCCGCTACGCGTACCTCGTAGGTTGCGCCGGGAACGAGCGTGTTGAGCTCGAACGACGTCTCGGTGGTGTTCGTGGCTGCGATGGCCGTGTTGCCCTCGTCGCCCGTGAGCGTGACTTCGTACCGATATTCATCCGCACCCTTCACTGCCGGCCATGTAGCCGAGAAGGAGACCGAGGTGATGTTCTCGAAGGTGACCTCCGGAGCCTTGAGCCCGGAGGTCTGCGTCCCGCCTCCGGTCGTATCCTCCGAATCGGAACATGCGGCTGCGAAGAGCGCGAGCGCCGCGCAGAAAAGTATTTTTTTCATCGTGTGTGTCAGAATTTGCTGATGGCCCGGAAGCGATATGAAAGCGTCTTTTTGATATCGGCCTGCGGGTCAAGGTGGAAATCGCCTATTGCCAGGTCATATACATAGGAGATGGAGGGACCCAGCTCTGCCGACGTCCAGTAGAGGGCGTCAGACAGCGGGGTGCCGCCCTTGGCGGTGATGAAGGCGTTGAACCAGGCCTTGTGCTCCTCCACATCGGTCGGAGCATCGGCCGCTTGCTGCACACTGCCTCCTCCCTCGCTCCGGCCCGTGTAGGCCTCATAGATGTAGTTGTACTCGAAGTGCGAGGGGACGTACCAGTTCTCGAGCCCCATCACGTTCATGTCGTAGGCCCAGCGGAATCCGGGGTAGTTCTCCTGCCAGCCGCTTCTGGCGTAGATGCGCTTGCAGTTCGTCATGCCGTTTTCACTGGGGAATCCGTCCATCACGTTCTCGTCGAGGTAGGACCATACGGCGGTGGTTTCGTCCAGTGCGAGGATGTAGCCGTGCTGGCCCGTCTCATCGACGCGGATGACGATACCCTTGACGAACCCCTTCTCGTAGTAGTCGCCGATGGAGTAGGTCTCTTCGGGCGTAGGTTCGGGGTCAGGGTCGGGCGTCGGGCCGGGACCCGGAGTGGGGTCGGTCGACTTGTCGTCGCCGCAGCCGGTCATTCCGGCTGCGACGGCGAAAGCCATCAGAAAGAAAAGTATTCGTTTCATTGTTTGCGAATCTGTTCAGTACGGTTTATCGGTTGACCGCGATGTTGCGGAGCAGCAGGTGCTCCAGATTGGCGGCGTCAACCTGCTTGGCCGGAGCCGATGCGGGGCGGGCAGCCTTGGCGATGGAACCGGTCAGGCCGGGAGCCTCGGCGTTGAGCGACAGGCTCGATGCGTCGTCGCTGAGCGTCGTAATCTCGATGTCAATTTCCTTGTATGAGTTGCCGGTAATGCCCTCACCGCCTTCGGGCGTGGTGTGTGCTACCTTGTAGACGGAGGTCGGCATGTTGTTCTTGTCGACGCAGATGGCATAGAAGAACAGCGGCTTTCCCCAAGTCGAAACGAGGGCATAGCTGTTGCTCCATTTCTGACCCGGCTCTTGGAGCAGCAGCTCGGTGATTTCCGACGCGCTCTTGCCTGCCCATTCGTCCGTCTCGGTGAATCCCTTGCGGTAGAACTTGTCGTAACTGCCGGCGGGACCGGGATAGCACCAGAAATTGTAGGTCGTCGTGCCGTTTTCCGTATCGTCGAGAGCCATCGTGAGGATTTCGAGCTCGGCGAGCGAAGTTCCGTCTGCAACGGTCGTAAATTCCGTCGTGAAGAGCTGCGTGGTATAGGTGCCGTCAGCCTTCATGCCAAAGAGGTAGACAACGTATTCCGTGCCGGGTTCGAGGTCCGTGATGTCGTAATAGGCCAGTTCGCCTGCGCCGTCCAGAAGCGCACGGGAGAGGAACTCCTTCATATCCATCTGGGCGTCCGTGTGCGAAGCGTTCCAATTTTCAAGCTGTTCCTCAAGGAACGTATTCATCTCATCCTGCAGCGCCTCGTCCATCGAATCCAGAATACCGTAGTCAACCTGGGTCTTTATGCCGTTGTAGTAGTCCTTGGTCATGTAGTTGAACATGTAAGTCTCATCCTGGAACTCCTGGTCGGCGTATACCTTCAGCGTAGCCGAGGTCTTTTCTACCTTGGAGGTCGAGAGCGTGTAGACGGCATTCGACATGCGTGCTTTCGCGGTGTGGATGGCCACCTTCTTCAGGTTGATTTTGCCTTCGTCGAGTTTCGGCGTGCCGTCGTTGTTGCAGGCGAAGATGAAGAGGTAGTAGTCCTCGTCGGGAATCAGACGGGTGAACTTCACCGTAGCATCGTCCACCTCGATGAAGCTTGCCAGGTTTCCGCCGTTGGCCTCGTAGAGGGCGTTGATGATGTCGGCGTCCGTATCGCTGTCGGAGAAGTAGGTCTTGCGCTCGAACAGAACGGCGAACGGCTCGCTCTGCGTAGCCGAGATGGATGCCTGGTAGGATACGTCTTCGATGGTCTGGTAATCAATCGAATATTCGTTTCGGGGCGTTTCCGACGTGGTGACGGTGGTCATCGTAACGTCGGTGTAGAGCGTTCCGTCGTTTGCTACGCCGACGGCGAATGCATAGTACGTGCACTCGGGCAGCAGGTTGAAGTAGTTCTCGCTGTCGGTGCAGTTGCCGCGGACGGTGATTGCGCTGACGAA
This sequence comes from uncultured Alistipes sp., assembly GCA_900542505.1. GTDB lineage: Bacteria > Bacteroidota > Bacteroidia > Bacteroidales > Rikenellaceae > Alistipes > Alistipes stercorigallinarum. The sequence goes on from UQNV01000038.1 coordinate 5,315, forward strand.
CTGAGGCATCGTGTAGTCGGGGTTCGCCTCCTTGGCTGCTTCGAGGTAGCTCTTGACGAATGCCGGGATGTTGGCCGGGTCGCTGCCGCAGTACTCCTCATAGACGTCGGGCGTCATGACGTCGTAGAAGTAGAAGCAGGTGTCGTCGCTGGGGTCGATGTTGAGCGTGAAGGTGGTGGCGGTGATGTCCGTGGCGGTGATGTCGAACGTAACGTCCATGTGCTCGACGGCGGGCGTCGTGAACTCATAGATGTTTACGTCGGTCAGCGCCTGGCCTTCGGCCGAGAGCCCGTAGCTGTAAAACACATAGGGCGTGGCGGGCGTCAGAGCCAGATAGGTCATCTCCTGGTCGCCCTTGAGCAGAGCCTCCATGAGGAACTGCTCGAGCGAGACACCCAGGCTGGAGGCCAGCTCCGTGATGCGGTTGAAGTCGGCCAGCTGGAGCTCTTCTCCGCTGGTGTATTGGGTGTACTCCTCCTTGGTAATCAGGTTGAAGTAGTAGGTCTGGGTCTTGTCTTCCGGTGCAATCTGGACTCCGAACGAACCCTGGGTAAGTTCATTCGTCTGGAACGCGAAGTCCTTCGGCTGGGGAGCGGGAGGATTTGTCGTGTTGGAGTCATCGCCGCAACTTACTGTTCCCGTGACGGAAACAAGGGCTGCGAAGAGGTAGAGCAGGGTTTTCTTCATAAGAATTTTGAATGTTAATTGGGGGTTAATTGGTATACTGCCTCGTAAGGCGGAGACAAATATCGCAATATTTTGTAAATTTTTTCAGAATAGTAGAAAAAGATAAGCGTGCGGGGGCTGTTTTTTTGGGGAAAGGGCTTCGGCCCCCGGGAGCCGAGACCCGCATTGCGCCCGGCGGGCCTGCTTCGGATTGAAAATCATCCCGGGAGGGCGTGCGAAAATGTTTGCGCATCGCATGGTTCGTGGGTGAGGGTTTCGGGCCGCGGCCCTGCCGTGTTGCCGGCGCGTCCCGATGTCGCGTGGGTGGAGGAGGTGTGTCCGGGCGGGACGGAGCGGAGTGGTGCCCGGCGCGGTCGGACGGGAGCGTTGCCGGGCCCGGCAACGGAGAGAGGCGGCCCCCAATGGAGCCGCCTCTCTGCCGATGTGAAACGGGCCTCAAACGGGCCTCGTTATTGATTAATAGGTATGTTCCTCGTCGCGCAGCTCCTCGCGCGTGACGGGGCGCCGGTTCAGGGCGCGCCACGCATACCAGATGTAGGCCGCCACGAAGGGGATGAAGAGCGAGACGTAGGCCATCACACGGAGCGTGAATTCGCTCGACGACGAGTTGGCGATGGTCAGCGACGACTGCATGTCGGCCAGCGAGGGGTAGTAGACCGTGTTGTTCCATCCGGCGCAGAGCAGCAGTGCCAGTACGGTGAGCACCGTGCCGCTTCCGCCCGGCCAGATGGCTTTGCGCGAACCGCGCCAGCCGAGCAGGATGCTCGTCAGCACGAGCACCACGCCTGCGAGCAGCAGCACCGTCACCAGCGGCATCTGCACGAGGTTGTGCAGGTACTTGAAGGGCTCGGCCGTGATGACGCCTGAGGCATCGTAGCTCCAGCCCGGCGAGACGAGCAGCGACCCGAGGAACGAGAGGAACGCGGCGAGGAAGATGAGCGCGAGCGGGCGCATGGTTTTCCGCACTCGTTCGTTGAGGGTGCGGTCGTCGACCGCGTTGAGCAGGTACTGGCAGGCGAGCGTGCCGGCAAGGAAGACGACGGCCAGCCCCAGCAGGATGTTGCGGTGGTCGCCCAGCGCTTCGAGCCCGTGCCAGGGTGAGGCCCACTGCGAGATGATGGTGTCGCCGCCCGCATTGGCCATGTTGAAGCGGTCGACCGTGAAGTCGGCACCGGTGAAGAGGGTGCCGACGGCCGCCCCGAGCAGGAAGGGGCCTGCGATGCCGTTGATGACCAGGAACGCCTCGAAGGTCCGCTCGCCGAAGACGTTGCCCGGCTTGCGGCGGTACTCGTAGGCTACGGCCTGGATGACGAAGACGAGCAGGATGGCCATCCAGACATAGGTCGCTCCGCCGAACGACGTGGAGTAGAAGAGCGGGAAAGAGGCGAAGAAGGCGCCGCCGAAGGTGACGAGCGTCGTGAAGGTGAACTCCCATTTGCGGCCGAGGGCGTTGACCAGCAGCGTGCGCTCCTCTTCGGTGCGCCCGAGCCGGTAGAGCAGCGCCTGGCCCCCCTGTACGAAGAGCAGGAAGACGAGCAGGGCTCCCAGCAGGGAGATGATGAACCACCAGTAGTGTTGCAGAAAGGTCAGCGTATCCATTGTGTTGTCGTTGTCGTGGGTTGAGGAATCATCGGTTTGTGGCGTCGGGGCACCCGCCGGGGGCGCCCCGTGCCGTGCGGGGTCATTCGTCGCCGGGGCCCCTTCTGATTTGGCGGAAGAGGATGCTCAGCTCGGCAATGAGCAGCGCCGTGAAGAGCGCCAGGAAGAGGAAGAAGGTGGTGGCCACCGACTCGCCCGGGAGCTTCGATACGCCGATGCCGACGGGCATCAGGTCCTGGATGACCCAGGGCTGGCGTCCCACCTCGGCGACCACCCATCCGGCCTGCGAGGCGAGGTAGGCGAGCGGTATGGCGGCGATGGACAGGCGGAGCAGCCAGCGCTTGCCGGCCAGCTTGTCGCGGCGGTTGTACCACCATACAAGGGCCAGCAGCAGGATGAAGAGGCAGCCGGCGCCCACCATCACGCGGAACGAATAGAAGAGCAGCGGCACGTTGGGTACGAGCTGCTCGGGAGACTGCAGGTAGCCGTAGCCGAAGTAGGCGAAGTATTCGCCGAGGAACTCCCGGCCTTCGGGGGTCGAGGGGTCGAACTTGCGGGTGATTTCGGCCACGGTCGCCGCGTCGCCGCTCTCGCGGGCGTCGCGGTAGCGGGCCAGTTCGGCGATGGCCTCCCGGCCGCGGGCGATTTTCTCGTCGGCCGACATGATGCCCTGCTCGGGGTTGCCCTCCAGCAGGTCGTTGATGCCTGCCACGTAGGCCTCGGCATCGCGGAAGCTCATGATGGAGAGCATCTTCGGGATGTCGACCTTGAAGTAGAAGGCCTCTTCGCCCGACGTGCGCTGCGCCTCGGGGCGCAGGACGCCGACGGCTGTCAGCGGAGCACCCTCGCAGCCGTCGTAGAGCGCCTCCATGGCGGCCAGCTTCATCGGCTGCAGCCGTGCGACGATGGCTCCCGAGCGGTCGCCCGAGAAGGCCGTCACCAGCGAGGCGACGAGTCCGAAGAGCGAGGCGACGGCGATGCTCTGCGTTGCCATCCGCCGCTCGCGCCGCCGGAGCAGGTACCAGGCGCTCACGCCCACGACGAAGAGGGCCGCCAGCGTGAAGGAGGAGGTGACCGTGTGCGAGAACTTGTTGACCGCCACGGGCGAAAGGGCGACCTCCCAGAACGAGGTCATCTCGTTGCGTACGGTCTCGGGGTTGAAGGTGCATCCCGAGGGGTACTGCATCCACGAGTTGGCCACCAGAATCCACCATGCCGAGAGGTTGGCGCCGACGGCCGTGAGCCACGTGGCCGTGAGGTGGAAGCCGCGGCTGACCTTCCCCCAGCCGAAGAACATCACGGCGATGAAGGTGCTTTCGAGGAAGAAGGCCATGATGCCCTCGATGGCCAGCGGGGCGCCGAAGATGTCGCCCACGAAGTGGGAGTAGTTCGACCAGTTGGTGCCGAACTCGAACTCGAGAATGAGTCCCGTGGCCACGCCGATGGCGAAGTTGACGCCGAACAGGCGCATCCAGAAGCGGGTCGTCCGCTTCCAGAAGTCGTCGCCGGTGCGGTAGTAGATGCTCTCCATGATGGCGATGATGATGCCGAGTCCCAGCGTGAGCGGGACGAAGAGCCAGTGGTAGATGGCCGTCAGCGCGAACTGCGCGCGTGACCAATCGACTGTTTGCAGGATGTCCGACATGGTGTGCAGTGTGTGTCAGGTTTCGGGTGTGAGTTGTTCCAGTACGTGGCGGCTGCGCTCCTCGGGGCTCTTGCCGGCCAGGAAATCGGGAAAGAAGAAGATTTTCAGGATGGCGAACATGATGAAGAGCTTGATGAGGATGATGGCCCACAGCGTGCGTCCGAGCGTCATGGCTCGGAATCCGTCGCGGTAAAAGCGGTATACTTTGCGAAGTGTGGCAACCATCGTTTTTGCGGCGTTCCCGGTGCGCCGGCCGGGCGGCGTCCGGAGTTTCATATTCCAAAACTAAGCAAAAAAAACGAAAAACGGAAGGCCGCAGGCGAAAAAAACGCCGCGGGCCGTCCCCTGGCGCTGCCTTTTTCCCTCCGGGAACGGCCGCTCCCGGGTGGCGATTCGCGAACTTTTTACTACTTTTGCGCCCGGTTAGATTTCAAAGGTTAAAAGGTTAAAGAGAAAACGAACGAAATGAACGAATCCACCCCCAGAATTCCCTCCGCCTGGCTTTCGGCGCTGCCGCTGGCGGTGCTCGCCGTGCTGCTCTATGTGGTTATCCGCTGTTTCGGCGGCGACTCCATCAACGGCGGCAGCCAGATTGCGCTGCTCTCGGCCACGTCGGTCTGCGTGATGCTTGCCATCGGCGTCTACCGCTGCCGCTGGAGCGTGCTCGAGGAGGCCATCATCGACAACATCCGGACCTCGGCCTCGGCCATCATCATCCTGCTGCTCATCGGCGCGATTGCCGGTACGTGGATGGTCAGCGGCGTGGTCCCCACGATGATTTACTACGGACTCGAAATCCTCCATCCGTCGTTCTTCCTGGTCGCCTCGTGCCTCATCTGCGCGGGCGTCTCGCTCATGACCGGCAGCTCGTGGACCACCATCGCCACCATCGGCGTGGCGCTGATGGGCATCGGCCGGGCGATGGGCTTCCCCGAGGGCTGGGTCGCCGGCGCCATCATCTCGGGCGCCTACTTCGGCGACAAGGTCTCGCTGCTCTCCGACACCACGGTGCTCGCCTCGTCGACGGTAGGGGTGCCGATTTTCACCCACATCCGCTACATGCTCTATACGACCATGCCCTCATTCGCCGTGGCGCTCGCGGTCTTCACGGTGGCGGGACTCAACCTCTCGCACGACGGGGCGACCCATGCCGAGCTCTATGCCGACACGCTTCGGGCGACGTTCCGCATCACGCCGTGGCTGCTGCTGGTGCCGCTGGCCACGGGTGTCCTCATTGCGCGCAAGCTGCCCGCCATCGTGACGCTCTTCGCCTCGGTGGTCTTCGCCTGTGTGGCGATGCTGCTCGCTCAGCGCGGGCTGGTGGCTTCGGTGGCGGGAGTCGAGTCGCTCGATTTCCTGTCGGGCTTCAAGGGGGTGCTGATGAGCTGTTTCGGCCCGACGGCCGTCGATACGGGCAATGCGCAGCTCAACGACCTGGTCGCCACGCGCGGCATGGCCGGCATGCTCAATACCGTGTGGCTGATTATCTGCGCCATGTGCTTCGGCGGCGTGATGACGGGCAGCGGCATGCTGCGCTCGCTGACCGCCGTCTTCCTGCGGGTGGTGCGGCGCGCCTTCTCGGCGGTCGCCTCGACGGTCGGCGCGGGACTCTTCTTCAACCTCTGCACGGCCGACCAGTACATCTCGATTATCCTTTCGGGGCGTCTGTTCCGTGACCTCTATGCCGAACGGGGACTCGAGGAGCGGCTGCTGAGCCGTTCGGTCGAGGATTCGGCGACGGTCTGCTCGGTGCTCGTGCCGTGGAACTCGTGCGGCATGACGCAGGCCACGGTGCTCGGTGTGGCGACCTTCACCTATCTTCCCTATTGCATCTTCAACATCGTCTCGCCCTGCATGTCGCTTCTGGTGGCGGCCGTGGGGTGGAAAATAAAACAAGCGAAATGAAAACCGAACTGGTGATTTTCGACCTCGACGGCACGCTGCTCAACACCATCGGCGACCTGGCCGTCAGCTGCAATGCCGTGCTGGCCGTGCGGGGCCTTCCGCAGCACTCCTACGAGGAGTACTGCCACTTTGTGGGCAACGGCATCCTGCGTCTGGTCGAGCGTGCGTTGCCAGAAGTGCTGCGCACGCCCGAGAACGTGGCGCTCGTGCGCGCCGATTTCGTCCGTTACTATACGGAGCACATCGACACCTATACCAAACCCTACGACGGTATTCCCGACGTGGTGGCCGCTCTGGCGCGCCGCGGCGTGCGGATGGCCGTCGCGTCGAACAAGTTCCAGGCCGGAACCGAGAAGCTCGTCGGCCTGTTCTTCCCCGAAGGGTGCTTCTCGCCCGTCTTCGGACAGCGGCCCGACGTGCCGCTGAAGCCCGACCCGGCGGTGGTCGAGGAGATTCTCGCGGCGACGGGCGTTGCCCGCGAGCGGGTGCTCTACGTGGGCGATTCGGGCGTCGACATGCAGACTGCGGCTGCAGCCGGCCTCCGTTCGGTGGGGGTGACGTGGGGATTCCGCGAGCGTGCCGAACTGGAGGCCTGCAACCCCTGGCGCATCATCGACCGCCCGGAGGAGCTGCTTGCGCTGCTCGACGCATAGCGCACCGGGCGGCAGCCTGCAACGCATGCGGCGGGACACGGAGTCATAACCGTGTCCCGCCGCGTTGCATCTTCGGGGCTGGTCGGCGGCGTTCGGCCGCCGTTCAGCAGTAGAGGTGGACGTCGGCCGGGGTGATGCGGTCGCCCGAGAGAATCAGCAGCCGTTCGACCACGTTGTGCAGCTCGCGGATGTTGCCCGTCCAGGGCATCTCCTGCAGCAGCTGCATCGCCTCGGGGGTGACCTCCTTGGGGACGGAGCCGTGCTCGGCGCAGATGGTCCGGATGAAGTGGTCGACCAGCGCCGGGATGTCGTCCGGATGCTCGCGCAGCGCCGGGACGCGGATGACGATGACCCCGATGCGGTGGTAGAGGTCCTCGCGGAAGTTCCCCTTGCGGATTTCCTCGCGCAGGTCCTTGTTTGTCGCCGCGATGACGCGCACGTCGACCTCCACGTCCTTGTCGCCGCCGATGCGGCAGATTTTGTTCTCCTGCAGCGCCCGCAGCACCTTGGCCTGTGCGGCAAGCGACATGTCGCCGATTTCGTCCATGAAGAGCGTGCCGCCGTTCGCAAGTTCGAACTTTCCCTTGCGCTGCTTGACGGCCGAGGTGAAGGCGCCCCGTTCGTGGCCGAACAGCTCGCTCTCAATCAGTTCCGACGGTATGGCTGCGCAGTTCACCTCGACGAAGGGGGCCGCCGCCCGGGGACTTTTGGCGTGGAGCCAGCGGGCGACGAGCTCCTTGCCCGTGCCGTTTTCGCCCGTGACCAGCACGCGCGCCTCGCAGGGGGCCACTTTTTCGATGAGTTCGCGCACCAGCCGGATTTGGGGCGACTGCCCGATGATTTCGGTCTGGGCTGCGTGCGAGCGCCGGGCCCGTGCGGCGGGACGCGGCGCCGCTGCGCGCGCAGCGGGTGCATCGGCCGGCTCCTCGACCGTGCGGCGGATGGACTGCAGCAGCCGGTTCATGTCGATGGGTTTGGTCACGAAGTCGCGCGCGCCGCTGCGGACGGCCCGGACGGCCGAGTCGATGGAGGCCTCGCCCGAAAGGGCGATGAAGGGGATGCCCGCATCGGGGACCCGGCACTCCGTGTCCGAAAGGATGACGTCGAAGGGAATCCGTTCGCAGAGCCGCGATGCGGCGGCCTCGTCGTCGACCGCCTCGGCCGAGAAACCTTCGTATTCGAGCCGCTCGCGCAGGATGTTTCGCACGCTTTTTGAATGGTCCAAAATTAAAACCTTTACCATCTCTTGTTTTTAGTGTTTTTTTGTTATTTTTGTCCCAAAGTTATTGCTTTCCGCGGTGTAAAAACAATTTTGGGTACTCCGCCCGGTCAAATGCTCAAATGCGGGAAGTCATTCTGAATGGGACCATTGCGCGGGCCCTTCCGTGGCAGGAAGGGGACGAAACGGAACAGGACGCGGCTGCGCATGGACGACAATTACGGTATGGAAAAGAATTACAACTACATGCGGCGCAGACTCTTTTTGCCCGAGTACGGCCGCCACATCCACGAAATGATAGATTCGCTGCTGACCATCGAGGACCGGCGCGAACGCAACCGTCAGGCGCGGGCCGTCATCGCCGTGATGGGCAATCTGAATCCGCTGCTGCGCGATACGGCCGACTTTACGCACAAACTCTGGGACCATCTGTTCATCATGTCTGATTTTCAGCTCGATGTGGATTCGCCCTATCCGCGTCCTTCGCGCGAGGAGCTGACCGTCACGCCCCACCGGATGCCCTATACCCAGAGCCGCATCGCCTACAAGCACTACGGCAAATACGTCGAGCGGATGCTGCAGAGTCTGGGCGGCGTGCAGGACCGTCAGGCGGTGGCCCGCACGGTCGACAATCTGGCACGGTACATGCGTACGAAGAGCTTCGAATACAACCAGGAGCATCCCAACAACGAGGTGATTGTAAAGGACATCAAACGGATGTCCGGAGGGGATATCGAAATCGACGAAGTTGCACTGAACAATCTCCGAAGCGACTATAAACAGCACTTTACGGCACGTCCCCAGAAGGGCGGCCAGCAGCAGCGGCAGCAGAAGAACCGCAATCAGCAGCATGCGCGCAATTACTCGAAAAACAACGGGTCGCGGCACAATTTCCAGAAGTAATTCGTCGTTTTTTCCCGGAATTGAATATCTTTGTGCAAATATCCGGACGTTTTCGGGCGGCCGTGCCGTCCGTGCATCGGAATGTCCGGCGGAATTCGTTAATGACGCAAAACAATAAATGAACGGAAAGGTTATCTTAGCGGCGGTGGCCGCAGCGTCGGCGCTCTGCGCCTGCCAGTCGTCGAAGGTGCGCATCTCTGGCCGCATTGTGGGCAACGAAGCCCGCAGCATCTACCTCGAGCAGGTGACGCCGCTCTCCGAGCGCATCATCGACTCGGCGCAACTCGACAAGGAGGGCAATTATCGCTTCGAACTGCGCGAGGCGCCCGCCTCGCCGTCGCTCTACAACGTGGTCTACGACGGGGAGCGCATCCCGCTGCTGCTGGCCGCAGGCGACCGCCTGACGCTCAGCTCGGTGGGCAGCGTGGCACGCAACTATACGGTCGAGGGCTCGGCCGAATCGGAACTGTTGCGCCAGTTCTACCAGAACTACGTGGCCGGCGTGCAGCGGCTCGACGAAATCGCCCAGCAGGTCGCCCGGCAGGAGGCCGGCGAGCAGCACGACGAGCTGGTGAAGGCCTATACCGAGGAGTACTACCGCATCCGCCGCGAGCAGCTGCGCTTCATCATCGAGAACAAGTCGTCGCTGGCGGCCCTCTTCGCGCTCTACCAGCGTCTGCCGGGCGATGCCAACCTCTTCAACGGCGACAGCGACGTGGTCTATTACCGCACGGTGGCCGAGGCGCTCGAGAAGAGCTATCCCGATTCGCCCTATCTGCCGGTGCTGCTGGCCGAAATCGGCCGCATGGACGCCCGTCTGAATCTCGCCTCGCAGCTCACCGTCACGGGTTATCCCGACCTCGAGCTGAGCAACATTTACGGCAAGAAGGTGCGCCTCTCGTCGCTCGAGGGGAAGGTTATCCTCGTCGACTTCTGGTCGGCCGAGCTGGGCAACGGCAATGCGCGCAACGCCGAGCTGAAGGAGCTCTACCGGAAGTATGAGCGTGCCGGCGCGCCGTTCGAAATCTACCAGGTGGCCATCGACACCTCGAAGCCGCTCTGGATTACGGCCGTGCAGGAGCAGCAGCTGCCGTGGGTATCGGTCAGCGACCTGCAGGGCGGCGCCTCGCCGACGCTCAAGCTCTACAACGTGCAGCGTCTGCCGACGAGCTTCCTCATCAGCCGTGAAGGCGAAATCGTGGCCCGCGACCTCGATGGCGAGGAGCTGGCCCGGAAAATCGAGGAGCTTCTCCAATAAGGCCCTGCGCCCCGGTTCCGGCCGGGGCGTTGCCGCTTCGGCGGCCGGCCGCAACACCTACCGATTCGCATGGTCTACTTCACATCCGATGTCCATCTGGGCGGAGGCGGCCCCGAGGTCGCCCGTCGTGTCGAGCGGCAGTTCGTCGCCTGGCTCGATGCCGTCGCGGCCGATGCCGAGACGGTCGTTCTTCTGGGCGATATCTTCGACTTCTGGTTCGAATACCGCGAGGTGGTGCCCCGCGGCTTCGTCCGGACGCTCGGCCGGCTGGCTGCGATGACCGACCGCGGCATACGCGTCCTCTTTTTCACGGGCAACCACGACATGTGGATGCGCGATTACCTCACGCGCGAATGCGGCGTGGAGGTCTGCACGGCGCCCCGCGTCGAAACGTTCGGCGGGCAGCGCCTCTTCCTGGCCCACGGCGACAACATGAACATCGGCAGGCAGCCGGGCCTCCGGCTGCTCAACGCCATCTTCCGCTCGCGCTTCCTGCGATGGCTCTTCTCGTGGGGCGTGCATCCCGACTGGGCGCTGCGTTTCGGCCACTGGTGGAGCGGCTCCTCGCGGCGCAAGCACCTTCGCCAGGGGCCGCCTCCGGTCTCGCTGACCGAGCCGCTGGTGGACTATGCCCGCCATTACGCCGCGGAACACGAGGTCGACCACTTCGTCTTCGGCCACATGCACGTGGCGCGCGACTGCCGCGAGGGAAAGTTCCACTCGGTGCATCTGGGATGCTGGGAACGCGAACCCTCGTATGCCGTGCTCGACGGGCAGGGCAACCTCCGACTCGAAACCTTCACTCCCGACCTATGAAACAGTACCTTGACCTGCTGCGGCGCATCCGTACCGAGGGTGTCGTGCGCGGCGACCGCACGGGCACGGGCACGCAGAGCATCTTCGGACACCAGATGCGCTTCGACCTGGCGGAGGGCTTTCCGCTGCTGACCACCAAACGGGTCTTCCTCAAGGGGGTCATCCGCGAACTGCTGTGGTTCCTCTCGGGCGATACGAACATCGCCTATCTGGTCCGCAACGGGGTCCACATCTGGGACAACGACGCCTACCGCTACTACGGCGAGCTGTGCGCCCGGCAGGGTGCCGAGCCGCTCGGCCGCGAGGAGTTCCTTGCGGCGGCCGGCGAGCCGTCGCCCCTCGAGGGGTACCGCTACGGCGACCTGAACCATGTCTACGGCTATCAGTGGCGCAGCTGGCCCCGTCCCGACGGCGGGGTCATCGACCAGCTTGCCGGTGCCGTGGAGCTCATCCGCCGCAATCCCGAATCGCGGCGCATCGTGGTCTCGGCGTGGAACGTGGCCGAGGTCGAGCAGATGGCGCTGCCGCCCTGTCATGTCCTCTTCCAGTTCTACGTGGCCGATGGACGCCTTTCGTGCCAGCTCTACCAGCGCAGCGCCGACACGTTCCTCGGCGTGCCGTTCAACATCGCCTCGTACGCCCTGCTGACGATGATGACGGCGCAGGTGTGCGGCCTCCGTCCCGGCGAGTTCATCCATACGCTGGGCGATACGCACCTCTACCTGAACCACATGGAGCAGGTCGAGGAGCAGCTCTCGCGCACGCCGCGGCAACTTCCGACCATGCGGCTCAATCCCGACGTGAAGTCGCTCTTCGACTTCCGCTACGAGGACTTCACGCTCGAGGGCTACGACCCCTGGCCCGCCATCAAGGCCTCGATGTCGTTCTGAGGCGGCGCGCGGAAGCCGGCCGCTCCTCGCGCTGTCGGACAGCTCCGGGCCGGCGCAGGCAGCGACACCAAGCGGCCGCAGATTCCGCCCTGCGGCCCGCCGGAAGGCTCCGGCAAACAACGGACGGAACCATACCGAATATAGAAAAACATGATATCCATCATCGTGGCCGTGGCCGAAAACGGCACCATCGGCGACCGCAATACCCTGCTGTGGCACATCTCCGAGGACCTGAAACACTTCAAGGCCCTCACCTCGGGACACCCCGTCATCATGGGGCGCAAGACCTACGAGTCGCTCGGCCGTCCGCTGCCCAACCGCACCAACGTGGTGCTCACGCGCGGCGACGGGGAGTTCCCCGGATGCCGTGTCGTACACGCGCTCGACGAGGCGCTGGCCCTCTTTCCCGCAGGTGAGGAGCTCTTCGTCATCGGCGGGGCGCAGATTTACGCCCAGGCGCTGCCGCTGGCCGACCGCCTCTACCTGACGCGGGTCTGCCATCCCTACGAGGGCGACACCTCGTTCCCGGACTGGGACGAGTCGGAGTGGCGGCTCATATCGTCGGAGGCGCACCCCTGCGGGCGGGAGTATCCCCACCCCTTCGTCTTCGAGTGCTGGGAGCGCCGCCGTCCCGGACGGTAGCGCTGCGGGGGGGGGCACGGCTCCGGCTCCGCTGCCCGCCGCTGCCTGCCACTGCCTGCTGCTTTCTGCCGCTTCCTGCTGCTGCCTGCCGCTGCATCGGCAGCTCACCCGGCCGCCTCGTTTTGCATGACATCCTGCATCGGCAGCCTGCCCGGCCGCCTTGCTCGGCATGACATTATCCCGTGTCAGCCCCGTATCCGCCCGACGACGGATGCGGGGCTGTTTCTTTTGCGGGCTGTCCCCTTTTTGCAGGGCCGACCCTTTATGCGGGGCCGGCCCCTGTTGCGGGCCGGTGGCCCGGCTTTCGCGGGCTTGTTACCGCTTTTTACACGGCGGCTTTCGGCGGCCGGCGTCCCGAAATTTAGGTATTTATACTACCGCGCGTCCCGAGCCGAATCCCTACCTTTGCATGCGGAACAATAGTCCTGTCCGCGACGCCTCGGCGACGGCTCTCGGGCCGTTCGCCCGTGTATATTGCCCGAAGGCGTCCCGGGCGGGTGAATGACAACGGTTATGGGAAAATATTTCGATATGCTGTCGGAGGACGTGCGGTTCCGCGAGGGACTCAACGCCTGCATGAACTGCGGCGTCTGCACGGGCGTCTGTCCGGCGGCCGAGTTCTACAACTACGACCCGCGGCAGATTGTCAGCATCGTGCAGTCGCGCGACGACAATGCCATCGAGGAGCTGCTCAAGAGCGACACCATCTGGTATTGCGGCGAGTGCATGTCGTGCCGCCCGCGCTGCCCGCGCGGCAATACGCCGGGCTATGTCATCCAGGCGCTGCGGACCCTTTCGCAGAAACTGGGCTTCTTCGTCGAGAGCGAGAAGGGCCGTCAGCAGTTGGCCCTCAAGCGCATCATCGGCGACAACATCCTCCGCACGGGCTACTGCATCGTCCCGCGGCTGGTCAAGCCCGACCTCCATCCCGAGCAGGGCACCGTCTGGAAGTGGGTTTTCGACAACGACAAGGAGGTCTTCGGCCGCTTCACGCCCGTCTACATGCGCCACGGCGCCGGTGCGCTGCGCCGCCTCGACGCGGAGTCGCTCGACGAGCTGCACCGCATTTTCGAGGTGAGCGGCGGCAGCGACCTCTTCGAGCGCATCGAGCACTTCTCGGACCGCAAGGCCCGCGAGATGGGCTACGAGGAGGGGGCCGACCAGCAGTACATGATGGATGTTTTCCGTTATAACAGCAACGAACACGAGTGACCATGGCGACGATACGACGAAAAAGCTGGAACGAGTACCAGAAGGAGATTGCGGACGACCGCTACTACTATGCCCGCAGCTGCATCCGGCAGAACTTTTTCCCGGGAAGCGAAAAGGCCTTCCTCGACATCCTGCACAACGACCTGGGACGCGATGTGCTCGACGACCCGCTGCACTCCTCGTGCACGGGCATCGGCTACCATTCGGACATCGTGCCGCTGGAGACCATCATGACGGTGGTGGCGCGGCAGTTCGCCCTGATGACCGAGGCGGGCTACGAGAACTTCATCTCGTCGTGCATCACCTCCTTCGGCGTCTATACCGAGGTGCTCGCCACCTGGCACGAGTTCCCCGAAACCGAGGAGCGTACGCGCGAATACCTCTACAAGGCGACCGGCCGCGAATTCCGCAAGCCGAAGAGCCTGGCCCACACCTCGGACATCGTCTTCCACTTCCGCAACGAGATTGCCGCCCGCGCCAAGCGCCGTCTGGTCAATGCCGTGACGGGCGAGCCGCTGCGCGTGGTCGAGCACATCGGCTGCCACTATGCCAAGATTTTCCCCAAGTCGGGCATCGGCGGTTCGGAGTTCCCCTACGTGCTGGCCGGCATGGTCGAGTCGTGGGGCGGCCAGTGCGTCGACTATCCCGAGCGGCGCCACTGCTGCGGCTTCGGCTTCCGCAACTATCTGGTGCAGGCCAACCGCGGCTACTCGATTGCCAATTCGCACAAGAAGCTCGAAAGCATGGCCCCCTACAAGCCCGATTTCATCGTGGCCAACTGCCCGGGCTGCGCGATGTTCCTCGACAAGTGGCAGTATGCCATCGCCGAGATGGAGGGTACGACCTACGGCGAGAACGGCCACGGCATACCCGTGCTGACCTACGAGGAGATGGCCGGTCTGGTGCTGGGTTACGACCCCTGGGAGCTGGGCATGCAGATGCACCAGGTTGACGTCGAGCCGCTGCTCGACAAGATGGGCGTCGAGTACGACCCGGCGGCGAAGTATCTGGGCCGCAACGGCAAGTTCATCGGCAAGCCCGAATCGGCGGTGGTCAACTGCTGCCCGAGCGACACGGTCTACGACATCAGGGAGTAATCCTCCCTGCGCTGCGTCTCGTTGCGGCGGGTGCGGCACGAACGGATTGAGAACGACACGACAACGCAATACATGAACAAAAGAGTAATCGTCATAGGTGGAGGCGCGGCAGGCATGCAGGCGGCGCTCCGTCTTTCGGAACAGGGCGCCGAGCCCCTCATCATCGAGAAGGAGGCCGAACTGGGCGGCAAGCTGCGCGGCTGGTATGTGCTTTTCCCCAGTTTCACCCCCGCATCGGAGGTGTTGTCCGAGCTGCGCCGCCGCGTTCAGGAGCGCGGCATCGAGGTGATGACCTCGACCGAGGTGCGCGGGTTCACCCGGCAGAGCGTCACGCTGGCCGACGGCCGTACGCTGCCGTGCGACTCGGTAGTGGTCGCCTCGGGCTTCACGCTGTTCGACGCCACGGTCAAGGAGGAGTACGGCTACGGCATCTACGACAACGTCATCACCTCGGCCGACCTCGAGCGGATGTTCGCCGAGGGGCGCGTGGGGCGGAGTGACGGCGTGCGGCCCAAGCGTATTGCCTTCCTGCACTGCGTCGGTTCGCGCGACGAGAAGGTGTGCCAGCAGCACTGCTCGCGCGTCTGCTGCATTACGGGCGTGAAGCAGGCCATCGAGATGAAGCGCCTTTTCCCCGAGGCCGACGTCTTCAACTTCTACATGGATATCCGCATGTTCGGCCCCGGCTACGAGGAGATGTACCGCGAGGCGCAGCAGCGCTACAACATCCACTTCGTGCGCGGCCGCATCTCGGAGGCGAGCCCGACCATCGACAACCGCATCCAAATCAAGGCCGAGGATACGCTCACGGGGCGCCCGCTGCGCATGAGCGTCGACATGCTGGTGCTGCTCATCGGCATGCGGGCCAACGACTCGAACCTCCCCTTTGCCGAGGGGGCCGGGCTGAAGCGTGCCGCAAGCGGCTTCATGTCGCCGCGCGACATGTTCCTCGGCAACGTCCGCAGCAACGTCGAGGGCATCTTCTATGCAGGTTGCGTCACGGCGCCCAAGAATATCGGCGAGACGCTCAACGAAGGCACGGCCGCGGCCGATGCCGCAATGGAATACCTCAGAGCCTGACGTATTATGGCGGCAATCAATTTCGGATACAGCATTTCGAAGCCCCGGGCCATCGACATGGACCGCAACAATCTGCGCAAGAGCGACGAGATTCTGCGCGAGATGCCCGAGCTGCAGACCTGCATCGGCTGCGGGGCCTGCACGGCCATCTGTACGGCCGGCAACCTGACGGAGTTCAACTTCCGCAAGGTCCACACGCTCGTGCGGCGCGGCGAATACCAGGGCGCCTACGAGGAGATGAACAAGTGCATGCTCTGCGGCAAATGCCGGCTGGTCTGTCCGCGCGGCATCAATACGCGGGGCGTGGTACTGCTGATTAAACGCAAACTGGGCGACTTCTGACGGGCCGTCCGACTGAGCCGCGTCCCTGCATCCGGGTCGGCGCGGCACCGAGAGTTTTTTGGTTATGACTTTTTACGCACCATTCTGCATCCCCTTCATCGCGGGCGCGGCGCTGATGTTCGCCGTGCTGCTCTGGAAGTGGGGTACGTGGCTCTGGAAACTGCCGCGTGCCGACAAGATGCTCATTCTGAAGGGACTCCCTACCCGCCGGACGCTGGACGCCCTGTGCGAGGTGGTGAGCGAATCGCTGCTCCACCGGCGCATCTTCCGGGTCAACCCGCTGCTGGGCTACATGCACATGTCGCTGGCCTTCGGGTGGTTCCTGCTCATTGCGTTCGGATGGGTAGAGACGCTTTCGTACCTCGGTCTGCGCTGGGTGCCGCTGCAGGGGCATGTCTTCTTCAAGTACTTCGCCACGGGGCTCGAACACAAGCCCTTCTTCGATTTCGTGATGGACCTGCTGCTGCTCTTCGTCCTCTCGGGCGTGGCGCTGGCGTGGGGCAAGCGTTTCTACTCGAAGGCGATGGGCCTGCGCCGTACGACGCGTCACGTCGTGGGCGACCGCGTGGCCCTTTCGGCGCTGTGGTTCATCTTCCCGGCCCGCCTTGTGGCCGAAAGCGTCACCTGCGCCATCTATGGCGGCGGAGGGTTCCTCACGGGCGGCTTCGGCCACTGGCTGGCCGGCCACGTCGACATGCTCACGCTCATGACGCTCGAGTCGGTCGCCTGGTGGTTCTACTCCTCGTGTCTCGGACTCTTCTTCGTAGCGCTGCCCTTCTCGCGCTACATGCACATCTTTACCGAAATTCCGCTCATCTTCCTGCGCCGCTACCGGCTGCGCTCGACCGAAAAGGAGTCTTCGTACGACCATTTCCAGGTTGAGGCCTGCTCGCGCTGCGGCATCTGCATCGACCCGTGCCAGCTGCAGAGCGTGCTGGGTATCAACGACGTGCAGTCGGTCTACTTCCTGCGCGACCGCCGCTACCGGATGCTGCGCCTGGCTACGGCCGACAACTGCCTCATGTGCGGCCGCTGTGTCGAGAAGTGCCCCGTCGATATCGACCTCAATACGCTGCGGCTCAATTCGCGCGACAAGATGCGCAATACGCCCGACGAGCGGCGCTACGGCTACTTCCGCGTCTACGAGACGGGCTGGACGAAGGCCGACGACTACTTCTCGCCCGAGATGCAGGCGCCGCCGCACAACGCGCGGCCCGTCGTGCTCTACTCGACGACCTTCACGCGGTCGCTCACCTCGACGCCCTACCTGGCCGACGAGATCGAGCATCTGGTTGCGGAGCGCGATTGGGAGTGGATCTTCATGTTCCACCCGAAGCTCGACGACCGGGCGGTGATCGACCGCTATGCCCGGATTGCCGCCGCGCACGACAACGTGACCTTCCTCGGCACGACGTTCGACTTCGGGGCACTGCGGCGGGCCGACGTGCTGCTGTGCGACAGTTCGTCGATCATTCTGGAGTTCATGTTCCTGGACCGCCCCGTCGTGACGTTCCGCAATTCGCACCCGGGGCCTTATCTGATCGACGTCCAGCGGCCCGAGGAGGTCGGGCCGGCCCTCGAACGGGCCCTCACACGCCCCGAGGAGCTCATGCGCGAGATCCGCGCCTATACGATGCGGCACGAACCGCACCGCGACGGCCGTTGCTCGGCCCGCGTGCTGGAT
>UQNV01000039.1 GCA_900542505.1 uncultured Alistipes sp.
GTGCTGGGCCGAGTTGGGCAGGGTTAGGCAGGGTTAGGCAGGGCTGGGCCGGAACAGACCCGGGTTGGACCGAGTTGGGCAGGGTCAGGTTGGGCCGAATTGGTCTGGGTTAGGCAGGACTGGGTCGGAACAGACCCGGGTTGAGCCGGGCTAAGCCTTGCGCAGGCCGAACCACTCCGCGCAAGTCGAACCGGGCCCCACCGGGCGGACCGGGCGGAGCCGGCCCCGACGAACCGAACCCGATTGCACAGGCTGAACCGGAAAAGCCCACCGGGCGAACCGGGCGGACCGGGCTGAGCCGGACCCGACAAACCGAACCGGACTGCGCCGAAAGACAAAAAGGGCTACCCCACACCGGGGTAGCCCTCATTCTTTCGGCGCTGCGGCCTGCTCTACTCGGCCACTACGACCGAATCCGTCATCTCGACAGCATCCGCCGCATCCTGGGCCGGAGTCAGCACGACGGCCGGTACGCTCTCGGCAGCAGGCTGCACGGCCGGCTGAACCTTGAACGAAGCGAGCTCCTTGCCGTCATCGTAGAACTTCAGCGTCTCACCCTTGATGGAGTAGCTGTCCACCTCGTCGAGCATCTTGACGAAGGCATTCTCATACTCCATCTCGGGACATGCCATCCGGGTCATGCCCAGATTGTCGAAATCGAGCTCCTTGCCCTTGAGTTCGTAGCCGCCGAAGAAGCGGTTACAGTTCGTACGGCCGTTTACCATCTTGTCGGCGGCGTTGAACGTCAACGTAAAGAAGTCGGCCTCGCGCTCGATGGCAGCCGCGGGAATACCCGCCATCTGCTCCAGCTTCCACTGCGTGCCTTCAAGTGCAACGGTGCTCTTGCCTTCGTCGCAGGCGGTCAGCGCAACCAGCGCGGCTGCGGCCGCAATAAGAGTCTTTTTCATGGTCTTGTCCAGTTTAAGTTTTCCCGCTCTCAGAAGTTCAAACGCCGTGCCGCACAACGACACGCGACGCCGGCTTCGCCGGGAACGGGTTTTCGGATGCAAAGATAGGCTTCCGAAGGCAAATCTCCTAACAATCAATCGGAAAATCCCCATATCCACTGGAACGCCAACAGCGAGGTCTCTTCCCAGACAAAACTGCCAACGCCGACATCAGACAGAAGCAACAAGGATTGCTCGTGGAATCATTCTTCTTTCACCAGATTGAACTTCGTCGAAATTTCCTTCTGCTCGATAACCTGACGCAGATTGAACCGGCGTTTCTGAGTGATGTATCCCGGCTTTTCGCAGGTTATCTCTATCTGCACATTCCCCGAATTGTTGAAAGTCAGACCCTTGATATCAAAAGTCTCGGTCGTCTCATACGGGGTGGAACCCACATAGTTCTGATTCGTATTCTTCACGTCGGCGACCGACGAGACAATCCGAGACGAAACATCGGCTCCGCGAGGCGACGAGTCAATATACCAACGGATGACTGTCGATTCAAGTGCGGTATTTCCCTCTCCGGTCACCTGCTTATTTTTTTCAAGGGCAGGAGCATCCGCCTTACGAAGGAAAAATGCAATCCGGTCCCAATCTACATCCTTTAGGGCATTCAAATAAGCCTTGTTGAGAATCTGAGCCGCAGCAATGAAATCAGAGCTGTTGCCGGAACCGTTGGCCCGGCCCGAGACAACGACATTGGGATAAACCAAGCGTCCGTTTTGGTCATGTACCTCGATATTCATCTGTACAGTACCGCTCCAACCTACTCCCGAAAGATAATTGACGGCGAATTCACGAAGCGTCATGGTCATCATATAATCGGTCGCCATGTCCGCATTAAACACAAAACCCATCGTACGCATGTAACGGCGGGCGCTCTCTCCGACAAACGAGGCCAAATCGGGATTCACGCGAACTGCGGGAAGCGAAACCGCACTCGCATCGTATTTCTGAACGATACGCGTATCGGACCGGCCCTCGCGCACGTTGAGCCGAATGCCATAGTCCAAATCAACATACCGATTCGGATATGCCTCCTCGACAAGCGCCAGATTCAATATCTTCGGTCCCGAAGAGACAGCTTTTTTACTCGAACCGCATGCGGCCAGCATCAACACGGCCAGCATAAGGGCCGCCAATCGATAAATATTGCTTTTCATATGCTCCTATGTATCAGTTATCGGTCTTGATTTTCACGATTTTTGCAGTGGCTGTCGATTTGAACACCACCCTGTCACCCAACTGCTCGACGCTTGTCGCTACAGTCGGAGCTATCAATACATCGGTCCCATATTGCTGCGCCTCATTAATCAGGCGATAAATTGCCAGACGTCTGGCGACCTCCTCGGGGCGAAACAGATTGGTCGTTTCTCCGACATAATCGCCGCTCAGATAGCCAAGTTTCAAAATGCCATGGAACTTGCACATCCATCCCTGCTTGATGGAATAGTCATACTCCAACGAGAACTCATTCCGCTCATCTACGATTTCATATCTGGACCCGGACTTGTTGCTCTTGTAAGAGATGGTTGCCTCGGCTGAAATCGTATTCAACACCTCATAATCGCCACGTTCGAGATTCAACTCTTCAATGGCTGCCGTATTGATTGTATTGACAGCACGGGGTACGACCAACATTCGCTGCGAACCGCACGAAACAAGCAACAGAGCGGCCGCAAACATCGATAAGAGTTTTTTCATTTGTCAGATTGGATTAGAATTGGATTGATGACTGCGGGCCCAATTCGAACAGAAGAAGCAGACAAAACAAAAAGCGCGGACCCTTTGCTCAATGCCGGATTTTGAGGTCTTCCACAACCCTTGTCCCCGAACACAGAATAAAGCCCACGCTGGAATATACAGCATGGGCGTTGAACTTTATTCCTTCGGGGACATCAAAAAAGTGGAAGTTTCAAAATCCCGAAATAAAAGCAACGCCTTTTATCTTATATGTCCTTTGTCTTTATTTAACCATAGGCATTTTTAATTATATCCAGTTTTTGGTATGACAATCGACCGAACCAAGTCCGAATCAAACCATATACAAATATAAGAAAAGTTTCCGAACTTATCAAACCCGACCGTCATAAAAAAGGAATCGCGGCACCCTGCGGTGTCGCGATTCCCTGTTATCGCCTCTCGGCGGAGCATCAATACTCCATCTTGGCCAGACGCTTGTAGCCGTTGTAACGCCACTTGGCATTCTCCTCGGCTGCCTCGAAGAGCTCCTCGGCCTCGGCCGGGAACGACTTCTGGAGCGACGTGTAGCGAACCTCCTTCATCAGGAATTCGCGGAACTTCGACCAGTCGGGCTCCTTCGAGTCGAGTACGAACGGGTTCTTGCCCTCGGCCTCGAGCTGCGGGTTGTAGTGCCACAGGTGCCAGTATCCGCACGCCACGGCCTCCTTGCCGACGGTCTGCGTACGCGTCATGCCGCCCTTGATGCCGTGGTTGATACACGGAGCATAGGCGATGATGAGCGACGGACCGGGGTAGGCCTCGGCCTCCTTCAGCACGTTGAAGAGCTGCTGCTGCGAACCGCCAATCGAAACCTGGGCAACGTATACGTAGCCGTAGGTCATGGCCATTGCACCGAGGTCCTTCTTGCGGATGCGCTTGCCGGCCGAAGCGAACTTGGCAACGGCGCCCACCGGCGTCGACTTCGACGACTGGCCGCCCGTGTTGGAGTAAACCTCCGTATCGACAACCAGCACGTTGACATCCTGACCCGTCGAGAGAACGTGGTCCAGACCGCCGTAACCGATATCGTAGCCCCAGCCGTCGCCGCCGATAATCCACTGCGACTTCTTGACGAGCCAATCCTTCAGAGCGAGAATCTTCTGGCAGTAGTCGCAGCCGCAGGCCTCCATCATCGGCACCAGACGGGCCGTAACCTCGGCCGAAGCGGCCGACGAACCGCGGTTGGCAATCCACTCCTTCATCACGCCCTTCAGCTCATCGGAGCACTTCGTGCAGTTGGCTATGGCCTCCTCCATCGTCTGCTGGATGCGGTCGCGGAGCTTCTCCACGCCGATATGCATACCCAGACCGAACTCGGCGTTGTCCTCGAAGAGCGAGTTGGCCCATGCCGGACCCTTGCCCTCGGCGTTGGTGCAGTAGGGAGTCGACGGAGCCGAACCCGAGTAAATCGACGTACAGCCCGTGGCATTGGCCACCATCATCTTGTCGCCGAAGAGCTGCGAGATGGCCTTGATGTAGGGCGTCTCGCCGCAGCCGGCGCAGGCTCCCGAGAACTCGAAGAGCGGCTGTGCGAACTGGAGGTTCTTCACCGACTTGGTCTTGTCGACCACCTGCTTGTAACCGATGTGCTTGGTCAGGTAGTCCCAGTTCTTCTGCTGCGGGAGCTGCTCCTCCAGCGGACGCATCACCAGCGCCTTCTCCTTGGCCGGGCAGATGTCGACGCAGTTGCCGCAACCCGTACAGTCGAGCGGCGATACCTGCATGCGGAACTTGTAGGCCTTCGTCTCACCCAGGCCCTGCTTCCACTCGGCACCCGACGCGGCAGCCTCCTCGTCGGTTGCCAGGAAGGGACGAATCACGGCGTGGGGGCAGACATAGGCGCACTGGTTGCACTGGATACAGTTCTCGATTTTCCACTCGGGGACGTTGACGGCGATGCCGCGCTTCTCGTAGGCGGCCGTACCGTTCTCCCACGTACCGTCCTCACGGCCGTTGAAGGCCGAAACCGGCAGGTCGTCGCCCTTCAGACCGTTGATGGGCTCGACAATCTTGCGGACGAACTCGGGATACGAGGCATCCGACGGATGGGTGAAGCCCTTGTCCTCGATTTGCGCCCACTCGGCGGGAACCTCGACCTTCTCGACGGCGTTGCCACCGGCATCGACGGCCGCATAGTTCATGTTGACGATATCCTCGCCCTTCTTGCCGTAGGACTTCAGGATGGCGTGCTTCATCTCCTCGACAGCTTTCTCGAAGGGGATGACGTTGGCAATCTTGAAGAAGGCCGACTGCATGATGGTGTTCGTACGCGAACCCAGACCCAGTTCGGCGGCAATCTTCGTGGCGTTGATGATGTAGAAGTTGATGTGGTTCTTCGCCAGGTAGGCCTTCATGTGGTCGGGCAGCGTGGCGCAGGTCGTTGCGGCATCGTGCACCGAGTTCAGGAGGAACGAACCGCCGGCCTTCAGGCCCTTCAGCACGTCGTACTTGTCGACATACGAAGGCACGTGGCAGGCCACGAAGTCGGGCGTGGTCACCAGATAGGGCGACGTGATGGGCAGGTCACCGAAACGCAGGTGCGACGAGGTGTAGCCGCCCGACTTCTTCGAGTCGTAGGAGAAGTATGCCTGGCAGTACTTGTTGGTCGTACCGCCGATAATCTTGATGGAGTTCTTGTTGGCACCCACCGTACCGTCGGCGCCCAGACCGAAGAAGAGGGCCTCGAACGTGCCGGGCTTGGCCAGCGAAATCTCCTCGCCGACGGGCAGCGAACGGAACGTCACGTCGTCGGTGATACCCACCGTGAACTGGTTCTTCGGCTCGGCAGCCTTGAGGTTGGCGAAGACGGCCAGCATCTGGGCCGGCGTGGTGTCCTTCGACGAAAGGCCGTAGCGGCCGCCGATGATGAGCGCCTTGCGCTCGCTGCGCGAGAAGGCCTCGACAACATCCATGTAGAGGGGGTCGCCGTTGGCTCCGGGCTCCTTCGTGCGGTCGAGCACGCAGATGCGCTTCACGCTCTCGGGCAGCACGGCCATCAGGTACTTCACCG
Source organism: uncultured Alistipes sp. (assembly GCA_900542505.1). Taxonomy (GTDB): domain Bacteria; phylum Bacteroidota; class Bacteroidia; order Bacteroidales; family Rikenellaceae; genus Alistipes; species Alistipes stercorigallinarum. The sequence continues at coordinate 5,704 of UQNV01000039.1, forward strand.
AGAAGGGACGGTAGAGGTGAACGGTCACCACGCCGAGCTTCTCGCCCTTGGCGTTCAGATAGTCGACCGTCTCCTTCAGCGTCTCGGTCACCGAACCCATCGCGATGACCACGTGCTCGGCATCCGGTGCGCCGTAGTAGACGAAGGGCTTGTATTCGCGGCCGGTGATTTTCGAAATCTCAGCCATCGTATCGGCCACCATGTCGGGCACGGCGTCGTAGAACTTGTTGGCAGCCTCGCGCGTCTGGAAGTAGATGTCGGGGTTCTGGGCCGTACCGCGCGTTACGGGGTGCTCGGGGTTGAGCGCACGCTGACGGAAGGCCTTCAGCGCATCGCGGTCAAGCAGCGCCGTGAGCGAAGCCTCGTCGATGAGCTCGATTTTCTGGATTTCGTGCGACGTACGGAAGCCGTCGAAGAAGTGCAGGAAGGGCACACGGGCCTTCAGCGCCACGATATGGGCGACGCCGGCCAGGTCCATCACCTCCTGAACGGACGAGGTGGCCAGCATGGCAAAACCGGTCTGGCGCGTGGCCATCACGTCCTGATGGTCGCCGAAAATCGAGAGCGACTGGGCGGCCAGCGCACGAGCCGAAACGTGGAAAACGCCCGGGAGCAGCTCGCCCGAAATCTTATACATGTTCGGAATCATCAGCAGCAGGCCCTGCGATGCGGTGAAGGTCGACGTGAGCGCACCGCTCTGCAGCGAGCCGTGCACGGCGCCTGCGGCACCCGCCTCCGACTGCATCTCGACCACCTTGACGGTCTCGCCGAAGATGTTCTTGCGGCCCTGGGCGGCCCACTCGTCCACGAGCTCTGCCATGGTCGATGACGGCGTGATGGGGTAAATCGCCGCAACCTCCGAGAACATGTATGCCACATGAGCCGCAGCGTAGTTACCATCACAAGTGATAAATTTCTTTTCAGCCATTTCTAAAAAGTTTTTGGATGATGATATTGTTGTATTTCTGTGTTGACTTGCATAGTCGCGTCGCAAATATACGAAATTTCATCGGGAAACCGACCTCGTTCTCCAAACAAATTTCACCTTCGGAAGGTGTTAAAAAATTAACAATCTTTGCGTTATTCGGGCGGCGGCAGAGCGGCACCGCTCCGCGTTGCCGAAAACCGCTTCGCGCAAAGCGGCTTATCGACTCCCGCGGCCGCCGGCGGAGCGGTTTTTGCAGTACCGCACGGCAGGGCGGCCAAACGGCCGGCCGAACCGCTCCGGTCCCGAAAAGCGTCCCGGAGGTTTGCCACTGCGCCCCTCTTTGCGTATATTTGCCCCATGATTCCATACCGTACCAAACGTCTTGCCAACGGACTGACGGTCGTGGTGAACCGCGACCGCTCCTCGAAACTCGCCGCGGTGAACATCCTCTACCGGGTCGGCGCCCGCAACGAGCGCCCCGACCGGACGGGATTCGCCCATCTGTTCGAGCACCTGATGTTCCGCGGCACGCGCCGCATCCCCAACTTCGACCTTCCGGTCCAGATGGCCGCCGGCGACAACAACGCCTTCACGAACAACGACTACACGGACTTCTACATCACGCTGCCGAAGGACAACATCGAGACGGCGCTCTGGCTCGAGAGCGACCGCATGGAGGGGCTCGACATCACCCCCGAGAAACTCGAAACGGAGAAGCGCGTGGTCATCGAGGAGTTCCGCCAGCGCTACCTCAACCAGCCCTACGGCGACCAGCAGATGCTGCTGCGGGCGCTGGCCTACAAGGTCCACCCCTACCGCTGGTCGACCATCGGCCTGACACCCGACCACATCGCCGCCGCCTCGCTCGACGAGGTGCGACGCTTCTACCGCGACCACTACCACCCCGGCAATGCGATTCTCTCGCTCTCGGCCGACCTCGACGAGGAGCGGATGCTCGACCTTGCGGAGCGCTATTTCGGCGCCATCGCCCCGCGCGCGACCGCGCAGGAGCCCATCGCGCAAGAGCCGCCGCAGACGGAGGCCCGCCGCGAGGAGGTCGAGCGCGACGTACCGGCCACGGCCATCTCCATCGCCTACCACATGGGCGACCGGCTCTCGCCCGACTTCTACACGGCCGACCTGGTCTCGGACCTGCTGGCCGGCGGCGACTCGGGCCGGCTCTACAACCGCCTGGTCAAGGAGCGGCAGCTGCTGGCGAGCGTCAACGCCTACATCACGGGCGACCGCGACCCGGGGCTCTTCGTCTTCACCGCGCAGCTGCTCCCCGAAACCACGCCCGAGCAGGCCGAGGAGGCGCTGCTGCACGAAATGGAGGAGCTCGCCCGCACCCCAGCCGACACCTACGAGACCGAAAAGGTCAAGAACAAGTTCGAAGCCAACACGCTCTTCGGCGAACTGAACGTGATGAACAAGGCGATGAACCTCGGCTTCTACGAGATGCTGGGCGACCTGGCGCTCATCAACGCCGAAGTCGACCGCTACCGGCGCGTCTCGGCCGACGACATCATCGACTTCAGCCGCCGGACCTTCCGCGCGGAGAACTCCTCGACACTCATCTACAAGGCACGCTCATAATGAAACAACCGCCCCTGATTATCCCCTCGCAGGTCGAAGTGGCACAGGCCGAACTCCACACGCTGCCCAACGGCGTGCGGCTCTACACGCTTGCGGCCCCCGAATTCGAGGTGCTGCGCATCTCGCTGGTCTTCCGCGCCGGCACGGCCCGGCAGCGGGAGCTCTTCACCGCCTCGACGACGGCCAACATGCTCGCCGAAGGGAGCCGCGACATGACGGCACAGCAGATTGCCGAGCGGCTCGACTACCACGGCTCGTGGTACGACGCGAACATCGACCGCGACTATGCCTACGTGAGCTTCGCCGCCCTCTCGAAGTTCGTACCCCAGACGCTCGAGGTGGCCGAACAGATTCTGCTCCATCCGCTCTTCCCCGAGGAGGAGCTGCGCAGCTACTGCGCCAAACGCCGCCAGCGGCTCACCATCGACCGCACGAAGGTCGACGTCCGCGCCCGCGAAGCCTTTGCCCGGGCGCTCTTCGGGGCGGAGCACCCCTACGGCATCTCGGCTCCGACCGAGGCCTACGACGCGGTGACGCGGCAGGCCGTCGAACGTTTCTACCGCGAGCGCTACACGGCCGACCAGACGCTGGTAGTCTGCAGCGGGCGCATCGGCGCGCAGGAGCTCGATGCCGTCGCACGGCTTGCAGGGCAGCTTCCGGCAGCCGCCGCGGCAGACGAGACGCCCTTCCCGACCCCCGCGACGACCCGCCGCCTCATCCTGCCCCACGAGGGTGCCGTCCAGTCGGCCATCCGTATCGGGCGGCTGCTCTTCCCGCGCCAGCATCCCGACTTCCTGGGCATGCAGGTGGTGGCCACGCTGCTGGGCGGCTACTTCGGCTCGCGGCTGATGCAGAACCTGCGCGAACGCAACGGATTCACCTACGGCGTGGTGGCTGCCATGGTCAACTTCGAGCAGGCGGGCTATTTCGCCGTCGCCACGCAGGTGGGGAGCGAAGTCACGGCCGAGGCGCTCGGCCAGATTTATGCCGAAATCGAGCGGCTGCGCAGCGAACCGGTCTCCGAGGAGGAGCTCGCGCTGGTGCGCAACATCATGGTCGGCGAGATGCTCCGCATCCTCGACGGCCCGTTCGGCATCGCCGACGTGACCATCGAAAACCTGCTCTGCGGCGAGGACAACGAGGTCATCGAACGGAACATCCGCCGCATACGCGCCATCACCCCCGCCGAGGTGCAGCGCCTTGCACGGCAGTATCTGGCCCACGAGGATTTGGTCACGGTCGTCGTCGGCGCCCCCGAACTCGGCACACTACCCGAGTAAGGCGGAGCGAGGCGACGCCTCCGGACCGCAGGCAACCCCGACTCCCCAACCGGAGAGTCATCCCGGGAAAAATCGAAAATCCCCGAAAGAGCCTTTTGCAGGGTCTCTTTCGGGGATTTTTCCGTATGTCGCAAAACAGGTCAGGATTCGGCGGCGCCGTCAACCGATGCATCCGCCCGAGCCCCGACATGGGTCTCCACCCAGTTCGTCAGCTCGACGAACTCGGCCACCGACAGCGTCTCGGCGCGCCGCGTGAAGAAGGGGTGCTCCTCGCCGCCGAAGGCACCGAAGGCGGCCCGCAGCGAGTTGCGCAGCATCTTGCGCCGCTGGCCGAACGACGCCTTGACCACCCGCACGAAGAGCCGCTCGTCGCAGTCGAGCCGGTCGACCCGGTTACGACGCAGCCGGATGACGGCGCTCTTGACCTTCGGGGGCGGATTGAACACCGTCTCGTTGACCGTGAAGAGGTATTCGATGTCGTACCAGGCCTGCAGCAGCACGCTCAGGATGCCGTACTCCTTCGAGCCGGGGGGCTCGGCCAGGCGCACAGCCACCTCGCGCTGAATCATCCCGACGCACTCGGGCACCAGGTCGCGGTTCTCGAGAATCTTGAAGAAAATCTGCGACGAAATGTTGTAGGGGAAGTTGCCGATGACCTTCACCCCATGCGGGAAGAGCGTACGGAGGTCCATCCTGAGGAAATCGCCCTCCATGAGGCGGGGCGTGAACTCGGGATAATGAGCATGAAGGTAGGCAACGCTTTCGGAGTCGATTTCGGCGCCATAGGTGACGATGTCGCCGCGTTGCAGCAGGAAGCGGGTGAGGACACCCATGCCGCACCCCACCTCGAGCACGTCACAAGCTCCGCCGGCAGGCGCATTCGCCCCCCGTACGGACTCTTCCGACGGAGCGGAAGACTTCGGCGCGCTCTTTGCCGCCGTGCCCACCGCGGCCGGGGCATCCGACGCCGCACCTCCGTTCGGCGCGGCGTCCGCACCCGGCACAGCACAACGGAAACCGCCGTCGGGCGTGGCCACGAGGGCTCCGCCCGAGAGGGAGTCGCAGATTTTGCGGGCTATGTTGAGGTCGACCAGGAAATGCTGGCCCAATGCTTTTTTGGCTCTAACTTCGGTCATAGGGGGACAAAGATACGAAAAGGCGAGCGCAGAAAAACAAACTTGTCTGATTTTTTTGCCGGGCCGCATCCCGCATACAGAAGCGAAAACAACGGCATGAAGACAACCGGAAGTGGATTTTCCGGACAGACGGCACCGCCGGCATCCCTTCCCCCGGCATACGAACCGCGGAAGGGCCGGGCAAAAGCCGCACCCGCCGCAGATTTATCCACGTATCCACGCGGGAGCCCGCTCCACGAACCCGAACTCCGGACCCGAAGGCGATGTCCCCGTCAGCCGCGCTTGCGGCGCGACCGGCTGCGGCTCGTCTTCTTCTCCTTGAGCTCCTGGGCGCGGCGCGCCTGACGCAGACGCCGCTGCGTGACACGGAACGAATAGAGCAGTCCCACGAAGCCCACTCCCAGCACGGCGACCCAGAACCAGACCGCAATGCCCGAGGGCATGTATTCGACCGCATAGATGATTCCCGCTATGGCCACGACCATCATCAACAGCCGCAGTCCCTGCAACAATTTCTCTTTCATAGGCGTTGAAACTCGGTTATGCTTCTCAGGGAAGCTTGTGCGGATTGACCTCGTCGAGGTGACGGCGGCGCTTCTTCTTGTATTCGTTCCAGGTCATACCCGCACCCGCCAGCACGAACAGGAAGGCAATCAGCAAATCGAGCATGCAGACCCGCGCCGGACGAGCCACCACCCAATAGATGTTGACACCCAGCCACACGACAGTCGCACAAAAAAATACCAGAGCAAGTGTAAAGGTCTTCTTATTCATAGGCGTTCGTTTTAGGTTGGACCTCGGAGCGCCCCGGCACCGGCCACAGTCCGGCCGCCGCAACGCTCCCTTATCTCGCATCCCCCGCGAAAATACCGGCAACGGCACCGACGGCCGGCCGGAAACTCCGCCAGGGAGGTCAGTTGCCCTGCTCGCAGATGAACTTGATGCGCACCAGACGAATCTCCTCCTCCGTATAGTCGGGGCCCAGCTCCTTGATGGCCGCATCGAGCGAATCGCTCTCGGCGTCCTCCTTGAAATAGAGATAGATATCCTCGGCCTTGTCCTCGTCCATGAATTCGCGGATGTAGTAGGAGATGTCGAGTTTCGTACCCGAATTGACGATGCCCTCGATTTCGGTCAGCAGTTCGTCGAAGTCGAGGTCCTTGGCCCGGGCAATGTCCTCGAAATCCATCTTGCGGTCGATGGACTGGATGATGAAAATCTTGTTGCCCGACTTGTTGCCCACAGACTTGACAATCATATCCTGCGGGCGGATAATCTCCTTCTCCTCGACGTAGGCCTTGATAAGCTTGACGAACTCCTCGCCGAACTTGCGCGCCTTGCCCACGCCCACGCCCGTGATGTTCTGCATCTCCTCGAGCGTGATGGGATACTGCACCGACATGTCCTCGAGCGAGGGGTCCTGGAAGACGACGAAGGGCGGCAGCCCGTGTTTCTTGGCCACCTTCTTGCGCAGGTCCTTGAGCATCGCGAAGAGCTCCTCGTCGGCCGCCCCGCCCTTGCCCATCGGAGCCACCGATTCGGGCTCCTTCTCCTCGGCGTCGTAGTCGTGGTCGAGCGTCACGGTCACGGGGAAAGGCATGGCGATGAAGTTCTCGCCCTTGCGGTTGATGGATATCAGTCCGTAGTTCTCGATATTCTTGTCCACCAGCCCCAGGATGAGCGCCTGCCGCAGCACCGCGCCCCAGAAACGGGCGTCGTGTTCGGCGCCGGCACCGAACCACTTCGACTTGTTGTGGCCGTAGCTCTTGATGAGGGCCGTATTCTTGCCCAGCAGGACGCCGACCAGATAGTCGCTCTTGAACTTGTCGCCGATGTCGCGCAGCGCCTCGAGCGCCATCTTGAGCTCGGCCTTGGCGTCGACCTTCGGTTTGGGATTGCGGCAGTTGTCGCAGTTGCCGCAGTTCTCCTCGGGATACTCCTCGCCGAAGTAGTGCAGCAGCGTCTTGCGGCGGCACATAGAACTTTCGGCATAGGAGACCGTTTCGAGCAGCAGCAGCTTGCCGATTTCCTGCTCGGCGATGGGCTTGCCCTGCATGAACTTCTCGAGCTTCTGGATATCCTTGTAGCTGTAGAAGGCCAGGCAGTGGCCCTCGCCGCCGTCGCGGCCCGCACGGCCCGTCTCCTGATAGTAGCCTTCGAGCGACTTGGGGATGTCATAGTGAATCACATAGCGCACGTCGGGCTTGTCGATACCCATGCCGAAGGCAATGGTCGCCACAATCACGTCGACGCGCTCCATGAGGAAGTCGTCCTGGTTGGCCGCACGCGTCGAGGCATCCATGCCGGCATGGTAGGCGCGCGCCTTGATGCCGTTGGCCAGCAGCAGCTCGGTGAGCTCCTCGACCTTCTTGCGGCTCAGGCAGTAGATGATGCCGCTCTTGCCCTCGTTCTGCTTGATGAAGCGGATGATGTCGCGGTCGACGTTGTGCTTGGGCCTTATTTCATAATAGAGGTTGGGGCGGTTGAACGACGACTTGAAGACCGAAGCGTCCGACATGCCGAGATTCTTCTGGATGTCCATCTGCACCTTGGGGGTGGCGGTAGCCGTCAGGGCGATGAGCGGAGCCGGACCTATTTCGTTGATGATGGGGCGGATACGGCGGTACTCGGGACGGAAGTCATGTCCCCACTCCGAGATGCAGTGCGCCTCGTCGATGGCATAGAACGAAATCTTGATTTTGCGCAGGAAGGCGACGTTGTCCTCCTTGGTCAGCGACTCGGGCGCGAAGTAGAGCAGCTTGGTCTTGCCCTCGAGCACGTCGGAGCGGACCTGCTGGACGGCCGTCTTGTTGAGCGACGAATTGAGGAAGTGTGCAATACCCGACTCGGCCGAGAAGGTGCGCATGGAGTCCACCTGGTTCTTCATCAGGGCGATGAGCGGCGAGATGACGATGGCGACGCCCTCCATCAGAAGCGCCGGAAGCTGGTAGCACAACGACTTGCCGCCGCCCGTGGGCATCAGTACGAAGGTATCTCTGCCCGCAAGCACGTTGCGGATGACAGCCTCCTGGTTCCCCTTGAACGAATTGAAGCCGAAATACTCCTTCAGCTTCTCGTGCAACAGCGCCGATTGTTCCTGCTCCTGTTTCATGTCGTCTGCACAGTCTCTAAAATCACAAAATTCATTCAAAGATAAAAAACTTTTCGGAAAAAAGCATAACTTTGTAAAAATTTTTATTCGGTAAAACATGCGTCTCTACACCAGCGAACTCGTCAAGAAATACAAGGCCCGCACGGTGGTCGACCACGTCACCATCGATGTCAAACAGGGAGAAATCGTCGGCCTGCTCGGCCCCAACGGAGCGGGCAAGACGACGACCTTCTACATGATTGTGGGCCTCATCAAACCCAACGAGGGACAGATATTTCTCGAGAACGACGAGGGAGGCGTCTCCGAGCTCACGCACGAGCCGGTCTACCGCCGCGCCCAGATGGGCGTCGGCTACCTGGCCCAGGAGGCCTCGGTCTTCCGCCGGCTGTCGGTCGAGGACAACATCCGCGCCGTGCTCGAAATGACCGACTACTCGAAGCAGTACCAGCAGGAGCGCGTCGAGGCGCTCATCGAGGAGTTCCGCCTCCAGAAGGTGCGCAAGAGCCTCGGCATCCAGCTCTCGGGCGGCGAGCGGCGCCGTACGGAGATTGCCCGTGCGGTGGCCATCAACCCCGCCTTCATCCTGCTCGACGAGCCCTTCGCCGGCGTGGACCCCATCGCCGTGGAGGACATCCAGTCGATTGTCGCCACGCTCAAGCATAAGAATATCGGTGTCATCATCACCGACCACAACGTCGACGAGACGCTGGCCATCACCGACCGCACCTACCTGCTCTACGAGGGCAAAATCCTCAAGACGGGTACGGCCGAGGAGCTGGCCGCCGACCCGATGGTGCGCAAGGTCTACCTGGGCCAGCACTTCGAGCTCAAGAAGAGCCACCAAATCACCCAGGAAATGAAGAACCGCAAGGCGGCCGAGGCTTCGGAGACGAAACCTGCGGCAGCGGAGGTCGCGGCGGGCAGCAAAGCGGCGGCAGAGAAGCCCGAAAACGAGTAAACCCCTGTCATGGACATCACCATACCCCTGGGGAGCGTCGCAGGCGCGTTGACGCCCCCCTGTTCGAAAAGCTACGCCCAACGCGCCCTGGCCGCCTCGCTGCTGGCCGAAGGGGAATCGACCCTGCACAACATCGAATTCTGCGACGATACGCGCTCGGCGCTCCACTGCATCCGCACGCTGGGCGCCGACGTTCGCCAGACGGACAGCGACACGCTCCGTATCCGCGGCGGTCTGGCCCCCCGCGGCAACCGGCTCCACGTCGGTGAATCGGGGCTCTCCGCACGGCTGTTCACGCCGCTGGCCGCCCTCGTGGGCGAGCCGATGTTCATCGAAGGCTCGGGTTCGCTGCTCCGCCGGCCGATGCGCCCGCTGACCGAGGCACTCGAACGGCTGGGAGTCTCGGTCCGCGACAACGACGGACGGCTGCCCGTCGAGGTGCAGGGACCGCTCGAAGGGGGCGAGCTGGGAATCGACGGTTCGCTCTCGTCGCAGTTCGTCACCGGGCTGCTGCTGGCACTGCCGCTGGCCCGACACGACACGACGCTCCACGTCCACCATGCGGTTTCGAAGCCCTATCTGGCGATGACCGTCTCGACGGCCGCCCGTTTCGGCGTGGAAATCAGCCACAACGATTTCGAGGAGTTTTTCATCGAGGGAGGCCAGCGCTACCGCCCCGCCGAGTTTCACATCGAGGGCGACTGGAGTGCCGCAGCCATGCTGCTGGCCATCGGTGCCACGGCCGGCGAGGTGCGGGTCGAGAACCTCTCGACGCTCTCGCAGCAGGCCGACACGGCCGTACTGACGGCGCTTGTGCGCTCGGGTGCGGGCCTTATCGACGAATCGACGGCCGTCACGGCGGCGCGGCGCCAGCTGCGCGCCTTCGAGTTCGACGCCACCGACTGCCCCGACCTCTTCCCGGCGCTGGCCGTCCTGGCCTCGGCGGCCGACGGCGTGAGCGTCATCCGGGGCACCTCGCGTCTCGAGCACAAGGAGTGCCACCGTGCCGAGGCGCTGCGCGAGGAGTACGGACGGCTGGGTATCGAAATCGACCTCGAGACCGAGGACATCATGCGCATCCGCGGCGGTGCCGTGCACGGCGGCCGCGTCTCGAGCCACGGCGACCACCGCATCGCCATGTCGCTGGCCGCCGCAGCGCTGCGGGCCGACGGCGAGGTGACCATCGAGGGAGCCGAGTGCGTCTCGAAGAGCTACCCGCTCTTCTTCGAGGAGCTCGAACGGCTGCGCGTCAAATAGGCGGCACGCAAGCCGGCAATCGGGGCAAAACAGAACAACGATTATGAATACCTTCGGCAGAAATTTCCGACTTTCGCTCTGGGGCGAATCCCACGGCAGCGCGCTCGGCGTCACGCTCGACGGCGTGCCGGCGGGCATTGCGCTCTCGACCGGGGATTTCGAGCAGGACCTTGCGCGCCGGCGCGCCGGCGCGCCGGGCACCACGCCCCGCCGTGAAAAGGACCTTCCGCGCATCGTCTCGGGACTCTACCGGGGCCATACGACCGGTGCTCCGCTCACGCTGCTCTTCGAGAACTCGGACACCCGGTCGGAGGACTACCCCGCTGTCGGCACACGCTTCCGCCCGTCGCATGCCGACCGCACGGCATGGGTCAAATACCACGGATTCAACGACCCACGCGGCGGAGGGCACTTCTCGGGCCGGCTCACGCTGCCGCTCGTCGCCGCAGGCGTCGTCGCGAAGCGGATGCTGCCGGAGACGGTGCGCTTCGAGACGCGGCTGGCCGAAATCGGCGGCTGCACCGCACCGGAACGCTTCGACGAGGTGCTGCGCCGCGCCGCAGCCGAGGGCGACTCGCTGGGCGGCATCGTCGCCTGCCGCGCAGAGGGCATCCCGGCCGGATACGGCGACCCCTTCTTCGACACGGTCGAGGGGGTGGCCGCACACCTGCTCTTCGCCATCCCCGGCGTCAAGGGGGTCGAATTCGGCAGCGGCTTCGCCGCGGGCCGCAGCTGCGGTTCGGAGAACAACGACCTGCTGCTCGACGCCGAAGGGCACACCGCAACGAACCACGCCGGAGGCATCGACGGCGGCATTACGAACGGCAACCCGCTCACGCTGCGCGCAGCCTTCAAACCCACACCGAGCATCGCCCGCGAACAGCTCACCTACGACCCCGCAACGGGCACCCGCCGGCCGCTCCGCATCGGCGGCCGCCACGATGTCTGCATCGCACTGCGGGGCGCCGTAGCGGTCGAGGCGGCGCTCGCCATCACCCTTGCCGACCAGCTCTGCCGATGACTGCCCGACGCGACATAATCCACCGCATCACCGAGGCCCTCACCCCGCTCTACGGACCCTCCGAAGCGCGCAGCATCGCTCTGCTCACGGCCGAGGGCCTGGGCGGCGTGAGCCGCACGCAGCTGCTGGCCGACCCAGGAGCCGAGCTCGAGATTGAGGGGCTCGACGACGTCGTCGCACGGCTCGCCGCGGGACGTCCCGTGCAGTACGAGCTGGGCGAGACGGAGTTCTGCGGCATGAACTTCAAGGTGCGCGAAGGGGTGCTCATTCCCCGTCCCGAGACCGAGGAGCTCGTGGCCTGGGTGGCCGATGAAAACCCGGCGGCCCGGCGGATACTGGATGTGGGAACGGGGAGCGGCTGCATCGCCATCGCCCTCAAGCGGCTGCTGCCCGACGCGGAGCTTTCGGCCGCCGACGTAGCCGACGAGGCGCTCGCGGTGGCGGCCGAAAACAGCCGGCGGCTGGAAGCACCCGTCGAAATACGCCGCGCCGATGCGCTCGGCGACCTGGAGACGGTCTTCCCGGGCCCGTTCGACGTCATCGTCTCGAACCCGCCCTACGTTCCGCAGAGCGATGCCGCGGCGATGCACCGCAACGTGCGCGACTATGAGCCCGCCGGGGCACTCTTCGTTCCCGATGACGACCCGCTGCGCTTCTACCGCGCCATTGCCCGGCGCGCACGCCGCATGCTGGCACCCGGCGGAGGGCTCTACTTCGAAATCTACGAACGGGCGGGCGACGCGATGCGCCGCATGCTCTGCGAAGAGGGCTACACCGAGGTGCGCATCCGCCGCGACCTCTTCGGCCGCGAACGCATGGCGGCCGGCCGGACCGGCCGCATCCCGAAGCCGGACGGGAGCGGCAGAGGCAACGCTTGACCCGAATGACGAACTGATGAATCGATGAAACGGCAAACCCCATCCACCCCCGAAGGCGCCGCCGCTGCGCGCGCCGCAAGGACGAAGAGCCCCGACGAGGCGCTTGCCTCGCTCATGCGGCTCTGCGCCCGGGCCGAGCGCTCGTCGGGCGACGCGCTGCGGCTCATGCAGCGCTGGGGGCTGTCGGAGGGCGACCGGCAGCAGGTGCTGCAGCGGCTCGTGCGCGACCGCTTCATCGACGATGCCCGCTACGCCGAGGCCTTCGTGCGCGACAAGCTGCGGCTGAGCGGCTGGGGCGAATACAAAATCCGCGCGGCACTGCTCCGCAAGGGCATTGCGCGCACGACCATCGACGCCGCACTGCGCCAGACCGACCGCAAGGCGATGGGCCGGAGGCTCGAGGAGCAGCTGCGCCGCAAGATGAAGAACCTGAAGAGCGGGACCCCCTTCGAGCGGCGGAACAAGCTGCTCCGCTACGGACTCTCGCTCGGATATGATTACGAAACGGTGGGCGACACGGTCGCCTCACTCATCAAGGAGAACGACGAATGCGATACCTTCTGACACTGCTGCTCCTTGCGGCGGGCTGCACGGCGGCCCGGGCGCACGGAGACTCCACGCAATACCTCTTCCCCGTCCGGCAGGTCGCCGGGCTCTATTCGGCCAACTTCGGCGAGCTGCGTCCGGGCCACTTCCACGGCGGGGTCGACATCAAGACCGACGGCGCCGTGGGCAAGGAGCTGGTCGCCGTGGCCGACGGCTACGTCTCGCGACTCTCGGTGGCACCCGGCGGCTACGGACGCGCCCTCTACATCACACTCCGCAACGGACATACGGCCGTCTACGGCCACATCCTGCGCTTCCGCGACGACCTGGAGCAGCGCGTCGACGCCGAACGGCGCCGAACACGGCGCAACAGCGTCAACCTCTGGTTCCGGCCCGATGAGTTTCCCGTCGCACAGGGCGACGTGGTGGCCCGCTCGGGCAACAGCGGCTCATCGTTCGGACCGCACCTCCACTTCGAGTTGCGCCAGACATCGACGCAGCGCACGCTCAACACCGTACGCATGGGCATCATCCGCCCCGAGGACCACATCGCCCCGCTCATGCTGGGACTCCGCTACGCCGAGGTCGACACGCTCGACGGCATCCCCGTCCATGGTCCGCTGCGGAGCTTCGAGCTGAAGAAGACGGCCGACGGATGCTACCGCACGGCAGCGGCCGGACCGCTCGAAGTGGGACCGCGCGGATACTTCGTCATCGAGGCGTCGGACCGCCGCGACGGGGTCTACAACCGCTTCGGGCTCTACCGCGTAAGTCTGGACATCGACGGCGAACGCCGCTTCGAGTACCGCATGGACGGCTTCACGTTCGACCGCTCGCGCAGCTGCGACGCCGTCTCCTGCTACCCGCTCCAGAGCGGCGCCCGCGCCGAGGTGCTCCGCCTGGCCCGGCTCGAAGGGGCTCCCGCCGAATTCTACCCCACGCTGCGGGAGCGGGGGCTGGTTCGCGTTGCACCGGGCAGCACGCACCACGTCCGCATCGAAGCCGAGGATGACTGCGGCAATGTCTCGACGCTCGAATTCGACATCCGGGGCGGCGATGCGCGCCTTCGTCCCGAGCGCGACACGACGGCCGTCGCCGTACGGCGCAACCGCGACACACAGCTCCGCATCGGCGACGAGGCGACGCTCCGCATCCCGGCCGGAGCGCTCCACGAATCGCTGTTCGCCCGCCCCGTACGGCTGGACAACCCCGCAACAGGGAGCGGCACGGTGGCGGTACTCTCGCCCGCCTACCGCTTTCTCGACTCCGACACGCCGCTGGCCGGCGAGGTGATGCTCTCCCTGCAGCTCTTCGTCCCCGAACAGACCGCCCCCCATGTCACGCTGGCCGTACGCAACCGCCGGGGAAAGCTCGTGCGGCTGGGCGGCACGTACAACGCCGGGCGCCTGACCGCCCGCATCCGCACGGCGGGCGAGTGGCTCGCCGTAGCCGACACGGTACCCCCGACCGTGCGTCCGCTCTTCACGCCGGGCGGCGACCTCTCGCGCAGCGGAGCGCTCCGCTTCCGGCTGGGCGACAACTTCTCGGGCATCGCTTCGTACGACCTCTATGTCGACGGGGAGTGGGTTCCCTGCGACCGTTACCCGATGCAGGGAACGCTCGAATACCACTTCGCCGGAGCCCCGACGCATGCCGAACACAGCGTGCTGCTGGTCGTCAAGGACGGCTGCAACAACGAAACCCGCTGGGAGGGAACCTTCAGGCGCTGACCATCCGGGCGGGAGCATCCCGCGCGGCGCCTTCGACTCTCTGCCCGGACCGGGCAGAGAGTCGGCCAAAACGAAAAAAAGAGAACGGGAGTGCTCTTCCGAAAGGAAAAGCACCCCCGCTTTATTTTATAAAAATTTTAATAACATACCGTCGCTCCCGAGGCACCGCTGCGGCGCTACAGGGCAAGCCAGTTGCCCGCATCGAGCAGGCCGGCCGTGTTGAGGAAGAGAATCAGCGGCAGATAATCCTTCAGTTTGACGCGCGAATCTTCAGGCTCTGCTGGATACGGTAGTCGACCGTCTTGGCCGAGATGCCCAGCTCTTCGGCGATTTCCTTGTAGGTGCGGTTCTCGAAACGGTTCATCTCGAAGGCTTCGCGGTAGAGTTCGAGCAGCTCCTCGACCGCCCGTCGGATGTTCTCGCGCAACTCCTCGAGCTGATAGTAGTCGGGCACGCCGAACGACTCGGAAATATCGGCGCGCAACGTATGTAACCGACTGTTGTGCAGCGCTTCACGACTCAGATGGGTCAGGAATCGGTTCTTCACCGAGGTGAACAGATAGTGGGACAGCGCCCCGTGAATCTGGAGCTCCGCACGGTTCTCCCAGAGCCACAACATCAGGTCCTGGACGATATTCTCGGCCACCTCGGTCTGCCGTACGTACAGGTTCGCATAGGCACACAGCGACGTATAGTAGCGCGTGAATATTTCGTCGAAGGCCTGCCGCGCTCCGTCGATTAATCCGGACAGCAGTTCCGATTCCGAAATCCGTTCATTTTTGAGCATGATTCATTAGCGTCCCGTTAAAATGGGACGAGTTAAACAATTAATCAAATAGCCCCGGAATAATGGGATTATATAGATCTTTGACATCATTGAAATTAGTCTTGTCGAACAGGTCACGCAAGAGGGTTTTGTCTGTCAATGATATGCTGAGAATTTGCAAAACTTCATAGGTAGAGCGTTTCAACTTCATATCATGTTGGACAATAGCCACAAGACAGTATGTGATAATAGCGACACTGATTTGTATGCGGACGGCGTTCTCTGTTGTGCCCCAGAATTTCTTTATCTTGAGGTGCTGCTTGAGCCATTTGAAGAACAGCTCGATCAACCATCTTTTCTTGTAAAGATTGGCGACATCCAATGCAGAAAGTTGTTTCGCATTCGTCAGAAAAGTGAGCTCACGGTCATCTTCTTCATCGTAATATCGGACGAGTCTGAATGACTCCGGATATTTCTTCCCGGAGAGATAACCGGTCAGTTTCACTTCCGCATCTGTCATTATGTTCTTTGGCATTCTCCGCTTCCATTTGACTGTCTTATACTTTAAGTTCGTCTTGGCCCTGACAACAAAGAAAGAGTCTGTAAGATGTATCCTATAGAGCTCTTTAAAAGAATCATAAGCCCTGTCGAATATATAATAAGCATTTGGTTCATAATGGATTGAAGACATCGCTGTAGAATCATGCTTTGAGGCAGTGGTTACAGTATAGAAGGCAGGAACTTGTGCTTCAATGTCGTATAAGACATGAGCTTTCACTCCTCCTTTCTTGCTTCGGAACTTTGCCCACGGGAATGTTGCAAGACATAACGGAATCGTTGTTGAATCAAACGCATATTTCTTTC
>UQNV01000040.1 GCA_900542505.1 uncultured Alistipes sp.
GCACCGAGCAGTTCGTGCTCCACTACAACTTCCCGCCCTTCTCGACGGGCGAGGCGAAGGCCGCCCGCGGTCTGAGCCGCCGCGAAATCGGCCACGGCCACCTCGCATGGCGCGCCCTCAAGCCGATGGTTCCCGTCGGCGAGGAGAACCCCTATGCCGTACGCGTCGTGTCGGACATCCTCGAGTCGAACGGTTCGTCGTCGATGGCTACGGTCTGCGCCGGTACGCTGGCGCTGATGGATGCCGGTGTGAAGCTCAAGAAGCCGGTATCGGGTATCGCCATGGGTCTGATTTCCGACTCGGCAACGGGCCGCTGGGCCGTGCTGTCGGACATCCTGGGCGATGAGGACCACCTGGGCGACATGGACTTCAAGGTAACGGGTACGCGCGACGGTATCACCGCCACGCAGATGGACATCAAGGTCGACGGCCTCTCGTACGAGGTGCTGGCCAAGGCTCTGGAGCAGGCCCGCGTAGGTCGTCTCTACATCCTCGACAAGCTGACGGAGTGCATCGCCGAGCCGCGCGCCGACTACCGTCCGTTCGTACCGCGCATCGTCCAGATTACCATCCCGCAGGATATGATTGGCGCCGTCATCGGCCCGGGCGGAAAGGTTATCCAGGATATCCAGAAGACCACCGGCACGACCATCACCATCACCGAAGTCGAGAACAAGGGTATCGTCGACATCTTCGGCCAGGACAAGGCCGCGCTGGACGGCGCTCTGGCCCGCATCAAGACCATCGTAGCCATTCCGGAGGTGGGCGAGACCTACCACGGCAAGATTCGTTCGATTGTCGCCTTCGGCGCCTTCGTCGAAATCATGCCGGGCAAGGATGCGCTGCTCCACATCTCGGAAATCGACTACAAGCGCTTCGAGACGATGGACGAGACGGGTCTGAAGGAGGGCGACGAAATCGACGTGAAGCTCATCGGCATCGACCCCAAGACGGGCAAGCTGAAACTTTCGCGCAAGGCGCTGCTGCCCAAGCCCGAAGGCTGGGTTGAGCGCGAACGCCGTCCCCGCGAGGAGCGAGGCGAACGCCGCGGCCACCGCGAACGCCGTCAGGAGGACAAGCGCGACTGACGGGGCCGAGACAAAGAGGGATTTCCGGTGGCTCCGCAGAGGGGTGTCCGACGCGGAAAAATATTCGCCGAAAAATTTGGCGAAATATTGCACAATTAACCGGAGTTTCCTATATTTGCGTTGTTACCGGCCGGAGAAAGACCGATTTGGGTACCCTCCGGCCGGAAACGACCGGCAAGCAAGAACGAAAAAACATTAAACATTAATCTTTAGTTCGCTATGAAAAATCTGTTTAAATTGAGCGTTGTGCTCGTCGCCGCCTCGCTGGCGTTCTCGAGCTGTAACTGCTTCAAGAAGATGGCCAAGCATCAGGACGAGGTCAACGTGACCTGCACGCCCGAGATTCTGGCCCTCAACAACGGCGTCGTTGCCGCCGACGTCAATGTGACGTTCCCCGTCGAGTACTTCAACGCCAAGGCCGTGCTGAAGGTAACGCCCGTGCTCGTATTCGAGGGCGGCGAGGTTGCCGGCACCACCAAATACTTCCAGGGTTCGAAGGTTGACGACAACTACACGGTCGTTGACAAGAAGAACGGCGGCGACTACACGCTGCACGTGGAGTTCCCCTACGACGCACGTATGGCTCAGAGCATGCTCCAGCTGCGTGCCGAAATCAAGTGCCCGAAGGGCAAGTGCAAGGAGTTCACGCTGGTGAACCTGAACAACGGCGCGCTGCCCACCAAGGAGCAGGCTGCCGTGCTGGCCGGTGACGACGAGGCTGCCAAGGCCGCTCTGGCTCAGGAGTTCGGTCTGACGGTTGCCTACGGTGTGAACACGCTGCAGCAGGACATCAAGTATTCGGACCTGATGGCTCCGATGGCCAACAACTACAAGAAGGTGACCACCGTTGTCGACAAGACCGACCTGCTCTACGCCATCAACTCGTCGCGCGTGACGAAGAAGAACGAGAAGAACGCCAACCTCGAGGCTTTCAAGGCCAACGTGGACGAGCAGCTGGGCAACGACCGCATCTCGCAGAGCATCGCCGTGAAGGGTTATGCTTCGCCTGACGGTCCGGTGAAGTTCAACGACAAGCTCTCGCAGGCCCGCAGCGAGTCGGGTAAGAAGGTTGTGGCCAAGCTGCTGAAGGACTCGGGTCTGGATGTGGACGCCGCCGCCTACGGTGAGGACTGGGACGGCTTCAAGGAGCTGGTCGAGAAGTCGAACATCAAGGACAAGGACCTCATTCTCCAGGTGCTGAAGATGTACAACTCGCCCGCCGAGCGCGAGGCTCAGATTAAGAACCTCTCGTCGGTATTCAACGAGCTGAAGACCGAAGTGCTGCCCGAGCTCCGTCGCTCGCAGATTATCAACACGTCGGACATCCAGGGCAAGACCGATGCCGAAATCATGGCCCTCGTCAACAACAAGCAGTACGACCAGCTCACCAACGAGGAGCTGCTCTACGTTGCCGAGTCGCTGACCGACGATGTAAACGTACAGATTGCCGTTCTGGAGTACACCGCCAAGACCTACAACGACGCCCGCGCCTACAACAACCTGGGTATCGCTCAGGAGAAGGCCGGTGAGAAGGAGGCTGCTCTGAAGTCGTTCAGCAAGGCTGCTCAGCTGGGCAACACCACTCCCGAGCTGAACAAGAACCTGATGCTGGCCAACCTGTCGAACGGCAACACGGCCGAGGCCAAGAAGTACGCTCAGGCTGCCGACGCCGAGTCGAAGGCCGCCATGGCTGCCGCTCAGGGCGACTACAAGAACGCTGTCAAGGGTCTCGAGGGCTACAACGCCGCCATCGCTCAGGTGATGAACAACGACCTGGCCGGTGCCAAGAAGTCGATTGCCAAGGACAACTCGGCCGAGGCTGACTATCTGCGTGCCGTGATTGCTGCCAAGGAGGGTGACCTGACCACCGCCGAGGCTCAGCTCAAGAGCGCCATCTCGAAGAATCCGAAGCTCGCCGACAAGGCAGCCAAGGATGTCAACCTGAAGGCTCTGGCGAAGTAATTCGCAACAGATAACCCAAAGAAGAGTCCGGAGGCCGATGGCTTCCGGACTCATTTTTTATCGACCGATGTTTTTTCGACCGGAGGCAGACACGCGGAGCCATCGGCCGGCGCGGTGAAAACATCGCCCGGCGCGGTGAAAACAACACCCGGCCGGCGACAACAATGCCCGACACGGCGACCAACCCCGACGCGGTGAAAACATCGCCCGACGCAGCGACAAGAACACCCGACGCGGTGACAACAACACCTGACACGGCGACAACAACGCCCGACGCGGAGACAACAATGCCCGGCGCAGCGACAACAGCGCCCGGCACGGAGACACAACACCCGACGCGGTGAAAACAACGCCCGGCCGGAACGGGCCGAATGGCCGCACGGGGCCGAATCGATGCTGAATCGGGGCCGAATCGGGGCAAAAAAAGCCCTTTCCCTGCAAAAAGGAGACGAAGAAGCCTCCGGGGAAAAATATTCCGCCCACGAAGTGCAGAGCGTGTCAATTTATTTTCCTATTTTTGTAAAGGGAGATATTCCGGCAAAACTCCGGAGTGACGCATCTCCGCCGCAATTTTGCCTGACGTTGAATAAAAATCAGCTTTTGAACCTATGGAATACGCCAATCATTTGAACGAATACGCCCCGGCGAAGAGCGAGGCTCAGGTCGCCGAGGAGGTAGCCCGCATCAAGGCTCTCACCCCGCGCAATGCCACGACCGAGGTCTACAAGTTCTGCTACTCGGCCATCGACCTCACCACCCTGTCGTGCAACGACTCGGTGACCTCCGTAACGGAGTTTGCCCGCAAGACGGTGGAGTTCAGCAAGCAGTTCCCCGACATTCCCAACGTCGCCTCCATCTGCATCTACCCCTCGTTCGTCGAGACGGTCGGTGTGGCGGTCGACGGCACGCCGATGCGCATCACCAGCGTTGCGGGCGGATTCCCCGCCTCGCAGACCTATCTGGAGGTCAAGGCGCTCGAGGTGGCGATGGCCATCGAGAACGGCGCCGACGAGATTGACATCGTGCTCAACGTGGGGCGCATGCTCACGGGCGAATACGACGAAGCGGCCAACGAGGTGGAGGTCATCCGCAAGGAGATGGACAGCGACATTGTGCTGAAGGTCATCATCGAGTCGGGAGCGCTCAAGACCCCCGAGCTGATTCGCCGGGCATCGCTGCTCTCGATGTTCGCCGGTGCCGACTTCGTCAAGACCTCGACGGGTAAAATCGACGTGGCGGCCACGCCCGAGGCGGCGGTCGTGATGTGCGAGGCCATCCGCGACTACTACGCCCGCACGGGCCGCAAGGTCGGATTCAAGGCAGCCGGAGGCGTCCGCACGCCCGAGGACGCCGTGCTCTACTACACGATTGTCGAGGAGATTCTCGGCAAGGAGTGGCTGACGACCGACCTCTTCCGCATCGGAGCCTCGTCGGCCGCCAACAACCTGCTCTCGGCCATCGAGGGCCGTCCGGTGAAGTTCTTCTGAGCCGGCTGAAGCAGACGGCGCTCGCGGCCGGAATATGGCCGAATTGCGGGCGAAATACACCGAATTGCAACCGGAATCACCGGAGTCCCGGAATAAGCCGGAATGCACCGGAGTTCCGGAATATACATCGGAATACGCCGGGAATTGCACCGGAATGAAAACGAGAGCGGCATCTTCCCTGCGGGGGAAGATGCCGCTCTCGTATGCTTTGCCAAAAGCCCGGCCCGCAGGACTCGACATGGTCTACCGGAGGCGCTGAAATCCACAGGTTCTGAAATCCGCAGGTCTTGAGGTCCGGCAGGTTCTGAAATCCGCAGGTCTTGAAATCCGGCAGGTCTTGAAATCCGGCAGGTCTTGAAATCCGGCAGGTTCTGAAATCTGCAGGTCTTGAGGTCCTGCAGGTTTTGAAGCCCGACTGGTTCGTGAGCCGGAGCCCCAGGCCTGTACCCGACCGACACCGGACCGGCACCCGACCGGCCGCAGGTCAATCCTCCGCCCGAGGGGAGCCGTCGGCCGGCTGCGCGGGGGCCACCGCGCCGGGCTGCCGCACCGAATCGCCGAGCAGACCGATGGCGGCCGTGATGACGTTGTCGACCGGGTAGATGTTGGCATAGAAGCCGTCGTCCTCGAGCGCCGTATTGCGGCCGATATAGGCCCTCAGCTGCG
This sequence comes from uncultured Alistipes sp., assembly GCA_900542505.1. GTDB lineage: Bacteria > Bacteroidota > Bacteroidia > Bacteroidales > Rikenellaceae > Alistipes > Alistipes stercorigallinarum. The sequence goes on from UQNV01000040.1 coordinate 5,204, forward strand.
CCTCGATGAGCCGTCGCGAACGGGCGATGTCGCTGCGGCGCGGAGCAACCCCCTTGCGGGCCGCATAGCGCACGAAATCCTCGACCAGCGTGCGGTCCGAGTCGAGCAGCGCACCGAGCTCGTCGACGCTCCGTACGGCGTTGAGCGCATCGCGGTAGCGGTCGGCATACTCAATCGTATAGCGGTAGAGGATGTTGCGGCCCGCCACCTCGATGTAGTAGGGCGTCACCTCGGTCGTGTCGGCCGGGATGAAGATGTCGGGCATGATGCCGCCACCGCCATAGACCACCTTGCCGCCCGGGGTGATGCGCTTGAGCGAGTCGGCGAAGTGGATGCTGTCGGCCGTGAAGAACTCGTTGTTCTCGTAACGGCGCCACAGGTCGGCCTCGTAATCCTCCTCGTCGCCGATGGTGTAGGGCTTCTGGATGGAGCGGCCGGTCGGCGTGTAGTAGCGCGCCGTGGTAAGGCGCAGCGCCGAGCCGTCGCTGTAGGGAATCTGCCGCTGAACCAGCCCCTTGCCGAAGGAGCGGCGCCCGAGGATGGTACCGCGGTCGTTGTCCTGGAGCGCTCCGGCCAGAATCTCGCTCGACGAGGCACTCCCCTCGTCGATGAGCACGGCAACCTCCATATCCTGGGCCCGGCCCGTGCCGTCGGCATATTCGCGCAGCTGCTCGTGGTGGCGGTCCTCCGTATAGACAATCAGCTGCCCCTCGTGGAGGAACTCGTTGGCCACCAGAATCGCCTGGTCGAGGTATCCGCCCGAATTGCCCCGCAGGTCGAAAATCAGCTTGCGGACACCCTGGCCACGCAGCGTATCGAGCGCCCGCACCAGCTCCTCGCGGGTCGTCCGGGCGAACTGACCCAGACGGACGTAGCCGATACCGTCGGCGATGCGGAAGGCCGACTCGACGCTCCGGATGGGAATCACGTCACGCACGACCTCGACATCGACCAGCTCCGAAATACCCTGCCGGCCCAGCCCCAGCCGCACCTTCGTGCCGCGCGGCCCGCGCAGCATGCGGACCACCTCGTACTGCGGGATGCCGCGTCCGGCGACGAGCGAGTCGCCGATTTCGATGATACGGTCCCCGGCCCTCACACCGGCCTTGTCGCTCGGGCCGTGAGGTATGACGTTGAGCACGATGACCGTATCGGTGGCCATGTTGAAGACCACGCCGATGCCGTCGAATTCACCCTCGAGCGGCTCGTTGAGCGCCTGCATCTCCGATGCGGGGATGTAGACCGAATGGGGGTCCAGTTCGCGCACGAGCAGCGGGATGACATGCTCCGCGAGCGAATCCATCGAGATGGAGTCGACATACTGGTTCTCGATGAGCGAGAGCGTATAGGTGAGCTTGTTGTTGGGGAAGGCCATGTGGCTCAGCACCCCCTTCAGACGGGCCTCGACGCTGTTGCGGCCCATGAACTGCCCCATGAGCAGTCCGAGCACCACCCCCGCGGCCAGCAGCAGCGGGAAAATCACGGTGCGTTTCGAATTTCTGTACATAGTCCTTTGCAGCGAGGCTTCGCCCGAACGGCCGTGCCGCGGGCGCGCCCCGACTCTTGTTTGGCGGAATTACTTGTTCTTGAACGTATAGCTCAGGCCGACGCTCAGCAGCGTCTGCGTCTGCACGTCGACGTTCTGCGCGCGGTTGTAGTAGAGCTGGAAAGACAACGTGGTGGCGATGAATTTTGTTGCCTTGATTTCAATCGTATTTTCCCAGCGCACGGTCGGATGGACCGGAAGCACGGGCTTGTATTTCGGGTCCTTGTAGCCGGGATAGGTCTCGTCGTTGTTCCAGCGGTCGTAGGCCACCTTCCACTCCGAGTAGTCGCTGATTTTGTTCTTCGCGCCGATGTCGGAAATCCAGCCGTAGAACGAGAAGAGCGTCGTGCGGTAGCGCAGGAAGCCGTTGCGGCCGAACGTGCGGTCGAAGTCGAGCTGGATGGAGGAGCCGCCCTCGTACTTCGACGTCTTGTCGATGTAGGCCAGACCGTAGGCCTCCCATCCCTGCTTGTTGTCGTCGGTCACCTGATTGCGGCGGATGGCGGCATTCTCGACGAAGACGGCGCTCATGGCCAGCGGCGAGAGGTTGACCGAGATGGGGAACTTGGGCTGAGGGCTCTTGTAGGTAATACCGAACGAGATGTCGAGGTAGCCCGGCGACATGAAGGTGCTCTTCAGGTCGCTCGAGGTCTGCTGCGTACGCGACCGGTAGCCGTTGGCAAACTGGCTGCGGAACTTGAAAATCGAACCGTAGGACCAGTTTTTCGCCATCTTGAACGAGGGGGCCACCGAGATGGCGAACTCATCCTGGTTCTTGAACCATACGCCGTTGCTGGTTGTCCCCTCGTCGGTGGTCGTCTCGACCTTCATCCGGTTGTAGCCGAACATGGCGTCGACGGTCGTCGAGATGGAGAAGAGGTTCTTGGTGAAGGTGTGGCGCAGGTAGAGCGTCGCCATCAGCGCAATGGAGTTGTCACCGCCCGAGACGGCAATCCACGGGTCGTTGTACGACGAGAGGGTACCCTGCAGGCTCGAACCGATTTCGAGGTAGTTGCGCTCCTTGCGGATGGCGGCCCGCTCGGCACGGTATTTCGCCCGGTTGAAGTAATCGACATCGACGGCCGTCGACTTGAGCTTGTCGCGGAACGAGACCGTCTCCTCCTCGGCATTCACCTCGTCGATTGATATCTGGGCCGCGCACGGCCGGGCCGCGCAGAGGGCCAGAAGCAGCAGCAACGGAGCAATGTATTTCATAATGAATGAGTTAAGTACAACTTTAGGTTACAAATTTAGGAATTTATTTGCAAATACATTAACTTTGTTCCAATAATCACCCGAAAAGACGACCATGAAATACTTCGGAGCTCACGTCAGCGCATCGGGCGGGCTGGAGAACGCCCCCCGCAATGCGCACCGCATCGGCGCCACGGCCTTTGCCCTCTTCACGAAGAACCAGCGCCAGTGGATGGCCAAGCCCCTGACCGCCGGCGAGATTACCGCGTTCCGCGATGCCTGTGCCGAACTGGGCTACACCCCGGCGCAGATTCTGCCCCACGACTCCTACCTCATCAACCTGGGCCACCCCGAGCGCGAGGGGCTCGAGAAGTCGCGCGAGGCCTTCTTTGACGAGATGCGCCGCTGCGAGCAGCTGGGGCTAGACCGCCTCAACTTCCACCCCGGAAGCCACCTGCGCAAGGTGACCGAGGAGCAGAGCCTCGACCTGATTGCCGAGTCCATCAACATGGCGCTCGACCGCACGCAGGGGGTGACGGCCGTCATCGAGAACACGGCCGGACAGGGTTCCAACCTGGGCTACCGTTTCGAACACCTGGCCTACATCATCGACCGCGTCGAGGACAAGTCGCGCGTGGGAGTCTGCATCGACACCTGCCATGCCTTCGCCGCGGGATATGACCTCCGCACGCCGGAGGCATGCGAACAGACCTTCGCCGAGTTGGAGCGCGTGGTGGGATTCCGCTATCTGAAGGGGATGCACCTGAACGACGCGATGAAGCCGCTGGAGAGCCGCGTCGACCGCCACTCGTCGTTGGGCGAGGGGACGCTGGGCATCGCCTGCTTCCGCTACATCGCCGAGGATGCCCGTTTCGACGGCATCCCGCTCATCCTCGAGACGCCCAACGAAGAGCGCTGGGCGGAGGAAATCGCCCTGCTCAAGGAGTTCGCCGCCGGCCGGTAACGGCCGCGGGAAAAGGCCGCACCGGGAGGAAGCCGAAACCGGACAAGGCGGCCGAAACCGGGAAGAGCCGGCTCAGGGAAGGCGGCAGCGCCGGAAAAAGGCCGCACCGGAAGTCGGCCGAAACCGGGAAGAGCCGGCTCGGGGAAGCGGCCGAGCCGGAAAAAGGCCGCACCGGGAGGAAGCCGAAACCGGGAAAAGTCGGCTCGGGAAAGCGGCCGTGCCGGAAGGCAGCCGGAAGGCACAAAAAGCGAAGCGGGAGTTTCGGACCAGGTCCGAAACTCCCGCTTTTTGCATCCTGCCGCAGGGGGGGCATCACTTCTGCCCGGAGGCCTCGCCCGAGGGCTCATCGGCAGCCTCCTCCTCGGGGGTGGTCCATCCGCCGCCGAGCGCCTTGTAGAGGCTCACCAGCGCCAGGTGCTCGTCGCGCACGGCGTTGCTCACGCCAATCTGCGCGTCGAAATAACGGCGCTGGGCGTCGAGCACGTCGAGGTAGTTGATGCTGCCGGCACGGTACTGCAGCTGCGCCAGGTCGACGTACTTGCGGGCCGCGTCGCGCAGGTTGGCCTTCAGCGTCGCCGAGCTGCGGACGCTGCGGTAGGTCACCACCGCGTCGCTCACCTCCTTGAAGACCTCGAGCACCTTCTTTTCATAGCCCAGCCGCGCCTGGTCGTAGGCCGCCACCGCCGCACGGTAGCGCGCCTTCTTGCGCCCGAAGGCGAACAACGGCGCCGAGAGCGATGCCGCCATATAGGTGAAGGGGGCCTCGAAGAGGTGTTCGAAGTATCCGTCCTCGACACCGCCCGTGAGGGTCAGCATCAGCCGCGGGAAGCGGTCGGCATAGGCCACGCCCACGGCAGCCATCGCCGCACGCAGCTCCTGCTCCGAGGAGCGCACGTCGGGACGCCGCTTGAGCAGCTCCGAGGGAAGCCCCACCGGAATCGTATCGGAGAGCACCACCTCGGTATCCATACCGCTGCGGACCACCTCCCAGTCGGGATATTCGCCCATGAGCAGCGAGATGCTGTTCTCGGTGATTTCGATGCGGCGCTCCAGGTCCGGGATGAGCGACGCCGTCGAGGCGTACTCCACCTTGGCCTGCTGGAAGACCGTCTCCGAGGTCAGACCGCCCTCGAAACGCAGCTTCGCCTGCTTGACCCCCTCGCTGCGGGTGCGGAGCGTCTGCCGCACGATGGCAAGCTCGTTGTCGAGCGCCACCAGGTTGAAGTAGGCCGATGCGACCTCGGCCACGAGCGTCATGCGCATCGCCCGCTCGTCCTCGACCGAAGCCATGTATTCGGCTCCGCCCTTGCGCTTGGCCCAGCGCAGGTTGCCCCACATGTCGAGCTCCCAGCTCACCGAGGCCTTCACTCCGATTTCGGGGTCGTTGTTGAAGGGCCGGCCGTAATATTCGTTCGTCTCGCGGTTGGCGTAGACCGGCGCGCTGACGGAGGGCAGCCGCTCGGCCTTCTTCACGCGGTAGAGCTGACGGAACTGCTCGACGCGGGCGGCGGCGGCGAGCATGTCCTTGTTGTTCTCGAGCGTACGCTCGATGATGCGTCGCAGGGCCGGGTCGCCGTAGAACTCCCACCACGCCATGTCGGCCACCGTGAGCGAGTCGGCATACCCCTCGGCAATCGTCGCCGGGAGGTTCAGCTCGGGGCTCTTGCACTCCCTTACCGCCGAGCAGGAGGCGGCGGCAAGCGCCGTGAGCAGCGAGCACAGTATTGCAAGTCGTTTCATTTTTTCAGTTTGGCTTTAATCCGGTAAATCCAGACGAAGAAGAAGGGGACGTAGACGATGCCCACCGTAATGGCCACCAGCATGCCGAAGAAGACACCCGTACCGATACCCTGGCGGCTCGCCGAACCGGGACCCGAGGCGAAGACCAGCGGCAGCAGACCCAGGATGAAGGCCAGCGAGGTCATCACGATGGGGCGGAAACGCAGCCGCGCCGCCGTGAGTGCCGCCGAGACCACGTCGCGGCCCTTCTCGACCTCCTCCTTGGCGAACTCGACAATCAGGATGGCGTTCTTGGCCACCAGACCGACGAGCATCACCAGTCCAATCTGGAAGTAGATGTTGTTCTCCAGCCCGCAGAACCAGATGCCCAGATAGGCGCCGATACCGGCCACCGGCAGCGAGAGAATCACCGCCACGGGCACCGACCAGCTCTCGTACTGCGCCGCAAGGAAGAGGAAGACGAAGAGGAAGGCCAGCGCCAGCACCGTACCGGTCTGTCCGCCCTCGTGCTTCTCCTGATAGGAGAGGCCGCTCCACTCGACGCCGATGTTCTCGGGCAGGTGCTCGCGCACGATGCGCTGCAGGATGTCCATCGCCTGACCCGAGCTGTAGCCATGGGCCGCCTCGCCCGAGATGACCGCCGAGGTGAACATGTTGAAGCGCTTGATGGTGCCGGCACCCGTCGTGTAGTGGGTCGTACCGAGCGCCGTGACGGGCACCATCTCACCGCCCGAGGCCCGCACGAAGAAGAGGTTCAGGTTGTCGCGCTGCGCACGGTAGGGCGCCTCGGCCTGGATGTAGACGCGGTAGATGCGGTTGAACATGTTGAAGTCGTTGACGTAGATGGAGCCCGTGAAGGCCTTCATCGTCGAGAAGATGTCCGACATCGGCACGCCGAGCATCTGCGCCTTGTCGCGGTCGACGTCGAAATAGAGCTGCGGGATGTCGTTCTGCATCGACGAGGCGAGACCCGTCAGCTCGGGACGCCGCTCGGCATAGTACATCAGCGTATCGACGGCCCGCTGCAGGTCGGCATAACCGGCATCGGCACGCGCCTCGAGCACCATCTCGAAACCACCCGACGCTCCGAGGCCCGGAATCACCGGCGGACGCGACAGGTAGACCTTGCTTTCGGGATAGCTCGAGAACTCCTCGCGCACGCGCTCCATCACCTCGCTCACGTCCTCCGTCTCGCGCTCGTTCCAGTCCTTGAGAATCACCGTCAGCTGGCTGCGCGCCTGGCTCGTACCCACGCGGGGGCTCGAACCGGTGACGTTGAGCACGTACTTCACGTCGGGGTCCTCCATCAGGTAGGCCATCGCACGGTCGGTCACCTCGCGCGTACGCTCGATGGTCGCCGACTCGGGCAGCTCCAGTTCGACGGTGAAGTATCCCTGGTCCTCCTGGGGCATGAAGCTCTGGGGAACCAGCCGGTTCATGAGCCAGATGCCGATGAGCACGACGCCGAAGGCGGCGAACATCCGCCGCGAACGGGTCAACGAGCGGCCAATCATCCGCCCGTAGAGGTTGTTGCCGCGGGCCAGCCCCAGGTTGATGAGGCGGAAGAAGCGGGGTTTGCGCTCGGCGCCCTCGGGACGCAGGAAGAGCGAACACATCACCGGGCTGAGCGTCAGCGCCACGATGGTCGAGATGATGACCGATACGGCGATGGTGATGGTAAACTGGCGGTAGAGCTGTCCCGTGATGCCCGAGAGGAAGCTCACCGGCACGAATACGGCACAGAGCACCAGTGACATGGCCACCAGCGCGCCGCCGATGCCGCTCATCGCCTTCTTGGTCGCCTCGTAGGGCGAGAGGTGCTCCTCGTTCATGATGCGGTCGACGTTCTCGACCACCACAATCGCATCGTCGACGACGATACCGATGGCCAGAATCAGACCCAGCAGCGTCTGCATGTTGAGCGAGAAGCCGAAGATGAGCATCACGCCGAAGGTTCCGATGAGCGAGATGGGGACCGCCACGATGGGGATGAGCGTCGCACGCCAGCTCTGCAGCGAGAGGAAGACCACCAGAATCACCAGCAGCAGCGCCTCGAAGAGCGTGCGGTAGACGTGGTGGATGGACTCGTTGATGTAGGTGGTCATGTCGAAGGGAATCTCGTAGGAGATGCCTTCGGGGAAGCTGCGGCTGATTTCATCCATGGCCGTACGCACCGACTCGGCCACCTGCATGGCGTTGGCGCCCGGCAGCATGTAGATGTCGAGCACGGCGGCGTTGCCGCTGTTGATACCGCTCTCGGTCGCGTAGGACTGCGCCTCGAGCGAGATGCGTGCCACGTCGCGCAGGCGGATGATGGAGCCGTCGGGGTTGGCCCGCACGACGATGTTCTCGAACTGGCTCACCGACGAAAGGCGGCCCTGCGCCGTGATGGGCGTCGTCACGTCGAGCCCCGACATGGGCGCCTGGCCCAGCACGCCGGCGGCCGATTCGCGGTTCTGGTCCTTCAGGGCGTTCTGCAGGTCCTTGACCGTGATGCCGAGGGCAGCCAGACGGTCGGGCTGCACCCAAATCTGCATGGCGTAGTAACGGCTGCCGACGTTCGACACTCGGCCCACGCCCGGGATACGGCGCAACATGTCGAGCACGTTGAGCGTCGCGTAGTTCGAGAGGTAGATTTCATCGAACTTCGGGTCGTTCGAGAGCAGCGTGATGGTCAGGAGCTTGCTCGACGCCTGCTTCTCGACCGAGATGCCGTTCTGCACCACCTCGGCCGGCAGACGCGCCTCGGCCTCCTTGATTCGGTTCTGGATGTCGACCGCCGCCAGGTCGGGGTTGGTCGAGATGTCGAAGGTCACCGTCACCGAGAAGCCGCCCGAGTTGGAGCTCGACGACTCCATGTAAATCATGCCGGGCGTACCGTTCAACTCCTGCTCGATGGGGGTGGCCACCGCCTGCGATACGGTCTGGGCGTCGGCTCCCGGATAGGAGGCCGAAATCTTCACCACGGGCGGGACAATCTGCGGATACTGGTCGACCGGCAGCAGTGCCAGGCCGATGCAGCCGACAATCACGATGATGATGGAGAGCACCGTCGAGAAGACGGGCCGGTCGATAAAAAAGTCGCTTTTCATAGGCTCTGTTCCCTCCGGTTACTTTTCGCTATCGTCCTGCTCCTCGTTCCGCAGAGCTGCAGCCACGGGCTCGACCCGTATGCCGTGCGAGAGTTTGTGATAACCCTCGACGACGATGTCCTCCTCGGGGGCCAGACCGCGCTCGACGACGATGTTGTTGCCGATTTCGGGGCCCGTCTCGACGAAGCGCTTCTCGACCACGCTGTCGGGGCGCACCACGAAGATATAGGCGCCGCCCTTTTCGATGACCACCGCCTTGGTCGGCACCACCACGGCGTCCTCACGCACGTCGAGCAGCAGCTTGACGGTGGTGAACTGTCCGGGCAGCAGGATGTGGTCGGGGTTGGCCATCTCGGCACGTACGGAGAAGGTACCCGTCTGGGGGTCGACCTGCGGGTCGGCAAAGTCGACCAGACCGCGGTAGGGGTACTGCGAGCCGTCGGCCAGCGTCACCGTGATGTAGGGGTTCCACTTGCGGGCGGTATCCTTCTGGCCCAGGTTGACGTTGCGCTCCTTGCTGCGCAGGTAGTCGAGGGCCGTCATGCTGAAGTCGACGCGCACCGTGTCGCTCTTGACGACGGTGGCCAGCAGCGACTGGCCGCCGGGGCCGACGAGCGTACCGATGTCGACGTGGCGTTCGGAGATATAGCCCGAGATGGGCGACTGCACGGTGGTGTAGCCGAGCGTCATCTCGGCCTGCGTGAGGTCGGCCTCGCAGACCACCACGTCGGCCGCGGCGCTCTCATAGGTGGCTATCGCGTTGTCGAGGTCCAGCTGGCTGGCGGCATTCTGCTCGTAGAGGGGACGGATACGGTCCAGGTCGCGCTTGGCCTTGGTCTCCTGCGCCCGGGCCTTGTTGAGCTGGGCGGCTGCCTTGTTGGCGCGGGCCCGGTAGAGCCGCGGGTCGATGACGAAGAGCGTCTGGCCCTTCTTGATATAGGTACCCTCGGCAAAGAGCATCTTTTCGAGGTATCCCTCGACGCGGGCGCGGATTTCGACGAACTGCTGGGCGCGGATGCGGCCCACGTACTCGCCGTAGATGTTCACGTCCTCGGTCTTCACCGGTTCGACCTCCACCACGGGCAGCACCTCGATTTCGGGGCGGGGCCACAGATACCACAGGAGCAGTCCTGCGACAAGCACCACGACGAGCACGCCCGCCGTAATCTGCTGCCAACGGCTGAGGTGGATTTCCACTCGGGGAATCCGTGCAAAGGCGTTTTTCACAAAGTCCGGGGTCCACTGGGCGACGGCCGACTTTATCCGTTTGAAATTCATAAGGAGTATCAACTAAAAATATGCAACAAAATTTTTCCGAGTCGGTCAAGCCCCGTGCCGAAACCTTTTCCAGAAGCGCAATCGACTGCATCACAACAAAATGCACGCCCGAGGAAATCGTTCCGCAGGGGCGTCGGACTCCACACATGCGTGGAATTTTTCCACACCCGGACCGTGGCGGAGCTCCGCGGCGGGGCAAAGGTAGCAAAATATCCCTAAAAAAAGCTATCAGTCAGACAGAACCGCCGGCGGCGGAAAAGATGCCCGGCAGCACGCCGCCGCCCACTCGGGCGGCATCGTCGCCAACCCCTTCCGGGCAGCACTCAGCGCTCCGCTCGGGCTCTATCGCCGGCACACCTCCCCGGGCAGCACGCCGCCGCCCACTCGGGCGGCATCGCCGCCAACCCCTTCCGGGCAGCACTCAGCGCTCCGCTCGGGCTCCATCGCCGGCACACCTCCCGGGGCTGCACACCGCCGCCCCCCCCCTCGGGCGGCCGCACGCCAACCTACTCGGCCATGGCGTGGCGGTAGCCGTCGACCTTGTTCCAGTCGCCGCGCGTGAAGTCGGGCACGGCCACCGGCATGCTGCCCCGCTCGAGCGAGGCGGCGGTCAGCGCCCCGATGCACGACCACTCGGCCGCATCGTAGACATCCTGGTCGAGCGGCAGCCCGTGGCGCAGGCAGTAGACCAGCCGGTAGTCCATGATGAAGTCCATGCCGCCGTGGCCGCCCACCTGCTTCGCCTTTTCGGCGATTTCGGCCGCGATAGGGTGCTCGTAGCGCCGCATCAGCGCCTCGCGCGCCGCATCGGGCAGGAACGAGTGTTCGCTCAGGTTCTCGTGGTCGGGGACCCCGGCATCGGAGAGTTGCTCGGGACGGAAGGCGTATCCCTCGACGGGATATTTGCTGGCATAGCCCTCGGTGCCCGTCACGGCGTACATGCGGCTGTAGGGACGCGGCGTATAGACGTTGTGCTGGAGATGGATGACGCGGCCGCGCTCGGTCTTGATGAGCGTCAGGGTGTGGTCGCCGTTGGCGAACGAGTCGGTGCCCATCTTTTCGCGGGCCAGTTCGCGGCCGTTGACCGACGGGGTGTCCATCGCCACCAGATAGCGCATGCGGTCGCCGCGATGGATGTCGAAGAGCTGGCAGACGGGGCCCAGTCCGTGGGTGGCATAGACGTCACCGCGGTGCGTGCGGTTGAATTCGAGACGCCAGTTGCCCTGATAGTAGTCCCAGAAGGGTTCGAGGTTGTGGATGTAGGCCCCCTCGGCCTCGAGCAGCTCGCCGAAGAGCCCGTGCTGCGCCATGTTGAGCGTCGTCAGCTCGAAGAAGTCGTAGACGCAGTTCTCGAGCATCATGCAGTGGCGCTGCGTCTTCTCGGCCGTATTGACCAGCTGCCAGCACTCCTCGAGCGACGTGGCGGCCGGCACCTCGACGGCCACATGCTTGCCGTGCTCCATGGCATAGACCGCCATCGGCACGTGGAGCTGCCACGGCGTGCAGATGTAGACCAGGTCGATGTCGTCGCGCTCGCAGAGCTCCTTCCACCCCTCCTCGCCGCTGTATTCGGCCGCGGCGGGCAGGCCCCGCTCGGCGAGGAGCTGCTGTGCGGCGGTCGCCCGCTCGGGATAGAGGTCGCACAGGGCGACAATCCGCACGCTGTCCAGATGGGTGAAACGCTCGACGGCACCCGGGCCGCGCATGCCCAGACCGATGAATCCCACCCGCACCACGGGGATGGGCTCCACCGCAAGGCCGAGCACCGACCGCTGTCCCGGCTCGCGGGCCGGAGTGTCGAAGACGAGCATGCCCTCCTCGATTCGGTAACCGTCGTGCGACGGGGAGCATCCGCTCAGGGCCAGCACCGCGCAGAGCACCAGTCCCATCCAGGCAAAGTTCTTCATAAGCAAGAGTTTTTGAGTTTCCTTATGATACAAAAATAGGGATTATTTTGAAAATCTCGGTTGCTTTGACTACTTTTGTGCTCGTTAAAATCCACGACCTCATGCTCCGGAAATACGCGGCGGCAATTCTTTCGGCACTTCTGCTTTCGGCGGGATGGCTCGGCATGACGGGCCTCACGCTGCTCGTGGCTTTCGTCCCGCTGCTCTGGCTCAGCGACGGACGCGACGGTTCGCGCCGCTCGTGGTGGGGCATGTTCGGCTGGGCGCTGCTCACCTTCGTGCTGTGGAACGCGATGACCGTCTGGTGGATTTGGAACGCCACGCCGGTGGGCCCCATCGCCGCGACGCTCGCCTCGACGTTCCTCAACATGCTCGCCTTCATGTCGTTCCACACCGTCTCGAAACGGGCTCCGAAGGCGCTGGCCTACACGCTGCTCGTCGCCGGGTGGCTCACCACCGAATACTGGTACACGGTCGGGGACTTCTCATGGCCCTGGCTCATCCTGGGCAACGGTTTCTCGCACGACATCCGCCTCATACAGTGGTACGAATACACGGGCGTCTTCGGAGGCTCACTCTGGGTGCTGCTGGTCAACATCCTCCTCTTCGAGACGCTGCGCAGCCCCTCGCGCCGGCGGGCGCTGGTGACCGCCGCGGCCGTCGTCGTGCCGATGCTCCTCTCGCTGGGACTCTACGCGGGGTACGAGGAGCCCGAGACGAAGGCCCGCGTGACGCTCGTCCAGCCCAACGTCGACTGCTACGACAAGTTCGCCGCCGGCACCGAGGAGCAGCAGATGGAGAACCTGCTCTCCCTGGCGGGCGAAGCTCCGGCCGACGTCGACTACATCCTGCTGCCCGAGACCGCCGTGCCGGGCTACTGGTGGGAGCGGTCGCTCACCACGGCCGACCCCGTACGGCGCTTCGCCGGACTGCTGCGCGAGCGCAATTCGGGGGCTCTGCTCGTCACGGGAGCCAACACGCTGCGCCATTACCCCGCAGGAACGCAGTCCGAAACGGCGCGTCCCTACGACGGCGGCGGATACATCGACATCTACAACACGGCGCTGGGCATCGACTCGGCCGCCCGCGTCCAGCTCCACCACAAGGGGCGGCTGGTCATCGGCGTGGAGAACACCCCCACGTGGGTCTTCGACGTGCTGAAGTTCCTGGTCATCGACCTGGGAGGCACGCTGGGCCAAATCGGCATCGGCACACCGGGCCCCGTCTTCGAGCATGAGGGCACGAAGACGGCCGCCACCATCTGCTACGAGGGGCTCTACGGCGACTTCTGCGGCGAGTTCGTGCGCCGCGGCGCACGGGCGCTCTTCATCATCTCGAACGACGGCTGGTGGGGCGACACGCCCGGCTACCGCCACCTGTTCACCATCTCGCGGCTGCGCGCCATCGAACACCGCCGCGCCATCGCCCGCTCGGCCAACACCGGCATGTCGGGCTTCATCACGGCGCGGGGCGACATCGGCCGGACCCTCGGCTGGGAGGAGCGCGGAACGCTCACCGACGAGGTGGCGCTCGACGGCCGGCTCACCTTCTACACGCGCTACGGCGACTACATCGCCCGCATCGCCCGCTACGTGGCGCTGCTCTGCGTGCTCTACTACGTCGCCTACCGCGTCCGCAAGCGCAACTATCTGGTGGACTGAGGCCAGGAATACGAAAAATCTCTCCCGAAACGATATGAACTATTCCCAGACTCTCGATTTTCTCTTCTCGTCGCTGCCGGCCTACGAGACCGACGGAGCGACGGCCTACAAGCCGGGGCTGGAGCGCATCGCCTCCTTCTGCCGTCTGTTGGGCAACCCTCAGCGCAACTTCTTCACCATCCACGTGGCCGGCACCAACGGCAAGGGCTCCGTCTCGCACATCATTGCCTCGGTGCTCCAGCAGGCCGGCTACCGCACGGGACTCTTCACCTCGCCCCACCTGCAGGACTTTCGTGAGCGCATCCGCGTCGACGGCGAGATGATTTCCAAACAGAAGGTGGTCAACTTCGTCGACAAGCACCACGACCGCATGGTCGAGCTGGGGCTCTCGTTCTTCGAGATGACCGCAGCGCTGGCCTTCGACTACTTCGCGCAGAGCGACGTCGAGGTGGCCGTCATCGAGACGGGGCTCGGCGGACGGCTCGACGCCACGAACATCATCGTGCCCATCCTGAGCATCATCACCAACATCGGCATGGAGCACACGGCGCTGCTGGGCAACACCCCCGAGAAGATTGCCGCCGAGAAGGCCGGCATCATCAAGAAGAGCATCCCGGTCATCATCGGCGAGCACGACGAGCGCTGCGACCGCGTCTTCGCCGAGGTGGCCGCCGCCAACAAGTCGAAGCTGCTCCACGCCGAGGAAATCTTCACCTGCACCGGCCAGGAACCGGCCGGAGAGCGCCAGTTGTTCCGTCTGCGCCGCACGCGCGACGGCCGCGACTTCGAGGTGCTGCTCGACCTGGCGGGCGACTACCAGCGCCACAACATCATCACGGCCACGGCGGCCATCGACTTCCTGCACGAGGAGACGCCGCTGACCATCAGCCGCCGCGCCTTCCTCGAGGGCACGCGCGACGCTGCAGCCCACACCTCGCTGCGCGGCCGCTGGCAGAAGCTGGGCGAGAAGCCGCTCGTCATCTGCGATACGGGCCACAACGCCCACGGCATCGCCTATGTGGGCGAACAGCTGAACCGCCTGCGTCCGGACTACGCCCACCTCTACTGCGTGCTGGGCGTGGTGAACGACAAGGACCTGGGCCACATGTTCCCGCTGCTGCCCGCCGACGCCCACTACATCTTCACGCAGGCGAAGAGCCACCGTGCGATTCCGGCCGGCGAGCTGGCCGAGCGCGCCACCGAATACGGACTCCGCGGCGAGGTGGTGGCCGACGTCCAGCAGGCCGTGGCCCGCGCCCGCGAACTGGCCACGCCCGAAGACATGATTTTCATCGGCGGCAGCACCTATGTCGTCGGCGAGGCGCTCTGACCCTCAGCGGTCAGCCCCGCATGACAAAAAAACGTCGTCCTGCGACAAGGCAGGACGACGTTTTTGTCTCTTCGTGTTTTATCGTGGGGGGGTGAGCACCGGACAAACCGGACGGAGGCGGCGGGGCGGCCAGGGGCGTTTTGCTCCGGAATGCCGGGCCGGAGCGGCAGGCCCGGCAACGGGCGGCGGGCAAAGGAATGAGCGACAGGCGACGGAGCGGCGGGTCGTCAGAGTCGTCAGGGTCGTCAGGGTCCGAAAAAACCGTCGGACGAGAAGCCGTCTCCCGGGAAACGACCGCCGCAGCGACCCCATAAGGCCCGACACGGCGCGGACGGACCACACCGGCCGGTGCACCCTTCTGCCCGGCAACCGGCTGCACGTCCGGGAGCCCGAAAACCTAAAAACGGGAAAGCCCTAACTCAAGTCCCGGAGGGCCGAGGGGAGAGCGAAAATATTCCGTCCCCGGAAGAACCCATCCCCGAAAGAGTCCGGCGCGCGGAATCAGGCCTGGCCCATCTTGGGTCCCGAGTCGGGAACCGGCTGCGGACGGGGAATCTCGATTTTGCCGACGTTGCTCTCGTAGCGGACGATGTTGTCCTGCAGCGACATCAGCAGCCGCTTGGCATGTTCGGGCGTCAGAATGATGCGGCTCTTGATTTTGGCCTTCTGGACTCCGGGAAGCACCGTCGCAAAATCGACGATGAATTCCGACGTGGAGTGGGTGATGATTACCAGATTGGAATAGTTGCCCTGAGCCACCGCATCATCGATGTCGATATCGAGGCCGAATTGTTTCATCTCTGCCATAACTTCACGGTTGTTTTTCACAAAAATAGCCGATTCCGGGGGCTTTGCGGCAAATTTCCGGCCAAAGTTTTCGATAATTTATCAACAGCGGCCTCCCCGGCACACGATGTACGACCTGTCTCTTATACACATCTCCGAGCCCACGAGACATCTCAGGATCTC
>UQNV01000041.1 GCA_900542505.1 uncultured Alistipes sp.
TACACACTGCATATCGTCGGCAGCGTCAGATGTGTATAAGAGACAGGTCTATATCGTCAAGGAAGGCATCCTGCGGGTGGTCTACTTCGAGAAGGATAAGGAGGAGACCTACGGCTTTGCCTCGCCGGGGACGATTTTTCTCTCGCCACACTCCTATTATAGAATCAACCCGCCGTCATGCAGTTCGAGACCTGCAGGAAGGGGTGCACCTGCATCATGGTCCCCAAGGCGAAGTTCGAGCAGCTGCTCGTCGAATCGCACGAGTTCGCCCGCTGGATGTTCGACCTGGCGATGGGACAGTTCTATACGTCGGAGAAGAAACTGAAATACATCAAGGGCGACGCCCGCGAGCGGATTATCGCCGTGCTGAAGTACCGGCCCGAGATACTGGAGGTGGTCTCGTCGCGGATTCTGGCGTCGTATATCGGTGTGACCGAGGCCTACCTGTGCCGCATCAAGAAGGAGCTCCGCGAAGGCGGCGGGGAAAAGTAGTCGGAGCGTCCTGTTCCGCACGGAGAGGCTGTCGGGGCTGTGCCTTGTGTCTCTGTACCTCGTGCCTTTGAGCCCTGTGCTTCGTGTCGCGTATCGGAAAAAGGGCCCTCAGCTGCAGCTGAGGGCCCTTTTGGGTTAGTATCCGGACCTTTGTCAGAGCGATTCAACGAAGGATTCCGCCTCGGAGGGCAGCAGACGCAGTGCGTGTCCCATCTGGTAGTTGGTCTGCGCCGTCGACGAGGTGATGAACTCCATGCTGATTTGGAAGACTCCGTCGCCTTCGCTGTCGGGATAGGCCACATACTTGCAGATGTACTTGTTGTGGTTGTAGTCGTTGGCCAGCGAGACGAGCTCGTCGACGGACCTGTCCGTAGCAAACTGGATTCGGACCTCCACATAGGTATATCCCATGCCGCTGTCCTTCGAGAGTACGTAATAGGTATATCCCTGCACTTTGAACTTGATGTCGCCGTCCTCGTCGTACGAGGGGGCGTAACCTTCGTTGCGCAGGTAGGACATGACGTCCGATTTCACGTTCTGTGCCCGGAGCGTTCCGGCCGCACAGAAGAGCATGAGCAGAAGCAGGGCTAATTTCTTCATGGCATTAGGTTTTAGGGTTGTCTGATAATGCGGGCGGGCGGGTCGAAAATCGGACGGGCCGGGCTTCGGGTCGGAACCTACCCGTTATTAATTCAAATATACGAAAAAAATCGTTCGTTGTTTAATAAAGTTCGATGAATTCGTACGAATTGCCCACCGCAGCCAGATAGCGCAGGAACTCGTCGCGCGTGATGACCACCGTCGCCCGGTTGTCGTTGGGGTGGAACGAGTAGGAGTCGTAGCGCTCGAGGTTGCGGTCGAGGAAGAGGTGCACGTGGTGCTCCGCATCGTTGATGAGCCCGAAGGGCGAAACCGACCCGGGGCGCAGGCTGAGCCACCGCTCCATGCGCTGCTCCGAGGCGAAGGAGAGCTTGCCCTGTCGCAGCCGGTGCTCCAGGTCGTGGATGGCCAGACTCTGCTCGCAGTCGAACGAGACCAGGTAGTGGCGGTTGCCCTTGTGGTTGCGGAAGAAGAGGTTCTTGCAGTGCTTCGAACCGTCGTCGTGCCAGTATTGGCGGGCGATGTCGATGGTCGGCGCCTCGGGGTGTTCGTACCAGGTGTAGCGGATGCCGTGGGCGTCGAGGTAGTCGAAAACCCGCTGCCGGCGGGCGTCGGGAGTGAGTTCCATGGGCCTGGATTATTGGCGGTTGCAGTATTTGGTGATGTTGCGCTCGATGCAGCCGACGAGCACCTCGACCGCCTCGGCGGGCGACCATGCGTTGTGGGGCGAGAGCAGGATGCGGTCCGGTGCGGCGATGTGCGTCAGCGGGTTGTCGGCCGCGACGGGCTCCTGCGTGAAGACGTCGAGCGCCGCGCCGGCGATGCTGCCCCGGTCGAGCGCCGTGGCCAGCGCCGCCTCGTCGACGATGCCGCCTCGTGCCACGTTGATGAGGATGGCCGACCGTTTCATGATTTCGAGCTCGGGCGCGCCGATGAGGTTGCGCGTGCGGTCGTTGAGCGGACAGTGGATGGAGACTACGTCGGCCCAGCTCAGCAGCTCGGCCAGCGAGAGGGCAGGGTAGCGCTCCTCGCGTGCGACGCCCGAGGTGGAGGTGTAGCGCACCTCACAGCCGAAGGCTTCGGCCAGCCGCGCCACCTCGTGGCCGATGGCACCCAGCCCGACGATGCCCCAGCGCGAGCCGTGCAGCTGGTGGTTGGGCAGGGCGAAGTGGAACTGCCGTCCCGACGAGGCGTAGGCGCCGCTCTTGACGTAGCGGTCGTAGTAGACGCTGTGGCGCAGCAGCGCGATGGCGGCTCCGAGCGTCGTCTCGGCCACCGAGTGGGTCGAGTAGCCGGCCGCATTGCGCACCTCGATGCCCAGCTCGGCCGCCGCCTCGAGGTCGATGTTGTTCATCCCCGTCGCGGCGACGCAGATGAGCCGGAGCGAGGGCAGCGCGCGCATCGTTTCGCGGTCGAGCACCACCTTGTTGGTGATGACAATCTCGGCTGTGCGGCAACGTTCCGCAACCTCCTCGCGCGAGGTGTTTTCGTAGCCCGTATAGTTGCCCGATGCCTTGAGACGGCTCAGGTCGGCGCCGCCCAGCGTGTATTCGTCGAGGAATACGATTTCAGGTTTTTCCATGTCTTGTATAGCTTTGTAAATCAATTGTTTCTGTTTCGCACCCTTTGCTGGGCTCCGGCGTTGCCTCCCGCGTTCGGGCCTCCTCCCTCGACGCGCATTTCACGTTCCGGGAAATTCCCCGGAACGCTGCGTCTGCGCCCTGGCGTCAGGGTATGGGCTCGCCCGCCAGGTCGCGGATGACCACCGAGGCGCAGCCGATGCCGAAGAGCGCCGGAACGTAGGAGATGGTCCCGACGTTCGACTTCTTGTTCTGCTCCTCGCAGAGAATCATCGCCCCCTCGTGCATCGGTTCGGCCGAGAAGACGGCCCGGAATCCGCTCCGGATGCCGAGCTTGTGGAGCCGCTTGCGCAGCATGTGGGCCAGCGGGCAGTGGTGCGTCCGGCCGATGTCTGTAATCTCCATGCGCGTGGGGTCCGTCTTCGCGCCGGCGCCCATCGAGCTGACGAGCGGAAGATGGCGGTCGAGTGCCCCCTTGATGAGGGCCAGTTTGGGCGAGAGGGTGTCGATGGCATCGACGACATAGTCGTATGGGGCGGCGTCGAGCAGTGTGTAGGTCTCCTCGTCGCGGATGTAGCGGTTGACCACCGTCAGTTCGATGTCGGGATTGATGTCGCGCAGCCGTTCGGCCAGCACCTCGGCCTTCTGGCGGCCTACGGTCGAATGGAGCGCCACGAGCTGGCGGTTGATGTTCGACGGGGCCACCGCGTCGGCATCGGCGATGGTCATGCGGCCCACGCCTGCGCGTGCTATCATCTCTGCGGCGTAGGCCCCCACGCCACCCAGTCCCACCACGAGGACGTGGGCTCCGCGGAGCCGTTCCACCTTCTCGGTTCCTAAAAGCAATTCGGTGCGTTCCAGCCAGTTGTCGTTGGTCATGTCGGTTTGAAAATGCGTTTGTAGTTCTCCCATGCGGCCTCGCGCAGCGTCTCGACGCTCATCCCCTTCGCCTCGGCCACCCGTGCGTAGATTTGTTCGACGGGCGTCGGGCTCTCGTCGGTCTCGACGAAGAGTTGCCCGAGCGGAGTCGCGCGCAGCGCCTCCACCGTGCGGGGCGATGAGAAGGTCCGCTCGCCGAACGAGAGGCAGAAGCCGCGGGCGAGCGCCAGCCGCGCCTGTTGCGGCGAGCCGACGAAGCCGTGGAAGATGACCGCCCGGAGAAGCCGGTGGGCGGCGAGCTCCCTCATCGTCGGCTCGAAGGCCCTGACGCAGTGCAGCACCACGGGCATGCCGAGCTCCTCGGCCAGCGCCAGCTGTGCGCCGAAGAGCTCCATCTGCCGTTCGCGCGGAACGTCGCAGGCGAAATCGAGGCCGATTTCGCCGATGGCCTCGGCTCCGTCGAGCTCCGCGCGAAGGCCGTCGCACCTCCGTGTCGCGGCCTCCCACGGGTGAATGCCCGCCGTGCGCAGTTCGATGCCCCGGCCCGTGAAACAGTGCGTGTGGATGTTGACCCATGGAGTTGTCATGCAGGCAAATTTACGGATTTCCGAGCGAAATTATAGATTTATAAGTTAATTTAAAAATATTGTGCTCCGGATGGGAATTTGTCGAAAAAAAATCGTATTTTCGCACGCGAATTAGTGTGTTAGCCAACTAACAACGCAAGCGGAAACCCATAAACATTCCAAATAACAATCAAAATCTTTAATCAATGTCGAAAATCATTACACTACGCAAGGGTCTCGACATCAATCTTCAGGGCAAGGCTCAGGAGACGTTGGCGGAAGCGCCTCGTTCTTCGGAATATGCCGTGTCGCCCCTCGATTTCGAGGGCGTGACGCCCAAGCTGTTGGTTAAGGTGGGTGACAAGGTGAAGGCCGGAACGCCGTTGTTCTTCAACAAGTACAACGAGCGCATTCTCTTCACGTCGCCCGTCAGCGGTACGGTAACCGCCATCAACCGCGGCGAGAAGCGCAAGGTGCTCAACGTGACGGTTGCGGCCGATGCCCAGCCGGCCTACGAGGAGTTCGCACGGCTCGAGCCGGCGAAGGCTTCGCGCGAGGAGATTGTCGAGCTGCTGCTCAAGTCGGGCCTCTGGCCGATGCTCGTGCAGCGTCCCTACGGCATCATCGCCGACCCGAACGACGTACCGAAGGCGGTCTTCATCTCCGCATTCGATTCCGCGCCGCTGGCTCCCGACTACAACTTCGTGCTGCAGGGCGAGCAGAAGAACCTGCAGACGGGTATCGAGGTGATGCGTCGCCTGACCTCGGG
The DNA here is from genome assembly GCA_900542505.1 of uncultured Alistipes sp. GTDB lineage: Bacteria > Bacteroidota > Bacteroidia > Bacteroidales > Rikenellaceae > Alistipes > Alistipes stercorigallinarum. The sequence continues at coordinate 4,887 of UQNV01000041.1, forward strand.
TGCGGTGCACCTTTCGATGCGTGCCGGCGCCGAGGGCATGATGCCGTCGCTGCGCAATGTCGAACAGCACACCTTCGCGGGCAAGCACCCCGTGGGCAACGTGGGTGTCCAGATTCACCACATCGACCCCATCAACAAGGGCGAGGTGGCCTGGACGGTCAACATCCAGGACCTGGCCATCATCGGCCGCCTGTTCAACGAGGGCCGCGTCGACATGACCAAGGTCATTGCCGTGGCCGGTTCGGAGGTTGCCGCACCGCACTACGTACGGATTGTCTCGGGCGCAAGCGTCGAGTCGATTCTCGGCAACAACATCAAGCCTCAGAAGGAGGGTGACAGCGTCCGCATCATCTCGGGCAACGTACTGACGGGTGCGAAGGTCGCCGCCGACGGCTTCATCGGCTTCTATGCCAACATGCTCACGGTGATTCCCGAGGGTGACAAGTACGAACTGCTGGGCTGGGCAATGCCCCGCTGCAAGAAGTTCTCGGTTTCGCGCGCCTACTTCTCGTGGCTCTGCCCGAAGAAGTCCTACCGGCTCGATACGAACCTCAACGGCGGCGAGCGTCCCTTCGTGGTGACGGGCCTCTACGAGCAGTATCTGCCCATGGACATCTACCCGATGTACCTGCTGAAGGCCTGCCTGGCCGGCGACATCGAGAAGATGGAGAATCTGGGCATCTACGAGGTGGTGGAGGAGGATTTCGCCCTCTGCGAGTTCGTCGACCCCTCGAAAATCGAGATTCAGCAGATTATCCGCGACGGTATTAACTTAATGATTAAGGAGGCTTAACGATGGGACTGCGTAAATTCATGGACAACATCAAGCCCACCTTTACCAAGGGTGGTAAACTGGGCTTCCTCGAATCGACATTCGATGCGTTCGAGACCTTCCTCTTCGTGCCCAATACGACCACGAAGAAGGGTGCGCACATCCGCGACTGCAACGATATGAAACGTACGATGATTGTAGTGGTCGTGGCTTTGCTGCCCGCATTCCTCTTCGGTTGCTTCAACACGGGTATCCAGGTCGGCCTGACGGGCTTCACGGCCTTCTTTTACGGTCTGGTGCGTGTGCTGCCGATGGTCTGCGTCTCCTACATCGTCGGTCTGGGCATCGAGTTCGCCTTCGCCCAGGCCCGCGGCCACGAGGTCAACGAGGGCTTCCTCGTTTCGGGTCTGCTCATCCCGATGATTATGCCGGTGAGCACGCCGCTCTGGATGGTCGCTCTGGCAACGGCCTTTGCCGTGGTCTTCGGCAAGGAGGTCTTCGGCGGTACGGGTATGAATGTCTTCAACCCCGCCCTGCTGGCCCGCGCCTTCGCATTCTTCGCCTATACGCCCTCGATGTCGGGCGAGACGGTCTGGTATTCCGACTGGACGATGATGGGCGCTCAGGTCGACGGCATCACGGGTGCCACGGCGCTCGAGCAGCTCGGTTCCACCGGTACGATGGCCTACTCGCCGCTCGATGCCTTCCTGGGCTTCATCCCCGGTTCGTTCGGTGAGACCTCGACGCTGGCCATTCTCATCGGCGGCGCGATTCTGCTCCTGACGGGCATCGCTTCGTGGCGTACGATGCTCTCGGTATTTGTCGGCGGTCTGGCTATGGGCTACCTCTTCCAGGCCATCGGCGTGACGGAGTATCCCGCATGGTGGCACCTGATTGTCGGCGGTTTCGCATTCGGTGCGGTCTTCATGGCCACCGACCCCGTGACCTCGGCCCAGACCAACAAGGGCAAGTACATCGTCGGCTTCCTGACGGGTGCCCTGGCCGTGCTCATCCGCGTGGTCAACCCGGCATACCCCGAGGGCATGATGCTTTCGATTCTCTTCATGAACGCGCTGGCTCCGCTGGTGGACTACTTCGTGGTCGAGGCGAACATCTCGCGCAGAAACAAACGTGTTAAACTGGCAAAATAGGGAGTAGAATGGCAACGAAAAAATTCAAATGCAATGTTTGCGGCTATATCCATGAAGGTGCGGCCGCTCCCGAAAAGTGCCCCGTCTGCGGCGTTCCCGCGTCGGAATTCACTCTTCTGAAGAAGAAGGGACTGTTCAGCGATACGAACAGCAACGCCTATATCATCATGTATTCGACCGTGATGGTCGTCGTTGTGGCCATCCTGCTGGCCGTCGCAGCGCTGTCGCTGCAGCAGCGCCAGTACGAGAACGTGCTGGGCGAGAAAAAGCAGTCGATTCTCATGTCGCTGTCGGCTCAGGACCAGAACTACGACGAGTTCATCGACGCATATGTCATCGACGCCGAGGGCAACCGCATCGAAGGCGAGGATGTCTTCGCGCTGCTCAACGACCTGAAGGGCGCCTTTGCCGCCGGCAAGTATCCGGTCTTCGAGGCCAAGGACGGCCGCGTGGTACTGCCCGTCTACGGTGTCGGTCTGTGGGGCCCGATTTGGGGCTATGTGGCACTCCAGAAGGACATGAATACGATTGCCGGCGTCGTCATCTCGCATTCGGGCGAGACGCCGGGTCTGGGTGCCGAAATCGCCACGCCGAAGCACTGGGCCCAGTATGTCGGCAAGACGATTTTCGAAGGTGACCAGCTCGTTTCGGTGAAACTCCGCAAGGGCGGCGCCCAGAACCCCGCCCACGAGGTGGATGCCATCTCGGGCGGTACGAAGACTTCGGACGGTGTGACCAACATGCTCTTCGACAGCTTCTCGTACTATCTGCCGCTGCTCGAGGCCAAGAAGGCTGCCGCCGCGCAGCCGGCCGCCGCAGAGGAAGTGTCTAACGATGAAAATGTAGAAAACAATGAGTAAGAACGAAAAAGAGCCTTTGTTTTCGGCTAAGAACATGAAATACCTGACGGGTCCCTTCTCGGCGAACAACCCCGTCATCGTGCAGATTCTCGGTATCTGCTCGGCTCTGGCCGTTACCGTGCAGCTCAAGCCGGCCATCGTCATGGCACTGTCGGTGACGGTGGTGACCGCCTTCTCGAACCTGGTGATGTCGCTGCTGCGCAACGGCGTTCCGGCCCGTATCCGCATCATCGTCCAGCTGGTGGTCATCGCCGCGCTGGTGATTCTGGTGGACCAGGTGCTCAAGGCCTTCGTCTACGACGTCTCCAAGCAGCTGTCGGTCTACGTGGGTCTGATTATCACCAACTGTATCGTCATGGGCCGTGTCGAGGCCTTCGCGCTGGCCAACAAGCCGTGGCCTTCGTTCCTCGACGGTATCGGCAACGGTCTGGGTTACGGTATGATTCTGGTCATCGTGGCCTTCTTCCGCGAACTGCTCGGTTCGGGCAGCCTGCTGGGCTACCGCATCATCCCCGAGAGCTGGTATGCGGCCAACGGCGGCTGGTACTCGAACTGCGGTCTGATGCTCTTCCCGCCCATGGCGCTGATTATCGTGGGCTGCATCATCTGGGTACACCGTTCGCGCAACAAGGATTTACAGGAAAAATAGGAAGATAACGTATGGAAACACTGAATATCTTTATCCGGTCGATTTTTATCGACAACATGGTCTTCGCCTTCTTCTTCGGCATGTGTTCCTACATCGCCGTGTCGAAGAGCGTCAAGACCGCACTGGGTCTCGGTGCCGCCGTTACCTTCGTGATGGTGATGACCGTTCCGCTGAACTATCTGCTCTATGAATACGTACTCAAGGCCAACGCACTGGTCGAGGGTGTCGATTTGAGCTTCCTCTCCTTCATCGTCTTCATCGCCACCGTGGCCTCGTTCACGCAGCTGGTCGAGATGATTGTCGAGAAGTTCTCGCCGACGCTCTACAACCAGCTGGGTATCTTCCTGCCGCTGATTGCCGTGAACTGCGCCATCCTGGGCGGTTCGCTCTTCATGCAGCAGAAGGTCGACGGCGGCGAGCTCACCTCGTTCGTGCAGACCTTCGCCTACGGACTGGGTTCGGGTCTGGGCTGGTGGCTGGCAATCGTCATGATGGCCGCCATCCGCGAGAAGACGACCTATTCGCACATTCCCGCAGCGCTGAAGGGCCCCGGTATCGCGTTCATCATCACCGGCCTGATGGGTATCGCCTTCATGATATTCTCGGGCATCCAGTTCTAACCTGTAAAAAGTGATTTAGAAAATGGAATTGACAATCATCATAGCAATCGTGGCCTTCCTTGTCATCACGCTCGTGCTGGTGGCAATCCTGCTCGTAGCGAAGGCGAAGCTGACGTCGTCGGGCGAAGTGACGATTGACATCAACGACGGCGAGAAGGTCATCAAGGCCGAGAGCGGCAACTCGCTGCTTTCGACGCTGGCCAACAACAAGGTGTTCCTGCCTTCGGCCTGCGGCGGCGGCGGTTCGTGCGGCATGTGCAAGTGCCAGGTTCTGGAGGGCGGCGGCGACATTCTGCCGACCGAAACGGGCTTCATCACGCGCAAGATGGCCAAGGACCACTGGCGTCTGGGCTGTCAGGTGAAGGTGAAGAACGACCTCAAAATCAAGGTTCCCGAAGCTGTTCTGGGCGTGAAGAAGTGGGAGTGCACCGTGGTGTCGAACCGCAACATCTCGACCTTCCTCAAGGAGTTCGTGGTGAAGCTGCCCGAGGGTGAGAACCTCAAGTTCCGCAGCGGCGGCTACATCCAGATTGACATCCCGAAGTACGATGCCATCAAGTTCTCGGACATGGATGTCGACGAGAAGTTCCGCGCCGACTGGGACCGCATGAAGATGTGGGACCTGGTGACGACCAACCCCGAGCCGACCTTCCGCGCCTACTCGATGGCCAACCACCCGGCCGAGGGCAACATCATCATGCTCAACATCCGTATCGCCACGCCTCCGTTCGACCGTGCGACGGGTTCGTTCATGAAGGTGAACCCCGGTATCTGCTCCTCGTACATCTTCTCGCGCAAACCGGGCGACAAGGTGACCATCTCGGGCCCCTACGGCGAGTTCTTCCTGCCGGACAACCTGCCCGACACGCAGGAGCTCATCTTCATCGGCGGCGGTGCCGGTATGGCGCCCATGCGCAGCCACATCATGCACCTGTTCAAGACCGAGAAGACGAAGCGTCCGGTATCGTTCTGGTATGGTGCCCGCGCCATGAAGGAGGCTCCCTACCTGCACGAGTTCCACGAAATCGAGGAGGAGTTCCCCAACTTCAAGTTCAACCTGGCGCTCGACCGTCCCGACCCGGAGGCCGATGCCGCAGGGGTGAAGTACACGCCGGGATTCGTCCACAACGTGCTCTACGAAAACTACCTGAAGCACCATCAGGCGCCCGAGGACTGCATCTACCTCATGTGCGGACCCCCGATGATGATTTCGTCGGTGGTGAAGATGCTCGACTCGCTCGGCGTACCGCCCGAAAACATCCTCTACGACAATTTCGGTTCGTAGCGGACGTTCCGACAGACCCGGCAACGGGTCAAGCGAAAGGAAGACGGCTATCCGGTTTCGACCGGATGGCCGTCCCTTTTTTGTGGACGGGCCTCTCCCATTTGCCGTCGGCAGACTGAGGAGGGTTTCTGCAACTTTTTTTTCAAAAAAACGGACAAAAAATTCCCCCCCCCGCAAAATTTCTATATTTGCGTCGTGCAATGACTCAAATTCTGCCGATGACGATGAAATCCGCCCGATTGCTTCTTTGGATTACAGCTGTTGTATGCCTGTCTCCTGCCGTGGCGCAGAACTCTTTCCCGCTGACCGGCCGTGTGGTCGACTCTCTGCTCCGGCCCGTGCCGACGGCCGTGGTCGCAACCCTTGCTCCCGACTCGGAGGCGATGCTGCAGCACGCCGTGACCGACGGCGAGGGGCGTTTCATGCTGGCGGCCTCGGGGCGCATCCGCCTTTTCGTAAGTTGTCTGGGTTTTGCCCCCTATGTCGGCGAACCGTTCGACGTGGAGCGTGCGACCGACATCGGGGAGTTGCGCCTCGAAGGGTCGGCCGTCGGGATTGAGGATGTGGTGGTCGTGGCCGAGAATCCCAACGCCACGCTGCGCGTCGAGCAGGGCCGCATGGTCTATACGCCCCGCAACAGCGCCTCGCTGGCGGGCGGTACGGCACTCGACGCGCTGAAACAGACGCCCGGCGTGATGGTCAGCGGCGAGAACGAAATCTCGCTCGGAGGCAGCACCGGAGTGCTTGTGATGCTCAACGGCAAGCAGACCTACATGCAGCGTGAGGAGCTGGCCGCCATGCTGCGCTCGATGCCGGCCTCGTCGGTTTCGTCCGTGGAGGTGATGAGCAACCCTTCGGCGCAGTACGACGCCGAAGGGTCGGCCGGCATCATCAACATCAACGTCGAGCGCGGTCGAAGTGCCGACGGCCTCTCCCTCTCGTTCAATAACGGTTTTTCGGTCTGGGACAACTGGCGGCAGAACACCGAACTCGCGTTCAACTGCAATACCGGCAAAGTGAATCTATACGCAAACTACAGTCATGCGCTCGGGCGTACGGGGCTCTACTACGGCATGCATCGCATCCAGAACGGGACCGATTACCTGAGTCCGACCGATGACCAGGACCGCCGGCGCACCGTCACGGGCAACGTCGGGGTGGAGTACCGCCCCTCGGAGCACCATACGCTCGGTGTGCGGGTCGATGTCAATACGCTCTTCGGACCCGGTCGGACCCGCACGACCACTACGGTGCGTGACGCCGCGACGCTCGACGTCGAATCGGTGCTTCACGCCTCGAACGACTACTACCGCCAGAAGGGCAACCGCTACGGCGGAACCCTCTTCTATGCCTATGCGCCGCGCGAGGGTGAACGCTATGCGCTCGACGTCGACTACGCCTTCTTCGACGGAGGTGCCGGCTGCCTGCAGCCCAACCGTTACGAAGACCCGACGGGCGTTGTCCTTTCCGACGACCTCTACCGTTCGGTGAACAGCCGGGCCATCGACATCCTGGCCTTCAGTTATGCGCAGCAGCACCGTCTGTGGGGCGGCACCCTGCACTCGGGGGTGAAGTATTCGTGGGTGCGGGCCGACAACGACTATCGGTTCTCGACGGTCGGCCTGGCAGGCGAGCAGCTCGACCTGTCGCAGTCGAGCCGCTTCCTCTACCAGGAGCAGCTATTGGCTGCCTACCTTCAGTACAACCGTCCGCTGGGACGACGTGCGACGCTCGAGGTGGGCCTGCGCGGTGAATATACCCGTTCGGACGGCGATTTGCGCCGCTCGGACGGCTCTCCGCGCGAGCACAACCGCCGCCGCTATGTCGACCTCTTTCCCTCGTTTGCACTCAACTGGAAAGCGGGTGAGCACAGTACTTTTGCACTCTCTTACGGCAGTCGTATCGACCGTCCGGCCTACCAGGACCTCAATCCCTTCGAGTACATGCTCGACGAGCTTACCTGCTGGCAGGGCAACCCCTTCCTTGAACCACAGCGGAGCCACCGCGTGGCACTCTCGTGGAACTGGCGCAAAACAGCCGTCACCGCATCGTATACCTGTCTGACCGACTACCGGACGCAAATCAGCGACACGCTCGACGTGAAGCGTCTGGTGATGACGCCCCGCAACCTCGGGCGGCAGCACCGCCTCTCGCTCGAGCTTTTCCAGCAGGTGCGCGTCGCCCGCTGGTGGGACGCCGTGGCTGGCGCCACCTGCTACTGGCTCAACAACGACATCGCCTACGACCGCATGCGGCGCTTCGACCTGAAGCGAGTGGCTGCCATATTCTCGCTGCGAAATACCTTCCGCCTGCCGGGACGTCTGCGGCTCGAGCTCGGAGGCAGCTTTACGACACGGCGTTTGGGCGAGGCCATCGAGGTGTGCGAACCGACCGGCAGCGTCGATGTGGCGCTGAGCCGCAAGTTTCTCGGCGACCGCATCGAGGCGAGTCTCGGCATGAGCGACCTGTTTTGGACTTCGAACTGGGACAGTACGAGCCGTTACGAGGGCTTCTACCTCCGCAACTGGGGCAAATGGGAGTCTCGTCAGGTGAAGTTCAACCTCACCTATCGGTTCGGCGCCCCTGTGGGGCGCGGACGCAGCGATGTTCGAGACCTCGAAGAGCTGAATCGTCTGTAGCGGCCTCGTTTGTGCCGGTTTTCGGCAGTATAGGGCTTTCGAAACGATATTCGAAGGGTTGTTTTTCGGAACAAAAATAGGCGAGCGGGGATGAACCTCCCGATTTTTTTCTTAAATTTGTATTCGACCAATCCATAAATTTATATACCATTATGAACATTCCTTCGATTTTCTGGGCCGTACCCGCCGCCTCGGTCGTCGCGCTGGGTGTGGCATGGGCCTTCTACCGCGCCATGAAGCGCGAGGAGGAGGGTACGGAGCGCATGCGTGAAATCGCGGCGCACGTCCGCAAGGGTGCGATGGCCTATCTGCGTCAACAATACAAGGTCGTCGGCATCGTATTCGTCGTGCTGGCGCTCTTCTTCGCCTATCTGGCCTACGGCACCGGCGTGCAGAACGGCTGGGTGCCCTTCGCCTTCCTCACGGGCGGCTTTTTCTCGGGCCTGGCCGGATTTTTCGGCATGAAGACCGCGACCTACGCCTCGGCCCGTACGGCCCACGCCGCACGGCAGTCGCTCGACCGCGGTCTGAAGGTGGCCTTCCGCAGCGGCGCCGTCATGGGCCTCGTCGTGGTGGGGCTCGGCCTGCTCGACATCTCGTTCTGGTACGTGGTGCTCGAATCGTTCGTCGACGTGGCGGGTCCCCAGAAGCTGGTGGTCATCACCACCACGATGCTCACCTTCGGCATGGGAGCCTCGACGCAGGCGCTCTTCGCGCGTGTCGGCGGCGGCATCTATACCAAGGCGGCCGACGTGGGCGCCGACCTGGTGGGCAAGGTCGAGGCCGGCATCCCGGAGGACGACCCGCGCAACCCGGCGACCATCGCCGACAACGTGGGTGACAACGTGGGCGACGTGGCCGGCATGGGCGCCGACCTCTACGAGAGCTACTGTGGCTCGATTCTGGCGACGGCGGCCCTCGGAGCCGCGGCTTTCGCCTCATCGGGCGGCGAGGCGATGCAGCTCAAGGCCGTGCTGGCCCCGATGCTGATTGCCGCCGTGGGCATCGTGCTCTCGATTGTCGGCATCTTCCTTGTCCGCACGAAGGAGGGCGCCACGATGCGTCAGCTGCTGCATTCGCTCGGCGTGGGCGTCAACTTCAGCTCGCTGCTGATTGCCGCAGCCACCTTCGGCATTCTCTACCTGCTGGGTGTCGAGAACTGGGTAGGGTTGTCGTTCTCGGTCATCACGGGCCTGGTGGCGGGCATCGTCATCGGCCAGGCGACCGAATACTACACCTCGCACTCCTACAAGCCGACGCAGAAGATTGCCGGCAGCGCGCAGACGGGTCCCGCAACGGTGATTATCGCGGGCGTGGGCGCCGGCATGATTTCGACGGCCATCCCCGTGGTGACCATCGGCGTGGCCATCATCGTGGCCTACCTCTGCGCCATCGGATTCGACATCCACCACATGCTCGAACCGCAGAACCTCTCGCTGGGCCTCTACGGCATCGGCATCGCGGCGGTGGGCATGCTCTCGACGCTCGGCATCACGCTGGCCACCGACGCCTACGGGCCGATTGCCGACAACGCCGGCGGCAACGCCGAGATGAGCGGCCTGGGCCCCGAGGTGCGCAAGCGCACCGATGCGCTCGACGCACTGGGCAACACGACGGCCGCCACGGGCAAGGGCTTCGCCATCGGTTCGGCAGCCCTCACGGCGCTGGCGCTGCTGGCCTCCTACGTCGAGGAAATCCGCATCGGCATGCTCCACAACGGGCAGACGCTCATGGAGCTGTCGAACGGCGCGACGGTGCAGGTCGAAAGTGCCACGATGCTCGACTTCATGGATTATTACCACATCTCGCTGATGAACCCCACGGTGCTCATCGGACTCTTCATCGGAGCGATGATGTCGTTCCTCTTCTGCGGCCTGACGATGAACGCCGTGGGCCGCGCGGCCGAGAGCATGGTGACCGAGGTGCGCCGCCAGTTCCGTGAAATCAAGGGCATCCTCACGGGCGAGGGCACGCCCGACTATGCGCGCTGCGTCGCCATCTCGACGCGGGGCGCCCAGCGCGAGATGCTCTTCCCGAGTCTGCTGGCCATCGCCGTGCCGGTGGTCGTGGGTCTGGTCTTCGGCGTGGCGGGTGTCATGGGCCTGCTTGTCGGCGGCCTGAGTTCGGGCTTCGTGCTGGCGGTCTTCATGGCCAATGCCGGCGGAGCGTGGGACAACGCCAAGAAGATGATTGAGGAGGGCCACTTCGGCGGCAAGGGCTCCGACTGCCACAAGGCGACGGTCGTGGGCGACACGGTGGGCGACCCCTTCAAGGATACCTCGGGCCCGTCGCTCAACATTCTGGTCAAGCTCATGTCGATGGTGGCCATCGTCATGGCGGGCCTTACGGTGGCCTGGCACCTCTTTTAACGCGTGACGGGCGGCAGGCGTCCGGCACCTTCGGCGGAAGCGCGGGAGCATCCCTCCTGCGCTTCCGCTCGTTTGATGCGCTGCGGCCGAAGCCTCTTCCGCTACGGCGCACGCTTCCGCATCTCGCGGAAAAATCGTATCTTTGCCTTCATGAAAAACATCGTATTCGATTTGGGCGGCGTGGTCTTCGCCCGCAACATAAGCCGCTGCACGCAGGAGTTCGTCGATTTCTTCGCCTTCGTCCGCTCGGAGCGGATGCCCCGCTTCTGGGAGGAGTACGACCGCGGCACCTCGACCTTCGACGAGGTGACCGAAACGCTTGCGCGGATGAACGGCTGCAGCCTCGACAAGTGCGCCTCCTATCTGCAGTACTCCATCGACCTGCAGGAGCCCGTGCGGCCGACCGAGGCGCTGATTCGTCAGCTGAAGCAGGCGGGCTACCGCCTCTACATCCTCTCGAACATGTCGCGCGAATTCATCGCCCGCCTGCGCACCTTCCCCGTCTACGGGCTCTTCGACGGCGAGGTGGTCTCCTGCGAGGAGGGGTGCGTGAAGCCCGAACCGCAGATTTACGAACTTCTGCTCCGGCGTTTCGACCTCGACCCCGCCGAGACGCTCTTCATCGACGACCGCGGCATCAACCTCGAGGCGGCGTCCGCCTTCGGCATCCATACGCAGCGCTTCGACCCGAAGGACGCCGAAGGCTCGTGCCGTCTGCTCGCCGAGCGGCTGCTCGGCTGACGCGAAGCCGGGCCTTCGACGCGGGTGTGACAGCAGCGGGGTGTAAGGCGCCGCCTTTGGCATCCGGCTCTTGCCCCCTCCATGCACCCGCTTCTCTGATGCAAGCCTCCGTTTGCCTTGTCCCGTGTGTCCGGTTCTCTGCCGCAAGCCTCCGTTTGCCTTGTCCCGTGTGTCCGGTTCGGCACGCTCCTTGCCCTTCGGGCGGCGTATGCGGAATTTTCGGGAACGATACGGGCGCTATGCGCTCTTTGCGCTGATTTTCGGATTGGGCGCTGCGATTTTCATCGAACTGACCCCCTTCCTGGGCGGACTGATGGGTGCGGCGACCATCTACGTGCTGCTGCGCGGCCAGATGTTCTTCCTGACCGAACGCCGCCGATGGCGCCGCGGTTCGGCGGCCGCCCTGCTGCTTGCTGAGGCCGTGCTCTGTTTCCTGGTTCCCATATCGCTCCTGGGGTGGATGCTCGTGGCCCGCATACAGCACCTTGCGGCCGACCCACAGCCGTTGGTCCATGCCGTGAAGAGCCTCTCCGAACTGCTCTACGAGCGTACGGGCTACGACCTGTGGCAGGAACGCAACCTTTCGTCGCTCATCGCCATGCTCCCCAGAGTGGGGCAATACGTGGTGGGTGGAATCGTCGATTTCGCCGTCAACATCGTCGTGCTGCTCTTCGTGCTCTACTTCATGCTGACGGGCGGCCGTGCGATGGAGGCCTATGTCCGCGACCTGCTCCCCTTCGAGGGGGCGCAACGCGACGGCTTCGTACATGAAATGCATCTGATTGTGCGCTCGAATGCCATCGGCATCCCGCTGCTCGCCGTTGTCCAGGGCAGCGTGGCGCTGGCGGGGTATCTGCTTTTCGGCGTTCCGAATCCGCTCTTCTGGGGCGTGCTGACCTGCTTCGCGACGGTCATCCCGATTGTCGGCACGGCGCTGCTCTGGCTACCGCTGGCCGCCTACCTGGCGCTGGCGGGCAACTGGGCCGCAGCCATCGGGCTGGCCGCCTACGGGACGCTCGTGGTAACCCACGTCGACAACCTCACGCGCCTGGTGCTGCAGCGACGCATGGCCGACATCCATCCGCTGGTCACCGTCTTCGGCGTCTTCGTCGGGCTGGCCCTCTTCGGCTTCATGGGCATCATCTTCGGCCCGCTCATGCTCTCGCTCTTCCTCTTCTGCCTCCATATCTTCAAGTGCCGCTACATCGACGGAGGCTCCGATATCCCATCCTCGGCCTGCGCCCGCGACTCCCGGGCATAATCCGCCGCGGCGGGCTCACGCGCCGCCCGGGCGGGCGGAGGCGGTCCTGCCGCGCTATTGCACCGCACGGCGGGCGTCGCGGCGCTGCACGGCCTTCAGATAGAGCAGCAGCACGACGTTCATCACCAGCGCATAGACGATGGCCGGAACGGCCATCGTCTCGTTGTTGAAAATCAGCGGCGACGAGGCGACGGCAATGGCCTGGGCGGCATTCTGCATGCCGACCTCGATGACGACGGTGCGGCTTCCCGCCCGGTCGAGGCCGAAGGCCCGCGCAAGCAGGTGTCCGGCAGCCATGGCCGCCAGAATCAGCAGCAGCGAGGCTACCCCCAGCGTCGGGAGGTTCTCCAGAATCGTGTCGGCATACTGGATGAAGAAGAGGGCGGCCAGCAGCATCAGCGCCGGGAAGGCAATCCGTCCCAGCAGGGCGTGGAGCCTTTGCGCCCGCGCGGGAAAGCGGCGGCGGAAGAGTGCGCCGCAGGCCATCGGGAGCAGCAGCAGGACGATGTTCTGAACGAGCAGCCGCCCGACGGGCAGTTCGATGGTCGCATCCGAGCGGAGCGCGACGAAGCGGGCGACCGCCTCCATGATGAGCGGGATGGTGACCAGCGTGACCAGGCTGCTGAGCGCCGTGAGCGTCACCGAGAGTGCCACGTCGCCCCGGGCCAGCATCGAAAAGACGTTCGACGAGCTGCCTCCGGGCGAGCAGGCGACGAGCATCAGCCCCATGAAGAAGAGCGCATCGAGGCGGAAGAGCAGCGCCACGCCGAAGGCGACGAGCGGCAGCACGACAAGTTGTCCCAATGCGCCGGCCGCCACCCCTCGGGGATGGCGCACGACGCCGGCGAAGGCCTTGCGGTCGAGTTCGAGGCCGAGCTGGAACATCAGCACCAGCAGAATCGGCAGTACAATCCAGACGGTGTTCATCGCTGTCGGGTTACGGAGCGGGGATAGCGCAGTACGATGGCCAGCAGTGCGCAGAAGCCCATGATGAAGGGGTAGTAGAGGTAGCGGATGATTCCCAGCGGCGAGAGCCCGGTCAGCCCGGCCGCCATCAGCAGCTGGGCACCATAGGGGAGCAGCCCCTGGGTGAAGCACGAGAAGGTGTCGAGCAGGCTGGCGCTGCGGCGGCGGTCGACGCCGAAACGGTCGGCGATTTTGCGGGCGATGGGGCCCACGGTGAGGATGGCGATGGTGTTGTTGGCCGTGCAGATGTTGGCCATGCAGACCAGTCCCGCGATGGAGGCCTCGGCGCCGCGCCGGCCGCGGATGCGGCGGGTCATGCAGCCGATGAGGTAGTCGATGCCGCCGTTGAAGCGGAGCATTTCGAGCAGCCCTCCGGCCATCATCGTGATGATGATGAGCTCACCCATGCCGGTGATGCCGCGCCCCATGTCGCCGCACCAGTCGAGTGCCGAGAAGCTGCCGGTGGTCATGCCGATGGCTCCCGATGCGAGAATGCCCAGCAGGAGCACCTTCATCACGTTCATGCCGCAAAGTGCCGTGACGAGCACCAGCAGGTAGGGGAGCACCCGCACCCATTCGACACGTTCGGGGCTCGATGCCGCGCCGGCCGCCTCGCCCGTGAGGATGTAGAGCACCAGTGTGGCGACGGCCGCCGGGGCCACGATGCGGATGTTGACGCGGAACTTGTCGCGCAGGTCGCACTCCTGGGTACGTGTGGAGGCGATGGTGGTGTCGGAGATGAACGAAAGGTTGTCGCCGAAGAAGGCGCCGCCCACGACGATGGCCGTCAGCCATGCCGTGCCGAGCCCCGTCTCTTCGGCCAGGCCTCCGGCGACGGGTGCCAGCGCGACAATCGTGCCCACCGACGTGCCGATGGAGAGCGACACGAAGCAGGCCGTCAGAAAGAGTCCCGCCGGAAGCAGCCCGTCGGGCAGCAGCCGCAGCGTCAGGTTGACCGTGGCGTCGACGGCCCCCATGCTGCGGGCCGACTCGGCGAAGGCCCCCGCCAGCACGAAAATCCATATCATCAGCATCACGTTGCTGTTTGCGGCACCGGCCGAGAAGTGCTCGATGCGGGTGGCGAAGGGGATGCCGCGCGTGATGGCTACGGCGTAGACCGAGGCGGCGAGGAAGGCCACCGGGAGGGGCATCCGGTAGAAGTCGCCCGTCAGCAGCGAGACCAGCAGGTAGCTGGCCAGAAAGACCAGGAGCGGCGTGAGGGCCAGGAATCCTCCGCGGCGCGTCTGTTTCGATAGGGAATTCGTCGGCATGTCGGTAAGTTATAGGGTGCAAAAATAGGCATTTTGCATGAAAATCCTTATCTTGTATCCGCAAACCTCCCCTTGGGGCGGGCGCCCCTCCTCCCTGTCTCTTATAC
>UQNV01000042.1 GCA_900542505.1 uncultured Alistipes sp.
GGAGCAACCACCCCCCCCGTATCGGAGCAGGACCGCCCCTTCCTCTCCGCCCCGGAGGGCCGACGGCTACCTCCATCATCCCGGGACGACACCCCGGCAAAACAGCAGCGGGCCTTGCTCCCGAGGGAGAAGGCCCGCTGCATATTGTTGCGAGAGGCGTTACTTGAAGAAAATCGACGAAATCTCCTTGTAGTTGTGCACACGCTCGATAACGTCGGCAAAGAGGTCCGCAACCGAAAGCACCGTAAACTTGTGGAGGTCCTTCTCGGGGTTGAGCGGAATGGTGTCGGTGACAATCACCTCCTCGAGGGCGCTGGCATTGATTCGCTCATAGGCCGGGCCCGAGAGCACGGGGTGAGTGATGGCCGCACGTACACTCTTGGCTCCGCGCGACATGAGCATGTCGGCTGCCATGCAGATGGTGCCGGCCGTATCAATCATGTCGTCGACGATGAGCACGTTGCGACCCTCGACATCGCCGATGGCCGTCATCTTGCCCACCACGTTGGCCTTCGCACGCTCCTTGTGCGAGATGATAATCGGCGTCCCGAGGTGCTTGGCATAGGTATTGGCACGCTTGGCGCCGCCCATGTCGGGAGCGGCAATGGAGAGGTCCTCGATGTTGAGGCTCTTGATGTAGGGAACGAAGATGCCGCTGGCATAGAGCGCATCGACCGGCACATCGAAGAATCCCTGAATCTGGTCGGCATGCAGGTCCATCGTCATGACGCGGTCGACACCGGCCGCCATGAGCATGTTGGCCACCAGTTTGGCGCCAATCGGCACGCGGGGACGGTCCTTGCGGTCCTGACGCGCCCATCCGAAATAGGGCATCACGGCCACCACCTTGTAGGCCGAGGCGCGCCGCGCCGCATCAATCATCATCAGCAACTCCATCAGGTTGTCCGAGGGCGGGAAGGTCGACTGGATGATGAACACCGTACAGCCACGGATGGATTCGTTGTAACTCGGCTGGAATTCGCCGTCGCTGAATCGCAGCACCTCCGATTTGCCGAGGGTCGTGCCGTAGCTGGCGACGATTTTTTCAGCAAGATACTCGGAGCCCTGCCCCGCGAAAAACTTGATTTTGTGGATTGCCATAGGTCTGGAGGTTTTTTGATGATGCAAATATAGGACAATGCGGTGAAAAAAACCACTATGCGGACCACCTTTTTTCAACATTCGGACCGCATCGGAGGGCTTTCTACCCCTGCGCCAGACATTGCCCGATGAATTCGAGCAGTTCGTCGCGCCCCGTTCCCCGCTCGGACGAGGTGACCAGCATGGGCGGAAGCTCCTCCCACTGCTCGGAGAGCACCTCGCGGTAGCGGCCGACGTTCCGGGCAAGCTGCGTCTTCGAAAGCTTGTCGGCCTTGGTGAAGACGATGCCGAAGGGGATGCCGTTCATGCCGAGCATCTCGATGAAACGCAGGTCGATTTTCTGGGGTTCGAGCCGCGCGTCGACCAGCACGAAAAGGTAGTGCATCTTCTCGCAGCGCAGCACGTAGTCGGTGATGAGCTTCGAGAATTCGTTGCGCTGGCTCTTCGAGGTTCGGGCGTAGCCATAACCCGGAAGGTCGACCAGATACCACGCGTCGTCGATGCGGAAGTGGTTGATGAGGCGGGTCTTGCCGGGCGTACCGGAGACCTTCGCCAGGCCGTTTCGGCCCGTGAGCATGTTGATGAGCGACGATTTGCCCACGTTGCTCCGCCCGATGAAGGCGATGTCGCGCAGCGAGTCGGAGGGCACCTGCGAGATGCGCTCGGAACTGCATCGGAATTCGGCTTTGACAATCTGCATGCGTTGAATCGGTTGAGTGGAGGGTGAACAGGCTGCGGAGCCCTGCGCCCCGCAGCCACGGGCCATTGCGCCGTCGCTGCAGCCCGCAGCTCCGGCCCCGGAGCGAGGCGCCGCTCCGTGGAAAAGGGAGTTACTTGAGCGGCGAATCGGGTTCGCGCGCCATGACCATGTAGAACATGCGGTCGAGGAAGGCCGGAGCGAACTTCTTGACCAGATGCGTGGCGCGGCCCTCGGCCTCCATCAGGCAGAGGCGCTTGCGGCGGCGCACGCCGCGGGCGATGATGCGCGCAACCTGCTCGGCGGTCATCATCTTCGACTCGTCGCGCGGCGTCTCGCCCTGCTGCGAGCCGTCGGCCGTCAGAGCCGAGAAACGGACGTTCGAGGCGGTGAATCCCGGACAGGCAATCATCACGTGGAGCCCCTTCTTGAGGTTCTCGATGCGCAGCGTCTCGAGGAAGCCCGTCATGGCATATTTCGAGGCCGAATAGCCCGTACGCCCCGGCAGGCCGTGCAGACCGGCCACCGACGAAACGCCGACAATCGAGCCGTGCGACGCCTGCAGGTAGGGCAGCGCATACTTGCAGCAGTAGACCGTACCCCAAAAGTTGACATCCATCAGGCGGTGGAGCACCTCCAAATCGACATCGTCGAAGAGCGCCCGCATCGAGATGCCGGCATTGCAGAGCAGCACGTCCACCCCGCCGAATTCGCGCACGGCCGTGGCGATGAGTTCGCGGCACTCCTCGGGCCGGGTCACGTCGACGGCGCAATAGGCCGCCTGACCGCCCTTCGAGCGGATGTCGCCCGCAATGAGCTGAAGTTTCTGCACGCTGCGCGCACCGAGCACGACACGTGCCCCCTGGGCGGCAAATTCGCGCGCCAGCGCCTCGCCGATACCCGACGACGCACCCGTCACGACGACGACTTTGTCCTTGAAATCTTTCATATCGTTGTTGTTTCTCTTCCTTATGGGTTCTTATTCCTGTTCATCGGCCCGACGGGGCGCCGAATACATCCCGCACCCCGGAGCTCCGTCACGACTCTCCGTCGGCAATTTCGACCTGCAGCCCGTCACAGGCCATGTGCACGCCGTCAGGCAGCAGCCGTTCGGCTTCGCACTGCAGCCCGATGTCGTGCGACATGTGGGTGAGGTAGGCCTCGCGCGGAGCCACGCGCCGAATCAGCGCAAGCGCCTCCTCGACGTTGAAGTGCGAATCGTGGGGTGCCCAGCGCAGCGCATTGACCACCAGCACCTCCACCCCCTCGAGCTTGGCCACCTCGGCGTCGTCGATGGTCTTGAAATCGGTCAGATAGGCCAACGGACCGATGCGGTAGCCCGTCACCGTGAAGCGTTCGGAATGGTGGCCCGCCACGGGGACAATCTCCACGCCCTTGACCGCAAAGGGACGGTCCAGGTCGATTTCATGCAACTCGATTTCGGGCACACCGCGGTACTTGTCCTGCGCAAAGGCATAGTCGAAGTCCTTACGGACGACAGCCAGCGTACGCGGCGAGGCATAGATGTCCACGCGGTGGATGGCAACGGGATAGTCGACGAAATTGAAGGCCCGCACGTCGTCCAGACCGCCGATGTGGTCCTTGTGCTCGTGCGTCAGCAGAATCGCGTCGATGTGACGCACCCCCGTGCGGAGCATCTGACAGCGGAAGTCGGGCCCGGCGTCGATGACCAGACGCACGCCGCGGGTCTCGACCATGGCCGACGTACGCAGCCGGTTGTCGCGCGGGTCGGCCGAGCGGCAGACGGCGCACCGGCATCCGATGACGGGAACCCCCTGCGAGGTCCCGGTTCCCAGAAAAGTGAGTTTCATGCGGCAAAAATACGAAAATTCCGCGGACCCCCATCCATCCCGCGCCACGATTTGCGTGCCGCCCCGTCACGAATGGCGCCTGCGGCCTGCAAACCCGTCCGGAAGCGGAGCGCTCCGCCGTTACGGCAGCTCCTCAGCCGATTCGAGGCGGTCCTTGTAGCGGTCGATGAGTTCGAGCCCCTTGGCGGTGGCGATGCCGCGGAAAAAGGTGGTCATCACCTGGATGAAGGCCTTCCGGTCGCTCATGCCTTCGGGCAGGAGCAGGTCGCGGCGGGCAACCAGCGCCGAAGCCGTGTGGTAGAGCATCGTAATGGCCAGGTCGAGGTTGAAGTCCGGGACGAAGAAACCGTCGGCAATGCCCTGTTCGAGCTTCTCGCGGATGCCGCGCCGGTTCTTTTCGGCGCCCTCGCGCAGCATGCGCCCGTAGACCGCCGGATAGAATCGGCGAAGGTTGCCCATGATGCGGTCGGTGGTCTCCGACTGGGCCATCACGTCGCTCAGTCCGATGAAGATGGCCTCGAGCACGTTGCGCGCATCGGCGCACATCGCCGTACGGCGCTCGTCGCAACGCTCGAAATAACGTTCGACGGCCATGTAGAGCAGCGTCTCCTTGTCTGCGAAGAGCTCATAGAGCGTACGCTTCGAAATCCCCATCTGACGGGCAATGTCGTCCATACGCACCGCCTTGATGCCCTGCTTGATGAATATCTGCATCGCCTGCTCGACGATTTTTTCCGTATGCGACATGATTTGCGAACTTTACGGGACAAAGGTACGAAAGAAACCCGAGAAACCCAAAAAGTTTTCCGTTCCGCGGCCCGACATCACCTGTACCTGCCCGCACACCGGCAATGCATCCGAAGCCGCAGTCCACTCGCGACTCGCCGCGCAGTGCCATGCAGCCCGACCGTGACCCCGTGCGGCCTGCCACGACCGCCGTTTTGGAGGCGAAAGAGCAGACGGGGACTTTTCATTCTCGAAAAAAATGCCTATCTTGTAGGTGGAACAAGAACCCATCGGCCATGAAACGCTTCATACACCTGCTCGTTTGGCTGCTGCCCGTCGGCGTGGCGGCCCAGAGTCCGGAGACTCCCCTCTCCGGAACGCACAACGACGCGACCGCTCCGGCCGCCGAAGCTACGGCCGCCGCACGGAGCGCCACCCATCCCTGTCCGGAGGAGTGCCCCATCCGGGCGGCATTCGCCGAACCGCTCTCGGTCGTCCCGCTCACCACGTGCGACGACTCCTACATCGCCTGCCGCCGCATGCTGGGCGAAGACCTGCTCCCGACGCCCGATGAAGTCCACGTCGAGGAGCTGGTCAACCACTTCGACTACGACTACCCCGCTCCCGCCGACGGCGCTCCGCTCACGCTCTCGGCCGAGATAGCGCCCTGCCCGTGGAACGAGGCGCATTGGCTCGTGCGCTTTGGCATCAGACTCCGCGATGCCGCCGACTCGGCCGCATTGCCGCTCCGCCATGCAGGGCTGCATGTCGAATTCAACCCGACGCAGGTGGCCGCCTACCGGATGGTGGGCAACGACACACACGGCGAGCCGACTCCGGCCAGGCGGCGTCACGAACGCGCGCGCCATGCCGGGCACCTCGATGCAGGCAGCCGCACGACGGTGCTCTACGAGCTGATACCTGCGGGTGAGGGGCCCTCGGGCGAGCGGGAAGCCGCGCTGAAGCTGCAGAGCCGCGAAGGCGTTCCCGTCGTGCTCATCCCGTCGACAGAGCTGCTCTCGGCGCGGCTCCGCTACCGCACGCCGGGATGCCGCCGCGGAAGACAGACCTCCGTAACGCTCCGGGAGGAGCAGCTGCAGGAGCTGACGGGCGACTTCGCCTTTGCGGCGGCCGTCGCCATGTACGGACAGTTGCTGCGCAATTCGGAGTTCCGGGGCGACGCCTCATGGGACAAGGTGCTCTCGCTGGCCGAGGCGGGACTTGCCGACGACCCCGACGGACAACGGCACGAATTCATCGCGCTGGTGCGCATGGCCCAGATACTCGACAGCCACCGTTAGCACCGGGCTGACCGGACAGGCAGGCTTCCGTCCTCTGCTCCATCCACGCAACGAGGCGGGGTCCCAAGTGGGGACCCCGCCTCGTTTTTCGGTTTGCGGCCGGCGCATGACCGACCATGCGTCCGCCCGGTGCGGCCTGCGCCCGCCTCAGCGCTTGCGCAGATAGACCGTCGCCGTACGCGAGGTATTGTAGATGCGGATGCGGTGACGCGTCTGCCCGTCGTCACATGCGACAGGCTCCGAGAAGTGTTCGCCGTCCATCGCCTGCCGCTCCTGGCCGCCGAAGCGCTTCTCGTCGGTCGACAGGACGGGCACATAGCGGCCCGGCCCCTGCACCTGCACCTCGTAGTCGGGAATCGAGGCGGTCGGATGCCAGTTGAAGACAAAGAGCAGCCGTCCGTGCGAGAAGGCCATCGTCTTGTTCTGCTCATCCATCTGCTGGTTCCACGCATAACCGTCGCCCAGCACGTTGTACTTCTTCACCAGACGCAGCATCGCCTTGTCGAAGGCGCCGAGCCACGAGTAGCGCAGCAGTCCGTTGCGCGACAGCGACCACAGACGCCGGGCGTGGGCATAGCTCCAGCCGTTGCCCTCGCGCGGGAAGTCAATCCACTCGGGATGGCCGAACTCGTTGCCCATGAAGTTCAGGTAGGCCTGGCCGCCCGTCGAGATGGTCATCAGGCGAATCATCATGTGGAGTGCCATGCCGCGGTCGATGATGAGGTTCTCGGATGCGCGGTCCATGTGGAAGTACATCTCCTTGTCCATCAACCGGAAGGCGATGGTCTTGTCGCCGACGAGCGCCTGGTCGTGCGATTCGGCATAGGCCACCGTCTTGACCTCGGGCAGGCGGTTGGTCATCACCGACCACATCTCCCAGATGTTCCATTCCTCGTCGGGGATATCCTTAAGCAGCTTAATCCAGAAATCGGGGATGGCCATACCCAGCCGGTAGTCGAAGCCCACCCCGCCGTCGTCGATGGGGATGCACATGCCCGGCATGCCGCTCACATCCTCGGCGATGGTGACCGCCGTGGGACGGAAGTCGTGGATGAGCCGGTTGGCCAGCGTCAGATAGCACAGTGCGTCGGTATTGACCCCGCCGTCGAAGAAGCGTTCGCGGCAGTCGAAGTCGACGTAGCCGTGGTGGTGGTAAATCATCGAGGTGACCCCGTCGAAGCGGAAGCCGTCGAAGTGGAACTCGTCGAGCCAGTACTTGACGTTCGAGAGCAGGAAGTGCTGCACCTCGCGCTTGCCGTAGTCGAAGAGCTTCGAATCCCAGTAGGGCTGGTATCCCGCCTCGCCGGGCAGCGAGTAGAGGTGGTCCGTACCGTCGAGTTCGTTGATGCCCTCGTTGAGGTTCTTGACATAATGGGCATGCACGAGGTCCATGATGACGGCCAGCCCCATCTCATGGGCGCGGCGGATGAGCTCCTTGAGCTCTTCGGGGGTGCCGCAGCGGCTCGTCGGGGCGAAGAAGCTCGAGACGTGGTAGCCGAACGACCCGTAATAGGGATGTTCGGCGATGGCCATCAGCTGCACGGCGTTGTAGCCGTCGCGCTTGATGACGGGAAGAACCTTCTCGGTGAATTCGCGGTAGGTGCCCACCCCCTCGCGCTCCTGGGCCATGCCCACGTGCGCCTCGTAGATGAGCAGGTTGCCCACCCGGGCGATGTCGAAGTCGTCGCCGCGCCAGTCGAAGGGGGCCGGATTCCAGAACTGGGCCGTGTAATCTTTCGTCGCGTCGTCCTGCACCACGCGCGTGGCATAGGCCGGAATACGGTCCAGCCAGCCGTTGTCGCCGTGGACGTGGATTTTGTAGAGCGAACCGTGGGTCAGGCGGTCGCCGTACATGGCTGCCGGCAGGAAGATGCTCCACACGCCGGCCTTGTCCTTGCTCAGCCGCAGTTCGGTGCGCTGCCAGTTGTTGAAGTCGCCGAAGAGGTAGACGTCGTGGGCTCCGGGCAGCCATTCGCGGAACCACCACCCGTCGAGGTCATCGTCCCACTGCCAGCCGAAGTAGCGGTATCCGTTGGCATAGTCGACGATGGTGCCGGCCGAAGCCTCAATCTCGTTCATGTGATTCAGGTAGCGTTCCCGACGGCGGAGGAGCTCATCCTCGACGGGCGCAAGCCACTCGTCCCGCTGGACCATCGGAAGGTGTCGCGACGTTTGTTCCATAGTAAATAGTGCGGTTGATTTACTACAAATATAACAAAAAAAATCGACGTATCCCACGTATCGGCTCCGAAAAAACGACGTCCGGAAACGCAGCGGGCCCCGCCCGAAAGGCGAGGCCCGACTGGAATCGAAGGTCCGTCCGGGTATCAGAACCGATATCCGACACCCGGCGGAATACGAAGACAGAAAAATCCATAGCACAGCGTTGTCATCGTCTCCATATTCCCCGGGAATTACCTTCACTCCTCCATCTCGATGACAGGCAATGCCGAAACCCATATACGCATACAGGAGTTCGCACAAAGGTCGATGCCCCCCATCACAACAGCAGGAGCAGTAGAACTCATTTCAACTTTCGCGTCTATCGATTATTCGTTTTCCTTGAGCAGTACGGGCGAGACGTTACCCTGATTGATGACCTGATGCATGCCGACCATCTAGGCATCTTTTTCGGTTGCCTTGCGGAAATTGGTATAGCGAGCCGGGAATCCCATCACGGTAATCTTCAAATTGCCCGAATCGGTAGTCTCGACCTCGATGGTCGCGGCAACAATGACATCGGCTCCATACTTTTTTGCGGCATTGAGCAGTGCGGTCTTCTTGTACACCTCGACGCAGGAGAGCGATTGACAGGTTAACTGTCCGAACTCCTCGGTGTAGGGCTGGATTTTCTCTTCGGAAACCAGTTCCATGTCGGCAATAAGCGGAGTGACGAGCGCACCCTGGTTTGGCTCAATCAGACGGGTGGATACCTCCCGGTAATCAAGCCGATGCACCGAGCACCCCGCCAACAGCGACACTGCCGCGAGTACAAAGGCCAAATGTTTGTAGTTCATGATATTTGGAGTTGTCTCTCCACCGGCCCCTGGAGATTTTACCACAAAAAGAAAGTGTGGAGCCAATTCGTCTATCAAGCAGGAGGTTGTGGTAGGACCTTGACTGAAATAAACGATAAATACCCCACACCTGAATAGATACGGAGAGCATACGCGCATGTCGTACCACCCACGATAATCTATACAAGCAATGAGTGCCGTTCGTCTATCCTTCAGTCTTGAAACTACCACATTTCCTGCTTAGGATAAGTGCGAAAACACTTTCATCTAAAATATGTCCGCCCGCATTACGGGCTCTCAAAGACACGAATATGTCCGCCCGCATTACGGGCTCTCAAAGACACGAAAAAAATCTCATTTGACTCCGATTGGACCCACATCGGCAATGATAATACCCTAAAATGGCTGTGCCGGGTATTGCCCGTCGTGAAAAAAATATTATATTTGTCGTCAAACAAATTCCAAAAACAATCTAAAACGCAAAAACAATTATGCTCAAGCAACCCAAAGGTCTGATTGCCGCGGCACTTGCCAACACCGGCGAGCGGTTCGGCTTCTACACGATGATGGCCATCCTGACGCTCTTCCTCATGTCGAAATTCGGCATCGACGGCGAGCAGGCCGGAAAAATCTACTCGTTCTTCTACACCTCGATTTACATCCTGGCTCTGGTGGGTGGACTCATCGCCGACCGCCTGCGCAACTACAAGGGTACGATTACCGCCGGTATCGTGATTATGACGCTGGGTTACGCCGTCCTGATGGTTCCCACCATCTCGTCGAAAGCATTGGTCATCGGCGCGCTGATGATTATCGCCTTCGGTAACGGCCTCTTCAAGGGCAACCTCCAGGCACTGGTCGGCCAGCTCTACGACAACGAGCAATACGCCAAGCTGCGCGACACGGGCTTCCAGATTTTCTACATGTTCATCAACATCGGCGCCATGGTCGCACCCTTCGCTGCCGTAGGCGTCCGCAACTGGTGGCTGCGCACGCAGGGATACCTCTACAATTCGGACCTCTCGGCCCTCTGCCACCAGTATCTGGGCGGCTCGATGGCTCCCGAGGTGGTCGACGGCCGCTTCAGCGAACTGGCTGCCCAGGTGAGCCTCAACGGTGCTCCGACCGACATGGGCGCCTTTGCCGAGAGCTACCTCAACGCCTTCAACACGGGCTTCCACTACGCATTCGGCGTCGCCATCGTGGCACTGCTCTTCTCGCTGGTGGTCTTCCTGGCCAACAAGAAGAAGCTGCCCGACCCCAAGGTTGCCGAAAAGAACCGTCCGACCCCCTCGAAGGCCGAAATCCAGCAGGACGCCCGCGAAATCAAGCAGCATCTCTACGCGCTGTTCGCCGTCTTTGCCATCGTCATCTTCTTCTGGTTCTCGTTCCACCAGAACGGTCTGACGCTGACGCTCTTCGCCCAGGACTACACGCGTCTTGAAATCTTCGGAATGCCCATCACGGCCGAAATCTTCCAGTCGGCCAACCCCTTCTGCGTGGTCTTCCTCACGCCGCTGGTCATTGCCGTCTTCTCGTGGCTGCGCAACCGCGGCAAGGAGCCCTCGACGCCGATGAAGATTGCCATCGGTATGGGTATCGCCGCCTTTGCCTACGTACTGATGGTTGTCGGTTCGCTGGGTCTTCCCAAACTGGCCGAGGTACAGGCACAGGGAGGTCTGGCCGTCGCCGACCGCGTCACGCCGTGGCTGCTCGTGGCAACCTACCTGATTCTGACCGTCGCCGAGCTCTTCATCTCGCCGCTGGGTCTGTCGTTCGTCTCGAAGGTGGCTCCCCAGAAGCTGCAGGGTCTGATGCAGGGCTGCTGGCTCGGCGCCACGGCCATCGGCAACGGACTGCTCTTCATCGGCCCGATTCTCTACAAGCGCATCTCCATCTCGGCTACGTGGAGCATCTTCGTGATTGTCTGCGCCATCTCGATGATTGCCATGCTGGCCATGGTCAAGTGGCTCGAGCGGGTGACCAAATAACGCGGTCTCAACCGCATGCCGAAAGCGAGGGGGGGGGCGATGCCGTGGCATCGCCCCCTTCTCTTTGTCGCCGCCCCGAAGCCGAAGCGGGAATCACTCGGCCCGCAGCCGCGGAGAAACAGCCCGCAAAGGCTTGCCCGCCCGTCACGAGCCGAGTATGCGTTACTCCGCCAACGCCCGACGCACCGCCTCGACGGCCTGCGCATAGTCGGGTTCATGGCTCACCTCGGGCACATACTCGATGTAGCGAATCCGGTCGTCACGGCCGACCACCACCACGCCGCGCGCCAGCAGCCGCAGCCCCGGAAGGACGAATCCGTACTTCATGCCGAAGTCGAGCTGCTGATAGTCCGACAGCACCTCGACGCGGTCGATGCCCTCGGCCGCGCAGAAGCGCTTCTGCGCAAAGGGGAGGTCGACCGAAATCGCCACGATGGTCACCTCGTCGCCCAGCGCCGACGCCTCGCGGTTGAAGCGGATGTTCTGCAGCGAGCAGACGGGGGTGTCGACCGACGGGAAAACGCTGTAGACGCGCACCCGGCCGCGCAGACACTCCGACGACACGGGGGCCAGGTCCTGACCCGTCAATACGAAATCGGGGGCCACATCGCCCACGCGCCGCGGCGTGCCCTCCAGCTCGAAGGGCCGACCGCCGAACAAAACTTTCTCTCCCATAACGTTTTACTGTTTAGTTATTGTCCTTGCCCCGCAGCCCGGTGCGGCACGCCGCTCCGGAGCCGAAGGGCTCTTTTCCTTTCATACATCGTCCGAGCGGCCCGGCGCCGCATGCCTGCCATCGGAGGTCGCTCCGCGGACTGTTCTCTGCTGCAAAAGCCGTACCGC
Organism: uncultured Alistipes sp.; assembly: GCA_900542505.1. Lineage (GTDB taxonomy): Bacteria > Bacteroidota > Bacteroidia > Bacteroidales > Rikenellaceae > Alistipes > Alistipes stercorigallinarum. Next base: position 11,509 of record UQNV01000042.1, read on the forward strand.
CTGCCCGGCCCTGTCTCGGGGCTACACGTCCCACCCTATTGCCGGGCCAGCTCCAGGGCCCGTTCGAGCACCTCGTCACGCCCGGCCTGCACCCCTTCGGCCGTCGGGCAGAGCTCGACATCGAGGCGCACGCCTACGGCCTGGGTCGGGGTTCCGTCCGGATAGAGGACGCCGACGCCGGAGAAACTGGTTAGCTGACCGGGCAGCGGAATCCAGACAATGTCGCCGTCGGCACCCGAGGTCGGCGAACCGATGGTCAGCGTCTGCGGGCATCGCTGCAGCGCCATGGCCTGGTACTCGGGGTTGCTCTGCGTCAGCTCGTTCACGAGTAAGATCACCCGCCCTTTGTAGGGCTCGGCACACCGCTTGGCTTCCTCCCCGAAGCCTTCGTAAATCCACTGCTCCTGCCGGAAGAAGAGGCCGGGCAGGGCCAGCGTCGGATGTACCATCTGCCAGGCAACGACCGGCTCGGTGCGCAGCGACTGGCCAATCAACGCTATCAGCGCGTCGGCCACATTCAGCGGGTAGGTGCGCAGGTCGATGATGAGCGCCCGCGTGCGGGACAGCGTCTGCCCGACCTCGGCGAGGTGCTCGCGTGAGAAGGTCCCGGCGTAGATGTAACCCACCGAATCGGCCAGCAGGCGGAAGGGCGGCTGCGTGAGTTGGGCCGGGTCGTAAAGGGGGGAGACGTTGCCATAGGGCACCGTTGCCACGTGGAGCGTGTCGCAGGCCCCGGCGCGGCGGAGGACCACCTCGGCGGTATCGCGGCGCGTGCAGAGCCCGTAATAACGGGCGGCCCGGCGCAGGCTCGCCTCATTCGACCGCGAGGCATACTCCCGCAGCAGCTCCAGCCGTTCGGAGATAGGCTCCCCGTCGATGGCCACCACCTCGTCGCCCCGTTCGAGGAGACTGTCGCCGGAGTAGCCGACAAAGAGGCGCCCTTCGGCCTGGAGCGGCCATACGGGCAGCATCCGCTGTCCGAAGAGCATCTCAATCGGCGCGTAGGCATGGCCGTCGTTAAGCTCGCGAATCAGCCGGAAGTAGAGCCGTGAGAAGCGGACGGGGTCCGTCTCGCCCCCCATGAGAGGAATATAGGTAGAGAGCACTTCATTCCAGGGGTGCAGCGTCAGCGAACGGTTCGGAGCATAATATTCGATGACGTTCCACAACCGGAAGAGCGTCAGCAGGTTGAGCCCGCTATCCATCTGCGGGGTCGGATAGAACCTCTCGTTGCGCAACGAAAGATAGTGATAACCCGGTCCGTTTTCCATTGTTCCCATGCGGAGGTAGTAGTTCTCATCGCGCTCGGCATAACGCAGCTCCTGCAACAGCTTCGAGAGCTCCCCGCCCAGCAGCACGGTGTCGGCCGTCCACCCGAGGTCGGCCGTCTCGACCAGGTCATACGGAGCCAGCGCCTGTTCGCACTCGACCCGGTTGGGGGTGTAATCTCCCAGCGAGCGTACCCAGTCGAGCAGGTGCCGGTTGCGGGTCCCCCGGTCGGCATGCACGACCCGCGGCAACAGGGCAAAGAGGGCGCTGTCGACATCGACGCGACACAGCGTGTCACAGAAGACCGGATGGTGGTACTTCACATAGCCCCAGACACGGCAGAGGGTTTCGAGATTCCCGACAGCGCGGGAATCCTTCAGAGCCTCCGCCGTGAGGTTGAATCCGGAGGAGGCGGGGGCAGGGACGGGAGGTTGCTGGGCCTGCATGACAGGTGTAACGCACAACAGACAAAGCAGGATGCAGAAAATACGAAACACTGGTCTCATTTTACTTATTGTTAAGTGATACAAGCAGATACTCGATTGGTAAAAACAATATTTCAAAAACGACCACAATATTGAAGTGCTCTTTTCAGAAATAAACATAAATGACCGCCCAAAATCCTCCTCGGAGAATGCCGTTAAATTGGATATTTCATCGACCGCAGACTTTCATGCAACAAATTCTCTAATCCAATTCCTTCGGTTCAGGAAACTCATTTGTTCCAACTATTGCAAATATATACAAAATATTTTAGATATAACAGTTTTATTTAAAAATATCTGCACTGCGGTGAATTTCTTGTGTTGGATGGATAAGACGGCTTTCTTGCATGTATATTAAGATAAATGTCATATATTTGTGTTGGAATGTTTATCGACATCCGTAATACCTACCCAATCAGATACTACGATATGGCGGAAAGAGTAAGACGCACGAATGCTGAAATAGATAATACCGTAATGACTGAACTCGAAAAACTGGTCGTCAAGTGTGGTTTCGGCAACGTGCTTGTCACGGAATTGATGGCCAACGCCCGTTTGGACCCCCCTGTCTTTTATCGGCGCTATGGATCTATCGACAATCTTTATGACAAGTTGGCTCAGAGATATGACTTCTGGATTAATAACACGATTGACACGTCAGAGTTGAGCGTCCTGGGACCTAAATTGTTCTTTGCAAAAACCCTAAAAATGCTGTACAGGGAGTTATGCAACAATGTGGTCATGCAGAAACTGTTGCTTTGGGAAATGTCGGCCGACAATGAGACGACCCGGAGAACAGCTTGTATCCGGGATTTGATGAACATGAATCTGGTCGAATATTACGACATGCTGTTCAAATCCGCTCATATCAATATCCGAAGCATTATCGCCCTCTTGATTTCGGGGAGCTATTACCTGATTCTGCATAAGGAACGGGCGCCTTTTTGTAAGATTGATTTTGATACGCCCGAAGGCGAGGCGGCCTTTTCGGAGGCGGTGGATGCTTTAGCTGATATGCTGTTTAATCGGATTGAAGTCCACGACGAAAAGCGGGCATGTTACGAACGCATGCTCAAAGACGGAATCAGCAAGAAAAAGGCCTGCCAATACCTGGGGGTGGATATCCATGAATTCGATAGCTGAAATCTGCTGTTTTAAGGATATGCCAGATTATCGTACTTGCATTTGTTTCACCTCCCTTGTATTGTAACTTTCAGCGAAATATCGAGAGAGTATTGAATATTCAAGTTATGCGGTAAATCACCGCACATACAAGCCGCATAGAGCGAATAAGAATTCGTTCTATAGTTACTTCTCCAACAGAACTTTCCGGGTCGGAACGTTACGACATAAGGTGGTATTGCCGGTAGAGTTCGTGGATAATGCCGTCGGCAAACCCCATACGGGGGAGCAGGATTGTGTCAATCCGACATATGCACAACACATTGGTGAATATCCGCAGCACCGGGACAATCACCTACGCACGGCTCTGGTTCAGATAGAGCTGCTCCATGCGTTGGGCTACGGACATGGCCCGCACCGGCACGGTTGCGAGCATCCAAAGGCTGCACAGAAGGAGCAAAAAACGAAGGTTCCTCTTCATGGCCGGGAAATTTGGCTTCCCGAGGGGGACGTTTCTCGTAACAAGATAGTGCTTTTTCGCGACAAACCGCCCGCTTCGCCCTCTTTCGCGCATACATCCTAAAACGACAGCGCCCTCCGCACCCCTGAATCGGGATGCGGAGGGCACCTCGCAAGTTCTGTCGCCCACCCGTTTCGCAGCAGCGGGAAAGGCGCCCGTGCGGCGGCCCCTTGGCGCCGCCGGAGGGCTCAGCGGCTACGCGCGCTTGATGCGCTCGACGGCAGCCGCCACGTCGGCATAGAGCCGCTCGAGGTCGACGCCTGCCAGCTGCCGGTTCTCGACAACGACGCGGCCGTCGACCACCACCGTCTCGACATCCGACGCCTTGCCGCAGTAGACCAGGTTGCCCACCAGGTCGTGGACGGGCTGCAGGTGGGGCTTCCGAAGGTCGACCACCACCACATCGGCCAGCGCTCCTTCGCGGAGCACGCCCAGACGGCCGTCGAGGCCGAAGGCCCGGCCGCCGTTGCCGGTCGCCATGCGGAGCGCCTCGTAGGCGGGCAGCGCGCAGGGGTCGCCCGTCGCGGACTTCTGCAGGAAGGTTGCCGTACGCAGCTCCTCCCACAGGTCGAGGTCGTTGTTCGAGCAGGTGCCGTCGGTGGCCACCGTCACGCAGGCCCCGGCCCGGCGCAGCTGCTCGACGGGGGCCACGCCGCTCGAGATTTTCATGTTGCTCTGCGGGTTGTGCGAGACGACGACGCGCCGCTCGACGAGCGTGCGCAGGTCACTGTCGGTCAGATGGACGCAGTGCGCCGCAATGAGCCGCTCGTCGAGCAATCCGAGGCGGTCGAGATGCTCGACAGGCGTGCAGCCGAAGCGCTCGCGGATGATGCGCATCTCGTCCTGGGTTTCCGCCACGTGGGTCATCATCCGCAGGCCGTGCCGGTCGGCCAGTTCACGCCCCCTGCGCAGATTCTCGGGCGAGACGGTATAGGCCGAATGGGGCGCCACGGCAATCTGCACGCGCGAACTGCCGGCAGCGGCCGCCACGGCGCGCTCCACCTGCGGGAAGACCTCGTCGATGTTGGTGTCGAAGTAGTTGCAGCCCAGCATTGCGCGGATGCCCATCCGCTCGGCCTCCTCGACGCAGCGGTCCTCGTGGTAATACATGTCGACGAACGAGGTGATGCCTCCGAGCAGCATCTCGACGATGCCCAGCGTCATGCCCAGCGCCACGTCGTCGGCCGTCTGGCATGCCTCGAAGGGCCAGATATAGTCGTTGAGCCACTCCATGAGGGCGATATCGTCGGCGTAGCCCCGCTGGAGCGTCATCGCCGCATGGCAGTGGGTGTTGACCAGGCCCGGCATGACCAGCTTGCCGCGACAGTCGAAGAGCCGCGCATCGGGATGCGCTGCCAGGAACTCGTCGGCCTCGGCATCTCCGGCCTCGACCCGCTCGATGCGGTTGCCGACGATGCCGACCCAGCCCGTGAAGTATTTCGGTGCGTCCGCCTCCGCCGTCATGGGAAGCACGGTCGCGTTTCGGAACAGAATGGATGTCATAATGAATGTTTGTTGAGTTGTTTTTCCCGTCCGAAGCCTGCCGCCTCGGACAACATACCCGGGCGAGCGTGCGTCCGGGTATGGTTCTCCGTGTCGGGATGCCGGCCTGACATGCCGCGAGCATCCCCGACCGGGTTACTCCTCCTCTTCGTCGTAGGAGCTGCCCTGCACCGTGATGACGGTACGTCCGGCCGACGAGTTGGAGTAGACCTGAATGACCTTGTAGAAGGTACCGGGCTCGCTCTTGTGCGGTTCGTAGGTGATGCGGATTACCCCCTCGCCGCCCGGAGCCACAGGCCGCTTCGAATAGCTCGCCTTCAGACACGAGCACGAGGTGAAGACCCGCGTGACGACCAGCGGCACCGTACCCTCGTTCACAAAGACGAAGTCATGGGCCAAATCGCCGCCCCGGCGCGGTACGCGGCCGAAGTCGTAAACCGATTCGGTGAACCGCAGCAGGGCTCCCTCCTTGCGTGCGGCACTCCGCCGCTCGCGGCGCGTGGCGCCCTCCTCCCTCTTCGGAGCGTTGCCGGCAACGACATCCCTCTGCTCCGATGCGGTCGCCGGGACCTCAGCCGCAGGCTTCGTCTCCCGGCTCCGGGCCTCGCCCGTCGCAAGGAGCAGGCACCCGATGCATGTCCAAACTAATTTACGCATAATCGTTTCTCTTTTTTGCGGACGCACCCCGCAAAGGGCGCTCCGCCGTAGTTCGCTGTTCTCGCTCCGCAATCGGCCGAAGCGGCCGGCGGCAACAGCCCGCCGCACGGAGGGCATGCAGCCCCCGCTCCGGGCCGCTACTCCATGCGGAAGACATAGGTAATGGTTCCGCCCTGCACCGCCGCACGGCTCTCCGTGAAGCGGGCCTTGCGGGCAGCCTCTAGGGCCGCCGCCACCAGAGCGGGGTCACTCTCGGTCGACCCCTTGGGCTCATACGAAGCGCCGGTCACGTTGCCCTTGGGCCCCACCGTCACGCGGATGACCACCTTGCCGCTCTTGTTGCCCGGATAGACGGGCTTGGGCAGCGCCCCGACCAGGCCGCGTCCCTGCAGCCCCTTGTCGAGCTGGTCGAGGCCGTCGACATCGAGCCCAGGCCCCTTGCCGCTCGCCTTGTCCTCGCCCTTCGGCGCGCGGGGGTTGCCCGCATTTTCGGGTTCGTCGGCCCCGCCCTTGTTCATCCGGAAAAGCGCCTTGGGATTGGGCGTCTGCGTCGTCTCGTCCTTGCCGCTCACCTGAGCCGTCTGCTCGACGGGAGCCACCTCGTCGTGCATGCGCGGTTCCGAGGCCCGCCGCACGGGAGGCCGCTGCGGCTCGGGTGCGGGCGGCTCCGTAAAGTCGATGACAATCGTATCGCCGGGCTTCTCCTCGATGCGCCTGAAATCGAACGACACGAGCGCGAACGCGACGACGAGCAGCAGCGCATAGCACGCGGCCGCAACCGTCGCCCACTTCCGGGGAGTCCTGTCGTTCGGGTCGTAATAATACATGTTCTCTTACGTTTCAATATCCTTCGTTCGCGCACGAGCGGTCCGCACCACTCCGTGCCGGAGACCGCACGCGAACAGCTCTCCTACCGCGGCGACGTGGCCAGGATAAGCTTGTACTTGTTGTCCTTGGCGATATTCATCACCTTCACCACCTCGTCGACGGCCACCGTCTTGTCGCAGTGCAGCGACACGGTGGGTTCCTCCTGTCCTTCGAGGCGCGTCGTGAGCGCACGCTCGACTCCCTCGATGGACCCCACGTCCTGCAGCTCGACATAGTAGCGGTAGCCGTGGCCCGTATCCTGAATCGAAACGGTCGTCATCGCCTTGTCCTTCAGCTGGTTCGAGCTTTTGGGAAGCATCAGCTTCAGGGCATTGGGGTTGATGAGCGTCGTCGCTATCAGCAGAAAGAGCAGCAGCAGGAACATCAGGTCGGTCATCGACGACGCCGAAAAGCTCTTATCGACCTTCGAACCGTGTTTGATTGCCATGACGCACTATTTTTGAACGGGTTGGTTGAGAATGTCCATGAAGGCAATCGAGTTGGCCTCCATCTGGAAGACCAGCTTCTCGATGCGTGCCACCAGGTAGTTGTAGCCGAAGTAGGCCGGGATGCCGACGATGAGGCCCATCACCGTGGTGACCATCGCCACGTACATACCGCTCGAAAGCAGCCCCAGGTCCACCGTGCCGCCCGCAGCCGACATGTCCATGAAGGTCTGCACCATGCCGAGCACCGTACCGAGGAAGCCAATCATCGGGGCGCCGCCGGCGATGGTCGCCAGGAAGGGCAGCCCGTTTTCGAGCTTCGAGACTTCGAGGTTGGCCACGTTCTCGATGGCCGTCTGCACGTCGCCCATCGGGCGGCCGATGCGCTCGATGCCCTTCTCAATCATGCGGGCAATGGGCGTATCGGTCTTCTTGCAGAGGTTGACCGCCACGGCAATCTTGCCGTCCGAAATATAGTCGCGAATCCGGTTCATGAAGTTCATGTCGAGCACCGAGGCCTTGCGGATGGCGAGGAAACGCTCCACGAAGATGAAAATCGTCACGCCGCCCAGTGCCAGCAGCGGCCACATCAGCCAACCGCCCTTGGTGAACAGGGTCCACAGTCCCATGCGGGTCTCTTCGCTCGCAGCCACCATTTCGGCAGCCTGTAAAAAAGTCATCATAACGTCGTTTTTTGTTTTTATTTGTTATTTGAGTTTTCTGTGTTGTCGGGCGCCTCCGCGTCGGTTGCCTCCTCCGCATCGGCCGCCGAAAGCCCCTCGCCGGCCCTGGCCGCTTCGCGCAGCCGCTGCTTTTCGACGCGGCGCTCCTCACGGCGGGCCCGCCGCTTGCGGTTGGTGAA
>UQNV01000043.1 GCA_900542505.1 uncultured Alistipes sp.
AGATCCTGAGATGTCTCGTGGGCTCGGAGATGTGTATAAGAGACAGTCCTTGGTGAGCTGACGGGTCGGGCAGAAGCCCTCGACGCTCTCGCTCAGTGCTACAACGGCACCCTTGTCGGTCATCTCGGTGATGGTACCCTCGTGGATGCTGTCGATGGGGAACTGCTTCTCGAACTCGGTCCAGGGGTTCTCCTCGAGCTGCTTGTGGCCGAGCGACAGACGACGGTTCTCCTTGTCGATTTCAAGTACAACCACGTCGATGTCGGCACCCACCTGCGTGAACTCGCCCGGATGCTTAACCTTCTTGGTCCAGCTCAGGTCCGAGATGTGAATCAGACCGTCGATGCCCTCCTCAATCTCGACGAATACGCCGAAGTTGGTGAAGTTGCGCACTTTGGCCGTGCACTTCGTACCTACGGGATACTTGGTCTCGATGTTCTCCCACGGGTCGGGGGTCAGCTGCTTAATGCCCAGCGACATCTTGCGCTCCTCACGGTCGAGCGTCAGGATAACGGCCTCGACCTCGTCGCCAACCTTCAGGAAGTCCTGAGCCGAACGCAGGTGCTGGCTCCACGACATCTCCGAAACGTGAATCAGACCCTCCACACCGGGAGCAATCTCGACGAATGCGCCGTAGTCGGCCATCACGACAACCTTGCCCTTCACGTGGTCGCCCACCTTCAGGTTGGGGTCGAGAGCCTCCCACGGATGCGGGGTGAGTTGCTTCAGACCCAGAGCGATACGCTTCTTGGCATCGTCGAAGTCCAGAATAACGACGTTGATTTTCTGGTCGAGCGAAACAATCTCCTCGGGGTGGTTTACGCGACCCCACGACAGGTCGGTGATGTGAATCAGACCGTCCACGCCGCCCAGGTCGACGAATACGCCGTAGGAGGTGATGTTCTTGACCGTACCCTCGAGAATCTGACCCTTCTCGAGCTTCGACATGATAATCTGCTTCTGCGCCTCGAGCTCGGCCTCGATGAGGGCCTTGTGCGAAACGACCACGTTGCGGAACTCCTGGTTGATTTTCACAACCTTGAACTCCATGGTCTTGTCCACGTATACGTCGTAGTCGCGGATGGGCTTCACGTCAATCTGCGAGCCGGGCAGGAAGGCCTCGATGCCGAATACGTCGACAATCATACCGCCCTTCGTACGGCACTTGATGTAACCCTTGATGATTTCGTCCTTCTCGAGGGCCTCGTTGACGCGATCCCACGACTTGAGCTGACGTGCCTTCTTGTGCGACAGCGACAGCTGGCCGTTCTTGTCCTCGGCCGACTCTACGTAGACCTCAATCTTGTCGCCTACCTTCAGGTCGGGGTTGTAGCGGAACTCCGATACGGGAATCACACCCTCGCTCTTGTAGCCGATGTTCACGAGAACCTCGCGCTTGTTGATGCCGGTTACGGTACCCTCGACCACTTCGCCGACAGCCACGTTCGACAGCGTCTTGTCGTAAGCCTCGGTGATTTGCTCCTTGGGCTGGTCGTAGACACCCAGGTCGTTCTCAAACGCGTTCCAATCGAAATTCTCGTTGGCAACGACATTCTTGTTTTCTTCCATTGTGGAAAATTTTGCGATACAATCGCTCGTTAAATGGTTAATAATTAAGTTAATACCGCGTTTTATACGCGCATTTCACGCGCACGCGGGACTGCAAAGCTACATCTTTTTCGCTGAAAATCAAATTTTTTCGGCCGATTTTCGGTCCCTACGCGGCCGGGGAGGGTTCGGCGGCGGGCATACGGCCGCGCGGCAATGGCCCCCCGCCCGTTCCGCACAGGCGGAGCGGAAGGGAGAAAAGTGCAGGGGCTCAGCGCGCCACAAAGCACCCGGGCGGACGCCGCAGAGAGCCCGGACGGACGCCGCAAAGCACCCGGACGAAGCGCGACAGCGGCGGCATACGGCCCGACAGCGGCGGACGGATTGTTCCGGGCTTGCCCGTCAGGGACGGACGATGCGCTGCCGCGGACGGTTGTCGGGGCGCAGCGGCGACTCCTCCCCGAGCTCCTCGAGCAGCACCTCGGCCACCTGGTCGTCCTCAATCCGGCCCTCGGAATACTCCAGACCGCGGTAGTTTCGGAAGATATAGTCGTTCATCCCCACCCGGTAGAGCCGCCCTTCGCGGAGCGCCGGGAAGTGCACGTCGACGGCCCGGTCTTCGGCGTCGACGACAATATCGTAGGGCGTCGTCGCGATGAGGTCGATGCGGTGCGCCTCCTTCAGGTTCACCGTATCGTTATACTTCTCGAGAATCATCCGCCGCATCTGCGCGGGGGTCATCCGCATCGAGGCCACACGCGTCCCGAAGGGTTCGAGGCCGTAGACCATGGCCGAGCTCACCTCGCCCGCGTCGATGCGGTCCCTCCGCACGCCGCCCACGTGATAGAAGCCCACCTCGGCGTCGGCCTCGTCGGCCACCGCCGCCGCCATCCAGTTCGCCAGGCCCCAGCCGTCGGCATCGGCCGAGAAGCGGCCCACCGGAGCGTTCAGCTCGGGCGAGGCGTAGATTTCGGCCACCAGCGCCTCGTATTCGGGCGAAGGCTCGTAGCCGGCAAGCGGCACCACACGCGTCTCGATGCCGACCAGGCGGCGCCCCTTCATGCGGAGCACCGTCACCCCGACGTTGCGCAGCTCCTTGCCCGTCTGCAACAGCGGCGTACGGCCGATGACGGTATCGACCACCACATGGGTGTGGCCGCTCAGCAGCAGGTCGTAGTCGCCGTTCGCGGCGAGGAATTCGCGGTCGCGGTCATCGCCCATGTGTGAGACGAGCACCAGCACGTCGACCTTCCCGCGCAGCTCGCGGGCGCACCGTGCGGCCTCCTGCTGCGGGTCGGGGAAGCGGAGCCCGGCGTAGCTCGCATCGTTGCCCGCCGGATGGCCCGGGCCCTCGTAGTTGGTCACCACACCGACGAAGCCGATGCGCACGCCGCCCCGCTCGACAACGGTCCAGGGGGCCGGCTGCGGGAAGGTCGTCGTGTCGCTCACCACGTTGGCGCAGACCACCTCGAAGCGCATGCTGTCGAGCATGCGGCCCAGGAAGGCCTGCCCCAGGTCGAATTCATGGTTGCCGAGCGTCGCCACGTCGAACCTCAGGCGGTTCATCAGCGAGAGCATCGGCATGCCGGGCGTGGGGGCCTTGTCGACAAAGGCGTTGCCCGTCCAGCGGTCGCCGGCGTCGACCAGTACCACGTCGGGCACCGTGTCGCGGCAGCGCTCGACGGCTGCGGCCAGTTGCGCGAAGCGTTCGATTTTCGCATGCATGTCGTTGGTCGACAGGATGACCACGACCCGTTCACGCAGCGTGCAGGCCACCGTCGCAAGGGCTGCCAGCACCGTCACAAAGCGGAAGAGAGTTCCCATATTCTCGATATTCGTTTGCCAAAATTACAAATAATTTCTACCTTTACACATTGAGACATCGAAAAACATGGCCGACACCGTTCAAGTCATCTACGAAAACTCCGGCGAGCGCATCCGGATTCCGATGGGCACCTCGCTGCTCGAACTCTCCCGCAAGGTACCCCCCGGAAGCCACCCCTTCCTCGCCGCCTATGTCAACAACCGCATCCGCGAGCTGAGCTACCGAATCTATACCCCCGTATCGCTGCGCTTCGTCGACATCACCTCGTTTGCGGGGCTGCGCGTCTACCAGCGCACCTCGTGGTTCCTGCTGCAGCTGGCCACGAGCGAGCTCTATCCCGGACAGCGGCTCCACATCCGCCACTCGATGGGCCAGAGCGGGTTCTACTGCGAAATCGAGGGCTTCGACGGGTTCCCGGCCGCCGAAGCCGCCCGGCTCAAGGAGCGGATGCTCCGCCTGGCGGCAGCCGACATGCCCATCCGGCGCGAGAAGCTGCCCACCGACGAGGTGCGCGCCCGTTACACGGAGCTGGGCTTCGACGACAAGGTGGCGCTGCTCGACACCCGTCCGCGCCTCTACAGCGACCTCTACACGCTGGGCGACACGGCCGGCTACTTCTACGGTTCGCTGGCCCCCTCGACGGGCTATGTCACGCTCTTCGACATCATACCCTACTACAACGGCTTCTACCTCTCGCTGCCGCTGCGCACCGCGCCCGACCGGCTCCAGCAGGAGGTTCACCAGGAGAAGATGTTCGACATCTTCCGCGAATACCAGTCGTGGGTCCGCATCATGGGCGTCCCGACGGTGGGCGACGTCAACTCGAAGGTGCTCGCCGGCGACGCCGGAGGCATGATTAAGCTGGCCGAGGCCTTCCACGAGCGCAAGTTCGCCCAGACGGCCGACGCCATCTTCGAGGCCAACCGCACGCACGGCACCCGCATGGTGCTCATCTCGGGACCCTCGAGCAGCGGCAAGACCACCTCGGCCAAACGGCTCGGCCTCCAGCTGGGCGTGCTGGGGCTCAAGCCGGTGCTCATCTCGCTCGACGACTATTTCGTCGACCGCGAGCGCACGCCGCGCGACGAGAACGGAGAGTACGACTACGAGGCGCTCGAGGCCATCGACCTGGAGCTCTTCAACGACCATCTGCGCCGCCTGATGCGGGGCGAGAGCGTCGACATCCCGCGCTACGACTTCATCACCGGGCGCCGCACGTGGCACAACGCGCCGCTGACGCTCGACGAGCGCTCCATCCTCATCATCGAGGGCATCCACGGACTCAACCCGCGGCTCACCCCCTCGATTCCCGACACGCAGAAGTTCCGCATCTACATCTCGTGCTTCACCTCGGTGGCGATGGACAACCTCTCGCGCATCGCCACCACCGACAACCGGCTGCTGCGCCGCCTCACGCGCGACTACCGCCAGCGGGGCTCCGACGCACTGGCCACCCTGTCGCGCTGGGCTTCGGTCCGCCGCGGCGAGGAGCGCCACATCTTCCCCTATCAGGAGAATGCCGACGTGATGTTCAACTCGTCGCTCTTCTACGAGATTTCGGTGCTGCGCCCCTACGCCGAGAAGATTCTGCGCGAGGTGCCCGATACGGTGCCCGAGTTCGACGAGGCGCGCCGCATGCTCAAGTTCCTCGACAACTTCATACCCATCCCGCCCGACGAGATTCCGCCCACCTCCATCCTGCGCGAATTCATCGGCGGCAGCAGCTTCAAGTACTGACATCACGGAATCAGAACCCGACCCTCACCACATGGAAAAGAGCCTTCTTCTGGCGGCCGCCGCACTTCCGCTTGCGGCCCAGGCTGCGGACCGCAACGTGGACCGCACCGACAACACCCGACCGCAACGCCCCAACATCATCCTCTTCATGGTCGACGACATGGGGTGGCAGGACACCTCGGTCCCCTTCTGGAGCGAAGAGACCCCCTACAACCGCCTCTTCGAGACCCCCTCGATGGAGCGTCTGGCCTCGATGGGCACCCTCTTCACCCAGGCCTACGCCTCGAGCATCAGCTCGCCTTCGCGCTGCAGCCTGCTCACGGGGTGCAACGCCGCACGGCACTGCGTCACCAACTGGACGCTCGAGCGCGACAAGACGACCGACCACGAAAGCCCGACGCTGCAGCTGCCCGAGTGGAACGTCAACGGCATCCTCCAGTCGGGCGAGGTCGACCGCACCTTCCGCGCCACCTCGTTCGTCGAGCTGCTGCGCCGCAACGGCTACCACACCATCCACTGCGGCAAGGCCCACTTCGGCGCCATCGACACCCCGGGCGAGGACCCGCACCACTTCGGGTTCGAGGTCAACATCGCCGGCCACGCCGCCGGAGGACCGGCCAGCTACCTGGGCGAGCAGAACTACGGCAACCGCACCGACGGTGCGCCGCAGTCGCTCTTCGCCATCCCGGGGCTCGAGAAGTACTGGGGCACCGACACCTTCCTCTCGGAGGCGCTCACGCGCGAAGCAATCCATGCGCTCGACAAGGCCCGCTGCTACGGACAGCCCTTCTTCCTCTACATGGCACACTACGCCATCCATGTCCCGGTGGACCGCGACGCACGCTTCTTCGCGAAGTACAAGGAGCGGGGGCTGAGCGACAAGGAGGCGGCCTATGCGGCACTGGTCGAGGGAATGGACAAGAGTCTGGGCGACCTGCTCGACTGGCTCGAACGCAACGACGAGCTGCAGCGCACCATCATCCTCTTCATGAGCGACAACGGCGGTCTGGCCGCCGAGGGGACGCGCGACGGCGCCCTCCACACCCAGAACGCGCCGCTCAACAGCGGCAAGGGGTCGGCCTACGAGGGCGGCATCCGCGAGCCGATGATTGTCTACTGGCCGGGCGTGACGCGCGGCGGCGAGCGGTGCGACGACTACCTGCTCATCGAGGACTTCTACCCCACCATTCTCGAGATGGCGGGCATCCGCCGCTACCGGACCGTACAGCCCATCGACGGACGCTCGTTCGTACCCCTGCTGACGGGCCGCGGCGCCAATCCCGCGCACGGACGTTCGCTCTACTGGAACTGTCCCAACGTCTGGGGCCCCACGGGCCCGGGCATCGGCCCCACCTGCACCATCCGCCGCGGCGACTGGAAGCTGGTCTACTATTATGAGGACGGCCGCCGCGAACTCTTCAACATCCGCCGCGACATCGGCGAGCGGGAGGAGCTCTCGGCCTCCGAGCCGCGCCGGGTGCGCGAGCTGTCGCGCCGTCTGGGCCGCTTCCTGCGCAAGGTCGGCGCACAGCGCCCCTCGTTCAAGGCGACGGGCGAACCCTGTCCCTGGCCCGACGAGGTGGACGGAACGCCCCGCGGCCCGAAGTGACCATGCGTCCGGCGCACCCGCAGCAACACTACCGCATAACCCGAAAAACTCAAATAACCAACGAATCCTATGTTCGACAAATTCTCCGACCGCCACATCGGCGTCACCCGTGAAAACGAACTGAAGGCGATGCTCGACACCATCGGCGTCGGCTCCGTCGAGGAGCTCATCGCGCAGGTCATTCCCCAATCCATCCGGCTCAAGAAGCCGCTCGCCCTGCCCGCCGAGGGGATGAGCGAGTATGAGTTCGCGACCCACATCCGCGCACTGGCCGACCGCAACCGCACGCTGCGTTCGTTCATCGGCATGGGCTACTACCCCTGCGCCGTTCCGGCCGCCGTGGCACGCAACGTCTTCGAGAATCCCGCCTGGTACACCTCCTACACCCCCTACCAGGCCGAAATTTCGCAGGGCCGCCTCGAGGCGCTGCTCAACTTCCAGACCGCCGTCATCTCGCTCACGGGAATGGAAATCGGCAACTGCTCGCTGCTCGACGAGGGCACGGCCGCAGCCGAGGCGATGCTGATGATGTTTGCGCTGCGCTCGCGTGAAGCCATCCGCGAGGGGCGCAACCAGCTCTTCGTCGACCGCAACATCTTCCCCCAGACGCTCGACGTGCTGCTCACGCGCAGCGAGCCCTTCGGCATCGAGCTCATCATCGACGAATACGACGGATACGAGTTCACGGGCAAGGAGTTCGGCGCCATCGTGCAGTACCCGGCCGCCAACGGCCACCTGCGCGACTACTCGGACTTCACCGCCGCGGCCCATGCCAAGGGGGCGCTCGTGACGGCCGTGGCCGACCTGCTGGCGCTGGCGCTGGTGAAGGCTCCGGGCGAGTGGGGCGCCGACATCGCCGTAGGTTCGGCACAGCGCCTCGGCACGCCGATGGGCTTCGGCGGACCGGCCGCCGGATACATGGCCACCCGCGAAGCCTTCAAGCGCAACATGCCGGGCCGTATCATCGGCGTCTCGGTCGACCGTCTGGGCAACCGCGCGCTGCGCATGGCGCTCCAGATGCGCGAGCAGCACATCAAGCGCGAGAAGGCCACCTCGAACATCTGCACCGCCTCGGCGCTCATGGCCTCGATGACGGGCTTCTACTGCGTCTACAACGGTCCCGAGGGGCTGCGCCGCGCCGCCCTGACGGCCCACCTCGCGGCCGTGACCGTCGCCCGCGGACTCGAGGCGCTGGGCTACACGCTCGCCGCACACGACTTCTTCGACACGCTGGAGGTCGAGGCCGAAGCGGCCGTCGTCCAGTCGCTGGCACTCGAGCAGGGCATCAACTTCTACTACCCCTCGGAGGAGCGCGTGCGCATGTCGTTCGACGAGGTGACCACCCCCGAAGAGGTCGACCTCGTGCTGCGCATCTTCGCCGAGGCCAAGGGCCGCAAGGCCAAGGCCGCGAAGCATGCGACCGAGCAGAGCATCCCCGCCGCGCTGCGCCGCCAGTCGGCCTACCTGACCGAGCAGGTCTTCAACTCGTGCCGTTCGGAGAGCGAGCTGATGCGCTACATCAAGCGCCTCGAGCTGCGCGACATCTCGCTGGCCAACTCGATGATTTCGCTCGGTTCGTGCACCATGAAACTCAACGCGGCGGCGCTCATGCAGCCGCTCTCGCTGGCCGGCTTCCAGAACATGCACCCCTTCGCTCCGGCCGACCAGGCCGAGGGCTACATGGAGCTCATCGCCGAACTCGAACGCGACCTGGCCACCATCACCGGCTTTGCCGCCTGCTCGCTGCAGCCCAACTCGGGCGCCGCAGGCGAATACACCGGACTGATGGTCATCCGCGCCTACCACCAGAGCCGCGGCCAGGGCTACCGCAACGTGGTGCTCATTCCCGCCTCGGCCCACGGCACCAACCCCGCCTCGGCAGCGATGGCCGGCATGAAAATCGTGACGGTCGCCTGCGACGAGAAGGGCAACATCGACGTCGCCGACCTCGAGGCCAAGGCCCGCGAGCACAGCTCGGAGCTGTGCGGCCTGATGGTGACCTATCCCTCGACGCACGGCGTCTTCGAGAGCCGCATCCGCGAGATTGTCGACGCGGTGCACGACGCCGGCGGCCAGGTCTACATGGATGGCGCCAACATGAACGCCCAGGTGGGTCTGACCAACCCGGGATACATCGGAGCGGACGTCTGCCACCTGAACCTCCACAAGACTTTCGCCATGCCCCACGGCGGCGGCGGTCCGGGCGTCGGCCCCATCTGCGTGGCCGAGCACCTGCGTCCCTTCCTGCCTTCGCATCCGATTGTCGGCACGGGCGGCGACGAGGGCATCACCGCCGTATCGTCGGCTCCGTGGGGTTCGGCCCTGCTGCTCCCCATCACCTACGGCTACATCAAGATGCTGGGCGGCGACGGCCTGCGACGTGCCACCGAGATGGCCATCGTCAATGCCAACTACATGTCGGCGGCCCTCGCTTCGGAGTACCGCACCTACTACTCGGGTGAGACGGGACGCGTGGGCCACGAGATGATTCTCGACCTGACGCACTTCAAGCGGGACTACAACATCGACTGCGGCGACATCGCCCACCGGCTGATGGACTACGGCTTCCACGCCCCGACGCTCTCGTTCCCCGTCCATGAGACGCTCATGGTCGAGCCCACCGAGTCGGAGCCCAAGGCCGAGATGGACCGCTTCATCGCGGCGCTCATACAAATCAAGCGCGAGTGCGAGGCGGCTGTCGGCACGGCGGACAACGTGGTGGTGAACGCCCCCCATACGGCCGTCGAACTGGCCGGCGAGTGGACGCATCCCTACACGCGCATGGAGGCCGCCTTCCCGCTGGAGTGGGTCCGCACGGCGAAGTTCTTCCCCTACGTCTCGAAAATCGACAACGGTTACGGCGACCGCAACCTCTGCTGCCGCAACCTCGATTAACCGGCAACGGGACTCATCGACGCTCCAGGGGGCGGCGGCCGGAGGCTGCCGCCCCCTTGTTCTCCGCACGCGGCGGAACGGCGCCGGACAGCCGCCCGAGCGGGAGGCAACAACCGCCGGGAGCCGGGGCCCTGTGCGGCAGAGGGCCCGCCGATGCGGCGCGTTTTTCGCCGGCGAAGAGACGCCGGCGGGCGGCGGAGCGGCTTTTTCGGGGGCGGAGTGCATTATTTCGCGCCAGAATTTGGCAACTCGCTCCGAAGTGCGTACCTTTGACGACTTGCTGCTCCCGACCGCAGCGCACGGCGGAGGCGCTCCGCCCCAACGGCGCGGCGCGGCGGCAGACAGACGGCAAACGACAATTATTCAAAAACAAAGAACATATTCGCAAAATGAAAGTAGCACAGAACAAAATGGTCGGCGTGGACTACAAGCTCACCGTCGACGGACAGATTGCGGACCAGTCGCGTCCGGGCCAGCCGCTCGAGTTCATCTTCGGTACGGGCATGCTGCTCCCCAAGTTCGAGGAGGCGATTCTCGACAAGGAGGTGGGCGACAAGGTAGCCTTCACGCTCGAGCCCAAGGACGGCTACGGCGAACTGATTGCCGAGGCCATCGTCGACCTGCCGAAGAGCATCTTCATGGTCGACGGCAAGCTGGCCGAGGATATCCTCTTCGTCGGCTCGCAGGTGCCGATGAGCGACGCCCAGGGCAACCGCATGATGGGCATCGTCAAGGAGGTGGGCGAGGAGACCGTCAAGATGGACTTCAACCACCCGATGGCCGGCAAGACGCTCAACTTCGAGGTTGAGGTGGTGTCGGTGCGCGACGTGACGCCCGAGGATTTGAAGGGCGGCTGCTCGTGCGGCTGCGGCGACCACGACTGCGACTGCGACGACCACGGTTGCGGCGACGGCTGCGGCCACTGCCACTAATCGGACAAACGAACGAGCAGGGCCGGAACATCCGGCCCTCTTTTTTTATACTACGCATAACGACCTCTTGTTCACCCTCCGCCAATACCTTTCGACACTCGAGGAGCCCGCAGGGCTGAGCCGCACGCTCGAACCTTTCGAGGTGTGCCGCGACCCGCAGGGACGGCTGCTCTACGCCGCAGGCAACAGCGCGGCGGTCTTCCGCATCCGCCGCGGAGGAAGACTGCAGGCGCTGCGCTGCTACATGCGCACGATGCCCCATCTGGAGGAAATCTACGGCGAGCGGCTCCGCCGTCGCGAGCTTTTCCTCTTCACCTCGCCCGACGAGGGCGTCTGGTGCGACGTAGTACTCGACGACTGGGTCGAGGGGCGCACGCTCCGCGAAGAGATTGACGCGGCGCTGCGCGCGGAGGAGAGCGCGGGGCTGCGGTCGCTGGCCGACCGTTTCGACCGTCTGGCGGCCCGCCTTGTGGCCGACGACTGGGCCCACGGCGACCTGAAACCCGAGAACATCGTCGTACGACCCACGGGCGAGCTGCAGCTCATCGACTTCGATGCGATGTTCCTCCCCGCCTTCGCCGGGCGGCGGAGTCCCGAACTGGGGACAAGGGGCTACCAGCACCCCGCACGGGAGGCGGCGGATTTCGACGCCTCGCTCGACGACTACCCCGCGGCGCTGATTTCGACGGCGCTCCACGCCCTGGCACTCGACCCCTCGCTGGCCCGGCGCCATGCGTCGGACGGCGTGCTCTTCACCCCGTCGCGGATGCGCGACGACGGCGTTCTGGAGGAGGTTCTGACCCTTTTCGAGGAGCGGGGGATGGCCATCGCCTACCGCATAGCACGATTGTTGCTCTCACCGACCCTGAAGCTCTTCGGCCTGGCCGGACTGCTCGCACGCGCCGTCGAGGCAGCCGATGCCGCAAACGGGCCTGCCGGGGAGAAAACCCCGCCCGACGGCGGCCAAACGCCCGAGCTCTTCGCCGAGAACGGGCTGTGGGGCTACCGCTGCGGCGAGCGGGTGGTCGTCGCGCCCCTCTACGACTGCGGCTTCGATTTCAGCGAGGGGCTGGCAGCCGTGCGGCTGGGCCGCACGTGGCACTACATCGACCGCAGCGGGCGCACACGGCTGAGCCTTCCGGGGTGCGAGGCGGTGAAGCCTTTCCGCGGAGGGCGGGCACGGATTTTCCGCCGCGACGGAGTGCACGTCATCGACCGCGAGGGGCACGAGTGCGAAGCGTGACACCCGCGTCCGCAAGGCGGCAGGCGGAGGACGACGCTGAAAACTTTGCTTTCGGGTTGCCTCGACACCCCTCTTTTCGTATCTTTGCATCAAACGACTGAAGCCTATGTCCCAGTACCGCAACCTGACCGACGACGAAATCCGGCGCCTCGAGGCTTCCGGCTGCAGCGCCTCGTCGTGGAGCGACGTCTCTGTCGCGGAGGAGTTCCGCACGGAGCAGCTGGCCGCATGCCGCCTCGAAGGGAGGGTCCGCATCGGCCGGGATGCCCGCATCTACCGCTCGCGGGTCTGCAACTACGACATCGGCGAGGAGTCGCTCGTGGCCGACGTCTCGGCGCTCGAATGCCGTCATGCATCCTCGTTCGGCAACGGGGTCGCGGTGGCGACGATGAACGAATGCGGCGGCCGCACGGTGAAAATCTTCACGGCGCTCTCGGCCCAGACGGCCTATCTGGCGGCCCTCTACCGCCACCGTCCGCAGCTGGTCGCCGCACTCGACCGCATGGCCGAACGTGAGGCCGAACGCGCACGTTCCGAGGTCGGACGCGTGGGACGCCGCTGCCGCATCACGGGCTGCCGCCTGCTGCGCGAGGTGAACGTGGGCGACGAGGTGCAGCTCGACGGCGTCTCGCTGCTCGAGAACGGCACGCTCTGCGACGGTGCCCGCGCCGGCATCGACGTCAAGGCCCGCGACTTCATCGCCGCCGAGGAGGCCCGGCTCGACAACGGCGTCATCGTCGAACGCTGCTTCGTCGGCGAATGCTGCCGCCTGGACAAGGCCTATTCGGCCACCGACGCCCTCTTCTTCGCCTCGTCGCACTGCGAGAACGGCGAGGCGGCCGCCATCTTCGCCGGACCCTTCACCGTCTCGCACCACCGCTCGTCGCTGCTCATCGCCGGCATGTTCTCCTTCTTCAACGCCGGCAGCGGCACCAACCAGAGCAACCACCTCTTCAAGAGCGGCGCCGTCCACCAGGCCGTCCACCTGCGGGGCTGCAAGTTCGCCAGCGACGCCTACGTCATGTCACCGGCGCTCGAGGGGGCCTTCACCATGGTGATGGGCCACCACACCCACCACCACGACACGTCGGACTTCCCCTTCTCGTACCTCATCGAGAAGGAGGGGCGCTCGGTGCTGATGCCCGGGGCCAATCTGGCCAGCTACGGCACGGTGCGCGACATCGAGAAGTGGCCCACACGCGACCACCGTACGCGGCGGCGCGACGTGGTCAACTTCGAGCCCTTCAACCCCTACCTCACCGAGGCGATGCTCCACGCCGTCGACACGCTCCACACGCTCGCGGACGGGGAGCCCGACGCACCGTTCTACAACTACCGCAAGACGGTCATCCGCCAGACGGCGCTGCGACGCGGCATCACGCTCTACAACAAGGCGATAGCCGCCGCGCTGGGGGCGATGCTCGAACGGGGCGGGGCGCCGCTCGAGGCGGCCCTCGAGGAGCCCGGCCACTGGCTCGACGTGGCGGGTGCCTACATCACCCGCAGCGAGGTCGAGGCGCTGTGCGACGCCGTCGAACGGGGCGAGCTGACCGACCCCCGAGAAATCGACGACCGCTTCCGCGACTTCGCCCGCCGCTACGACGACCAGGCCCACCGCTGGGCCCTCTCCATTTATGCCCGGCTGCTGGGCCATCTCCCCTCGGAGGAGGAGATTGCCGAGGCTGTCCGCGGCGGCCACAACGCGCGCGAGGCGCTGCGCGAGATGACCGACGCCGACCGGGCCCGCGACTGCTCGCCCGACAAGGCCGTCGGCTACGGACTCGACGGCGGCGAGGAGGAGCGTCTGCTCGACTACCGCGCCGTGCGGGGACTCGACTGAGCGGCCCACGGCTACCGGGAGAGCCGGATACGGCGCCTCCCCGAACAGAAAAACGAGAAACCTGACAACGACCCATGTATACGCAAAGCATCACGCGCAGCCACCGCACGGCCTTCTTCCTGGCCATCGACTGCTCCGGCTCGATGGCCGAGCCGATTCACTTCCGCGGCGGCCGCAAGGCCAAGAGCGAGGTGGTGGCCACCATCGCCAACGAACTGCTCTTCGAGCTCATCGAGCGGGCGCGCCGCAGCGACGGCGTACGCGACTACTACGACATCGCCGTGCTGGGCTACCTCGGTGACGACGAGGTGACGCCGCTGCTGCCCGACGGGGCCGCGATGCACACCGTCTGCGAACTGGCGGCCATGGAGCCCCGCATCCGCACCGAGCTGCTCGAATACCGGCTGCCCGACGGCAGCATCTCGCTGCGCGAAATACCCACGCCCCGCTGGCTCGAACCCCGGGCCGAGGGGCAGACGCCGATGTGCGAGGCGCTGCGCCGCATCCGCGACCTGGCCTCGGAGTGGGTGCTCCGGCCCGAGAATGCGGAGAGCTTCCCGCCCGTGGTCTTCAACATCACCGACGGCGAGGCGACCGACTGCGACGAGGAGGAGCTGCGCGCGGCGGCCGGGCAAATCCGCTCGCTGGCGACATCCGACGGCAACGTACTGCTCGTCAACATCCACATAGCAACGGCCGCCGAAAGGCATCCGCTGCTCTTTCCCGAACCGGCGGAGGAGCACTACGCCAACCGCTACGCCTCGCTGCTCTACGACTGTTCGAGCACAATGCCCGAGCCCTTCCATGCGGCCATCCGCGAGCTGAAGGGACCCGGCGCGCTGCCGCCCTTCCGCGGACTCTGCTTCAACGCCTCGGCCGCCGAACTGGTCTCGGCACTCAACATCGGCTCCATCAGCGTCAAAACCGAATAGACGATGACTCCCACCCTCAACGACTTCGCGCGGGCACTGCTCGCACCCGACCTCGCCTTTGCGACGCTGGCCGAGGCCCGTGTCCGGACCGACCGGCAGGGGCTTCCCCTGCTGCGCCGCACAACCCGCTTCGCCGAGGCGCAAATCGAATGGCGGGGCGGCAACTGGCTGCTCTTCCTGCCGCTGGCTCCGCAGGCGCTGCTGCGCATCGAACGCACGGCAGCCCGTCTGCGCCGCCTGACAACCGGCCTTCTGGCCGACTACCGGATACTGCCCGACGAGATGCAGTGGAGCGACGCGACAGGCACGGTGCGCCGTACGGGACTCATCCTGCAGGAGCTGCCCGCCGGCGTCGGGTTCGAGGAGGCCCTGGCCTCCGAGGAGCCGGCCACGCTGCTCGCGGCGCTCGACACGCTGCAGGAGGGGCTCCGCAGCCTCGGTTTCAACCGCCGCAACCTCAAGCCAGAGAACCTGCGCTGGTGCGCCGGGCGCTTCATCCCGCTGCGCTACCACGACGCCTGCTTCGGCACCACGGGCGCCGACGACGAGGCCTTCGGAGCGTTGCGGCATCGGGTCGGGGAGCAGGCCCGGCACCCGGCCGACGCCGCAACGGAGCAGACGCTGCACGACACGACGGCCGCCTACACCGCGTCGCGCCGCCTCGCGGGGCACCGCTGGTGCAGCAACCTCTTCGAGGGGCTCGTCTGCGTCGAGGACGAGACGGGCTACGGCTTCGTCGACCCGTCGAACCGGGTGGTCATCCCCTCGCACTTCCTCTGGGCCAACGACTTCCATGAGGGGCGCGCCGAGGTGCAGACGGCCGAGGGAATGGGGCTCATCGACAAGCAGGGCGGCTATGTCATCGCACCCCGCTACGAAATCGTGGAGTACGACCCCGCGACGAGCATCAGCCTCGTACGGCTCGACGGGCTGTGGGCTCGCTTCGACTACCTCGGGCGGCAGCTCACCCGTTTCGTCCCGCTCGGGGAGCTCGAAGCGACGGCTGCGGCCGACGTCCCGGAACCGGTCGCCGGATAGCCGGCCCGCACCGCACCGATTCCCGCAAGACAAGAGACAAATCAATAACTCAAACCGTACATAAAAACCATGGAAAACGTCAAAGTCCTGATTATAGGCAGCGGCCCGGCGGGATACACCGCGGGCATCTACACCTCGCGCGCCAACCTCGCGCCCGTACTCTACGAGGGCATCGAGCCCGGCGGCCAGCTCACCACCACCACCGAAATCGAGAACTTCCCGGGTTACCCCGACGGCGTGGACGGCAACCAGATGATGGCCGACCTGCGGCGCCAGGCCGAGCGCTTCGGCACTGACGTGCGTTCGGGCGTCGTGACGCGCGTCGACCTCTCGCAGCGGCCGTTCCGCGTGGTCGTCGACGGCGAGAAGGAGCTGCTTGCCGAGACGCTGATTGTCTCGACGGGCGCCTCGGCCAAGTACCTCGGGCTCCCCTCCGAGACCCGCTACCGCGGCATGGGCGTGAGCGCCTGCGCCACGTGCGACGGCTTCTTCTACCGCAAGAAGGATGTGGCGGTGGTCGGCGGCGGCGACACGGCCTGCGAGGAGGCCACCTACCTCGCCTCGCTCTGCCGCAAGGTCTACATGATTGTCCGCAAGCCCTTCCTGCGCGCCTCGAAGGCGATGCAGGAGCGGGTCTTCAAGACGCCCAACATCGAGGTGCTCTTCGAACACAACACCATCGAGGTGCTGGGCGACGACAACGGCGTGACGGGAGCCCTGCTGCGCCACAACGACGGCACGGAGCGCCGCATCGACATCGACGGCTTCTTCCTGGCCATCGGCCACCATCCCAACACGGAGCTCTTCGCCGGACAGCTCGAACTCGATGCCGAAGGCTACATCCGCACCGAGCCCGGCACCTCGAAGACCTCGGTCGAGGGCGTCTTCGCCGCCGGCGACGTGAAGGACCCCCACTACCGGCAGGCCATCACCGCAGCCGGTTCGGGCTGCATCGCGGCGCTCGACTGCGAACGCTTCCTGCTCCACTGAGCCGGGCGGCAACCGACCAGCGACACACGGAGAGGCGGCAGCACGAAAGGCTGCCGCCTGCTCTTTTTTGCCACACGCATGCACCGCCGCGCTTGACGCTCCGGGGAAAAATTCGTACATTTGCCGTCGGAGCGCCCGCCCACCCGGAGTGGATGCGGCCGGACGCCGGACAAACCCCGCAACGATGAGCTTCTCGGTCACCATACTCGGCTCCTCGTCGGCCAAGCCGACCGCCGACCGCCACCCCTCGGCCCAGGTGGTGAACGTCCACGAACAGTACTACCTGGTGGACGCGGGCGAGGGCACCCAGCAGCAGCTCATCCGCCGCGGCATCAACCCGCTGAAGCTGCGTGCCGTCTTCATCTCGCACCTCCACGGCGACCACCTCTTCGGGCTTTTCCCGCTCTTCTCGACGCTGGGGCTCTACGGCCGCCGGACGGAACTTCCGGTCTATGCGCCGGCCCCCTTCGGCGAGATGCTCGCCTGCCACCTGCGCTACTTCGACCCGGAGCTGCCCTATCGCATCACGTGGCACGAGGTGCGCACCACGGAGCATGCGCTGCTCTTCGAGAACCGCACGCTCGAGGTCTGGAGCATCCCGCTGCGCCACCGCGTACCGACGGCCGGCTTCCTCTTCCGCGAGAAGTGCCCGCCGCTCAACATCGAGAAGCACCAGATTGTGCGCTACGGACTCTCCATCGCCCAGATTGCCGCAGCCAAGCGGGGCGAGGATGTCGAGCTCGAATCGGGTGAACGGATTCCCAACGCCGAGCTGACCTATCTGCCCTACCAGCCGCGCTCGTACGCCTATCTCTCGGACACGAACTTCTCGGCCAAGGCCGCGGGGCTCTGCCGGGGCGTGGAGCTGATGTACCACGAGGCAACCTATGCCGCCGCCGAACAGAAACTGGCCCGCGAACGGGGCCACTCCACGACGCTCGACGCCGCCCGTGCGGCACTCGGGGCCGGGGCGCGGAGGCTCGTCATCGGCCACTTCTCGACGCGCTACAAGCAGCTCGACGAACTGGTCGCCGAGGCCCGTACGCTCTTTCCCGAAACCTTTGCCGCCCGCGAAGGCGAGACCTTCACCATAGAGAAACACCGATGACCAAAGCCGAACTGCAACTCGTCCGCTCGCTCGCCGACAAGCGGGGACGAACCGAAACGGGACTTTTCGTCGCCGAAGGAGAGAAACTCATCGGCGAACTGCGCGCCTCGCACCTGCACGTGCGCAGGATTTTCGCCCTCGAGGGGCTCTTCGAAGGGACCGAAGTCGAGTGCGTCGCACCGCGCGACATGGAGCGGCTCTCGCTGCTCAAGACGCCCTCCAACTCGCTGGCGCTGGTCGAAATCCCACGCTACCGGTTCGACGCTGCGGCGGTCGGTCGGGAGCTCACGCTGGCGCTCGACCAGGTGCAGAATCCCGGCAATCTGGGGACCATCATCCGTCTGGCCGACTGGTTCGGCATCCGCGACATCGTCTGCTCGCCCGACTCGGCCGACTGCTTCAATCCCAAGGTGGTACAGGCCACCATGGGCGCCATCCTCCGCGTGCGGCTCCACTACATGGAACTCGACGCGCTGCTGTCCGACGCCGCACGGCGCCGCACGCCCATCTACGGCACCTTCCTCGAGGGGGAGAACCTCTACGACACGGAGCTCACGACGGGGGGCATCGTCGTGATGGGCAACGA
Source organism: uncultured Alistipes sp. (assembly GCA_900542505.1). Classification (GTDB taxonomy): domain Bacteria; phylum Bacteroidota; class Bacteroidia; order Bacteroidales; family Rikenellaceae; genus Alistipes; species Alistipes stercorigallinarum. The sequence goes on from UQNV01000043.1 coordinate 18,284, forward strand.
AGGGCGCGGCATCTCGGAACGGGTCGCCCGCCACATCGACCGCAAGCTCCTCATCCCGCCCTACCCGGCCGACCGCCGCGGCTCCGAGTCGCTCAACGTCGCCATGGCCACCGGCATCGTCTGTGCCGAGTTCCGCCGCCGCGCCGCAGGTCACTGACCCCACCCCGACGGGTCCCTTCCGCCATCGTTCCACCCCAGGTCCGCCGCGACGACACCGTCGGCCGCAGCGGGCGTTCGCGCACATGGGCTCCGCCGTGGCGGAAGGGCAGAGCCGAACCCCGTCCATCCGCCACACCACCGCCGTATCCCCCCGAACCGCTCCCCTGTCTCTTATACACATCTGACGCTGCCGACGATATGCAGTGTGTAGATC